>NZ_JBYISA010000005.1:0-325343 GCF_057708345.1 Streptomyces sp. bgisy130
GGGGGAATTCACCGCGCCGGAGAGCGGCGCATAGGCGAACCAGCCGAAATCGGCGGCCCCTTGGGGCGTCAGAAATCCTCCGACGGCGATCAGCGAACCGAAGAGATAGAGCCAGTACGCGAGCATGTTCAGCCGGGGAAAGGCGACATCGGGGGCGCCGATCTGGAGCGGCATGATCCAGTTCGCGAATCCGGCGAACAGCGGCGTCGCGAACATCAGCAGCATGATCGTGCCGTGCATCGTGAATGCCTGGTTGAACTGCTCGTTCGACACGATCTGGTGGCCGGGACGGGCCAGTTCGGCGCGCATCACCAGGGCCAGCAGACCGCCGAGGCAGAAAAAGGCGAACGCGGTGACCAGGTAGAGCGTGCCGATCGTCTTGTGGTCAGTGGTCGTCAGCCACTTCACGGGAAACTTCATGCCCGGTAGGTGTCCGGAGCCGTCGCGGTCCTCACCGGCGCGGGGGACGAGACGGGGTGGCAAGTCTCACCCCGGAGGGTGTGAAGATCGGGGCCATGCCGGACACCAAGGGTTCATGAGCACGGACGACGCCTTCGCCGAGGCCTATCGCGCGCACTACTGGGCGGTCAGCCGCTTCGTGGCGCGGCGGCTGGACGGGCAGGCACACGAGGTCGAGGAAGTGGTGGCGGAGGTCTTCTCCATAGCCTGGAGACGCCGCACCGAGCTCCCCGATGCGCCGCTGCCCTGGCTGTACGGGGTGGCCCGGAACACTCTGGCCAACACGGTGCGGGGGCTGAGCCGTTACCGGCGGCTGCTGCACCGGCTCGGCAGTCACGAGGCGGCGCACCGCCGGCAGACCGTGGACAGTCCGGACGCCGAGCGGCCCGGCTCCTGGGTGCACGAGGCGCTGGCCCGGCTCTCCCCCGCCGACCAGGAGGTGCTGCGGCTGACGGCCTGGGAGGAACTGACCATCGAGGAGCTGGCGGTGACCCTCGGGTGCGGTCAGAGCGCGGCGGCCATGCGGCTGCACCGGGCGCGCGGCCGGCTCCGTACCCAGATCGAGCGGATGCGCCAGCGCGGCACTGCCCGATCCGAGGCGCCCCCACCACGGCCCGAGGCGCCCCCCTCGCCGGAACCGGCGCCGCGCCCGGCCGCCTCCCGTCCCTTCACCCCCTACCCCGTACCGACCCGAGCGGGAGGCCGCCGCCATGACTGAGGAACTGGAGCTGCTGCGCCGCGCCGACCCCGTCTCCGCCGACGAGGGGCCCTGGCGCGACCGCCCGCTGACCGCACGGGCAAAGGCCCAACTGGCGGCACTGACGGCCGGTGCCGAGCCGGGCGGCCGCCCGCGTCCGCTGCGCCGGCGGCCCCTGCTGATGGGCCTGGCCGCCGCGTCGGCGGCGGCCGCCGCGGCCCTGGTGCTGACCTTCTCCGGCGCCGGCAGCAGCCCCGCCGTCGCCGCGCCGCTCGCCCTGTCCGTACACGCCGACGCGCCGTCCGTGTCGCTGGACACCCTCGCCCTCCGGGCGGAGGCCAGGGCGCGGGCGGCGGGCCGCGAGGACGGGCCGCGGCGGGGCAGCCACCTCCAGAGCTGGTACATGAGCATGGAGTCGGGCCCGGACGCCGCGCCCCCCGTAACCGTGCCCGAGGAGCGCATCACCAGCTGGAACGACGACGGCAGCGGCTCGGAGCTGGTCGTGGCCACCGACCCGCGGCACCCGGGCCGTCCGGTGATCCACGACAACGACGGTACCTGGCAGACCGTCAGCGACCGCAAGGTGCTGCACCGCAAGACCTACCCGGCGGGCTCGGAGGCCCGGCACAGCGGGCTGGCCGCCCGTACGAAGCCCGCGACGGACGCCGGGAAGCTGCGCGAACAGCTCTCCTGGCTGTACGGCGGAGCGGACGGCACCAGTACGACGCCGCAACTTCTGTCGGCGCTCTCCTCGTTCCGTCAGGAGTGGACGCCGGGGCCACGGGAGACGGCCGCCGTCGTCCGGATGCTGGCCGATGCGGACGGTCTGCGGCCGGCGGGGGTGGTCACCGACCGGCTGGGCCGGCGCGGGCAGGCGTATGTGTACGACGGCCCGGACGGCGCGATGAACTCCACCCGCCAGATGGTGATCCTCGACCCGCGGACCGGCGACCTCCTCGGGCTGGAGATCACCTTCACCAAGGACGAGCCGGAGTTCAAGATCAAGTCGGGTGAGGTCATGTCGTACGAGGCGTGGATGCCGTGAGGTCGCGGCGGCCCGGACCGCGGCACCGGGGTACCGGGCCGGGGCGCCCCCGAGTGGCGGGGCGGGCCGTCATGGCTGATCCTTGAGGGAACGCGACGATCCACCTCGGCGCGGCGGTGCGGTCTGGCCCGCCGCGCCGTTTTCCTGCCCGGCCGCACCCGCCTCCCATGGGGCATGGCACACGTCACAACGGGCCGATGGTTGCAGCGGATCTTCGCGATATGGATCACAGCCGCAGGTGTCCCAAAGTGTTTCCCGAAAGGGCGTTTCCCCTGCAAGGAGCGGGTATACGGCCGACTGCGCGGTCGTCCGCGCACCGTCCGTGATGATCCGGTCTGCCCCTATGGTCGACCTTTGCCCGTCGCGTCATGACGGGTTTTGCCCGCCTCCCCACGGCGGGCGATGTCATGTTGTCGTCCAAGAGAGCGCAGGCGAGCGAGCACGTGCCGACGCAGTCCCCCGTTGCCCCCGGGCCCCGTCACCCCGTCGGCAGTCGAGCAGATGCGGCATCCGGTGCCCCGCAGGACCGCGCCGCGGATTCCGCGCAGCACGCATCGGGCGAGGTGACCGTCGTCGACCCCGCGATGGTCAAGCGCGCGGTGTCGGCCGCGGCGCTCGGCAATGCGATGGAGTGGTTCGACTTCGGCGTGTACAGCTACATCGCGGTCACCCTCGGACATGTCTTCTTCCCGTCCGGGAATCCGACCGCGCAGTTGCTGTCGACGTTCGGAGCGTTCGCGGCGGCGTTCCTGGTGCGGCCCATCGGCGGCATGGTCTTCGGGCCGCTCGGTGACCGGATCGGCCGGCAGAAGATCCTCGCGATCACCATGATCATGATGGCGGCGGGCACCTTCGCCATCGGGCTGATCCCGTCCTATGCCTCCATCGGCGTCGGCGCACCGATCCTGCTGCTCGTCGCCCGCCTGGTACAGGGCTTCTCCACCGGTGGTGAATACGGCGGCGCCTCCACCTTCATCGCCGAGTACGCGCCGGACAAGAAGCGCGGATTCCTGGGCAGCTGGCTGGAGTTCGGCACCCTGGCCGGCTACGTCGGCGGCGCCGGCCTGGTCACGCTGATGACCGCGCTGCTGTCCACCGAGGACCTCAACTCCTGGGGCTGGCGGATCCCGTTCCTGATCGCCGGACCGATGGGCATCATCGGCCTCTACCTGCGGATGCGGCTCGAAGAGACCCCGGCCTTCGCGCAGTTGGAGAAGGAGGCGCGGACACAGGAGAAGGCGCGCCGCGAGGCCGAGAAGCGGATCGGCCTCCGCGAGATGATCTTCGGTCAGTGGCGGGCGCTGCTGCTGTGCGTCGGGCTGGTCCTGGTCTTCAACGTCACGGACTACATGCTGCTGTCGTACATGCCGAGCTATCTGACCTCGGAGCTCAAGTACGACGAGACACACGGGCTGCTGGTCGTCCTGGCGGTGATGGTCCTGATGATGGGCGTCCAGCCGTTCGCGGGCAAGCTCACCGACCGCTTCGGCCGCCGGCCGATCATCGGCGCGGGCTGCCTCGGCTTCCTGCTGCTGTCCGTGCCCGCCCTGCTGCTGATCCGGCAAGGGTCGCTGGCCGCCATCGCGCTGGGCATGGCCGCGCTGGGCCTGCTGCTGGTCACCTTCACCGCGGCGATGCCGTCCACGCTGCCCGCGCTGTTCCCGACCAAGGTCCGCTACGGCTCGCTGTCGATCGGCTTCAACGTCTCCGTGTCGCTCTTCGGCGGGACGACGCCGCTGGTGGTCACCGCGCTGATCGGCGCGACCGGCAACAAGATGATGCCCGCCTACTACATGATGGCGGCGGCCGTGATCGGCGGCATCGCCGTCCTGCTGATGTCGGAGAGCGCCGGTAAGCCGCTGCCCGGCTCCCCGCCGGCCGTCGAGACCGAGGCCGAGGCGCAGGAGGTCCGGCACGCGGCGCGCGGCGCGGCCAAGGCCGACGCGGCGGTCTGATCCGCGGACTGCCCCAGGCGTAGCGGGCCCGGCCGGATGCTTCCGGCCGGGCCCTCGGCGTCCCCCCGGGCAGGGGCGGGAACCGGCCACGCCCCGCCGCCGTCTGTGTCGCTGCCGATCACTTGACCGGCGGCGGTGAACGGGGGACGAGGATGGGCACGGCTACGGGCGCGGTGGCTGCACGCACCACAGGGCGGCGGCGCGCGCTGCTGGTGGTGCTGATGTTGCTGGCCGTGCAGCTGGTGTCGCTGGCCAGACCGGCGTACGCCTGTGGGTGCGGGGCGATGGTGCACGATCCGAAGACCACCATGGCGGTGGACCGCGAGACCTCGGTGGTGCGCTGGGACGGCCGGTCCGAGCGGATCGTGATGAGCCTGACGGTGAACGGCACCGCCCCCGACGCCGCGTGGATCATGCCCGTGCCACACCGGGCCACGGTGAAGCTGGGCGACCCCGGCCTGTTCGACCAGCTCGCCGCGCTGACCGCACCGTCCGTCGAGCGGCGCCACCACTTCTGGCCCCGGGGCGGCGACTGGCCGTTCGCGGGGGACGGCACCGCCGCCGGGGCCCCGGCTCCCGGAGCCCGCGGCCCCGGGGTCGGGGTGGTCGGCCGCGAGCGCCTGGGCCCGTTCGACGTGGCCCGGCTGACCGCCACCGACCCGCAGGCGCTGCGCAACTGGCTGAAAACCAATGGGTTCCAACTCCCCGACGCACTGGCCACCGAACTCCGCCCGTATGTGGCCCAGCGCTGGGAGTACGTCGCAATCCGCCTGGCCCCGGCCACAGCGCACCGCCCGCTGACCGGCACCCTCGAACCGCTGCGACTCTCCTTCGCCAGCGACCGGCTCGTCTACCCCATGCGACTCTCCCGCCTCGCCAAAACACCGCAGTCGCTGGGCCTTTACGTCCTCGCACCACACCGGATGGAGCCACGCAGCGCCCTCGGCGGCACCGATCCCGAGGTCTTCTTCGCGGGCCGGATCACCCCCGTGGGCGCCCTGCGCGAACTCGGCGGCACCAAGCGCACGTTCCTGACCGCGCTCGACCAGACCTTCCCGCAGCCCCGGCACATCACCGGCGACCACGAACTCGTCCGCACCGCCGGGGACACCCCGTTCCAGCGGGTCACCTACGCCTCCGCGCTCCTGAGGGTGGGCGGAATCCCGGCCTGGCTACTGACGGTCGGCGGCACACTGCTGCTCCTGGCGGCGGCCACGCTGGTGGCCGTGCTGCGCAGCCGCCGCCCCGTGCCGCCGCCGCGCCCGGTGCGGCCGCCCCTGACGTGACGGCGCCGAGGCCACCGGGCGGGGTGCCGCACGGCCGTGGCACCCGGCCCTGATCTGCGCCCCTCGGCCCGCGTGCGGCACGATGGTCGGTATGAGCATCGTGAAGATCAATGTACTGACCGTCCCCGCCGAGCAGCGCGAGGTCCTGGAGCAGCGCTTCGCCGCGCGCGCCGGGACCGTGGACTCCTCGGACGGCTTCGAATGGTTCGAGCTGCTGCGCCCCGTGGAGGGCACCGACCAGTACCTCGTCTACACCCGCTGGCGGGACGAGGAGTCGTTCCAGGCGTGGATGGAGGGGCCGATGAAGGCCGCGCACCAGCAGGGCAGCGGTGCCGCAGGCGGGGAGCGGCCCAAGCCGGCCGCGTCCGGGTCGACGTTGTGGTCCTTCGAGGTGGTGCAGCAGACCGGGCCGAAGCAGGGCTGAGTGTCACCGGCGGCGTCACCCGAAATGCGTTGCGCGGGGCCCCGGCCCGGCCGTGACAATGGCGCCATGAGTGACGCCGCCACCCTCCGTCTCCCCTGGGCCGTCTCGGCCGAACCGGTCGGCTCGCCGGACGCCGCGGCGCTGCTGCGGGACTACTACACCGAGGTGGCCGACCGCTACTTCGCGCTCCATGAGGACCGCCGCTCGACGGCGACGGAGATCGACGAGGGGCTGGCGGAGTACCCGAGCACCGATCTGGCACCGCCGGGCGGGGTGCTGCTGGTGGCGCGGCACGGCGGGGACGTGGCGGGCTGTGCCGGAGTGCGGCTGCTGGACGCGCGCACCGCGGAGCTCAAGCAGATGTTCGTACGGGCCGCCTGGCGCGGGCGGGGCGGCGCGGGCGCGCTGCTGGGGGCCGCCGAGACGGCCGCGCTGCGGCTGGGCGCCGAGCGGATGCGGCTCGACACCCGGCGGGATCTGGTGGAGGCCGTCGCGCTCTACCGGCGGCACGGGTTCGAGGAGATCGAGCCCTACCACGACGATCCCTACGCGGAGATCTTCTTCGAGAAGCGGCTGGCCGGGGGCCGTTGACGGTCCGGGGCCGGCGCCGCCCCCGCCGGCCGGGCTCACTTCGCCAGGTCCGGTGGCTGGGGCGCGGGCGGCGGGGTGCGCGGCACCGGCGGCCGGGCGTCGCCGTTGTGCGGCTCCTCCGCGTCCGAACCGCACAGCTCCGCCGTCAACTCATGGACGAGTTCGGTGAGATCGGTGGGCCGGTCCCTGGTCCACCAGTCACCCAGCATCTCCGCGAGCGACTCCTGACGCGCCGCCGCGAGCCGCTCCGCGGTGTCCCGTCCGCGGCCGGTGAGCAGCAGCAACAGCCCCTCGCGGGTGGCGAGTCCGCGTACCTCCATCTGCCGGACGCTCTCGCTGATCACGCCCAGCGGCACGGTGCTGCGTTCGGCGAGCAGTGCCGGTTCCACCGAGCCGTAGCGGTGGATGCGCAGGATCAGCCAGGCGGCGGCCGGTTTGAGGTCCAGTCCGGCCCGCGCGGCGATCTTCTCGTAGATGTGCTTACGGCCTTCCCGGCTGCCGAGGGTGGACAGGGCGCGGGCGACCTCGTCGCGTGAGGACCGCTCGACGGGGTTGGAGGACAGCACCTGGCTGGTGTCGGGCGCGGTGACACTGCTGCGCAGCGGCTCCTCCTTGAGGAACCAGGCCAGCGCGAAGGCCACCAGGACGACCGGGACGGCGTAGAGGAAGACATCGGTGATCGAGACGGCGTAGGCGTCCAGGACACCGGCCCGCAGCCCGGCCGGCAGCTGAGCCACGGTCCGCGGGTCCTCGGCGATCCTGGAGGGGGTGATGCCGGGCGGCAGTTGCTGCCCGGCGACGGCGTCCGCGATCCGCGGGCCGAGGTGGCCGGCGAAGATCGTGCCGAAGATGGAAACGCCGAACGAGCCGCCGATGGAGCGGAAGAAGGTGGCGCCGGAGGTGGCCACACCGAGGTCCTGGTAGGGCACCGCGTTCTGCACGATCAACACCAGCACCTGCATGACCAGGCCGAGTCCGAAGCCGAAGACGAAGAAGCAGGCGCTCATGCCGGCGACGCCGCTGTCCGGGTCGAGCTGGTGCAACAGCAGCAGACCGAGCGCCACGACACCGGTGCCGGCGATCGGGAAGACCTTGTAGTGGCCGGTGTGGCTGACGATCTGCCCGGAGCCGGTGGAGGCCAGCAGCATGCCGATCACCATCGGCAGCATGTGCACCCCGGACATGGTCGGGCTGATGCCCTGGACGACCTGGAGGAACGTCGGCAGATAAGTCATCGAGCCGAACATCGCGAAGCCGACGACGAAGCCGATGACGGCGGTGAGCGAGAAGGTGCGCAGCCGGAACAGGCGCAGCGGCAGCACGGGTTCGGCGGCCCGCCGCTCGATGCCGACGAAGACGCCCAGCAGGGCGAGGCCGAGGACGCCGCACCCCACGACCGGCCAGGACGCCCAGGGGTAGGTGACGCCGCCGAACGAGGTCATCAGCACGAAGCAGGCGGCGACCGCGGCGATCATCACGGTACCCAGGTAGTCGATCCGGTGCCGGGTGCGGGGGCGCGGGATGTGCAGCACGGCGGCGATGACGGCGAGCGCGACGATGCCGACGGGGACGTTGATGTAGAACACCCAGCGCCAGCTGAGCTGGTCCACGAACAGCCCGCCCAGCAGCGGACCGAGGACGCTCGCACCGCCGAAGACGGCACCGAACAGGCCCTGGTACCTCCCCCGTTCGCGGGGCGGCACGATATCGCCGACGATCGCCATCGACAGCACGATCAGCCCGCCGCCGCCCAGCCCCTGGAGGGCCCGGAAGGCGATCAGTTCGCCCATGTTCTGCGCGATACCGCACAGCACCGAGCCGATCAGGAAGATCACGATGGCGGTCTGGAAGAGCTTCTTGCGGCCGTACTGGTCACCGAGCTTGCCCCAGAGGGGCGTCGCGGCCGTCGCCGCCAGAAGGTAGGCGGTGACGACCCAGGAGAGGTGGTTGAGGCCGCCGAGGTCGCTGACGATGGTGGGCAGCGCGGTGGCGACGATGGTCTGGTCGAGCGCCGCGATGAGCAGGCCGAGCAGCAGCGCGCCGATCGCGACGAGGACGGTCCGCGGGGACCGGTCCTCGCCGGGGACGGCCGGAGCGCCGGTGTCCTGCGCCATGAGCGTCTTCCTCCGTTCCGGAGCGTCCCGTGCGGTGCCGGGGACCCGGAGCGGCCGGTGCGGTGCCGGGCCGTCCGTCCCGTCCCGGGCCGCCGCCGGCCGCCCTTGCCGTGCTGTGTCTCCTTCGGACTTCTTCCATCCTGGGCGGTTCCGCCGGATATGGCCCGCCGAGCGGCGCTCGGCATCAGGGGTCTCCCAAAGGACACGCGGGGTATGCCGGGCGGATGTCTTCGAGCGCCTGCGCGGACCGGTGCGGCGTCTGGATAATCGCTGCCGGTTCGATGCCTCCAGGGAGGGGAACACCCGTGACGGCACAGACCTGTCCGCACTGCTTCGCCCCCGTACGCGGCCACGGCCGGCCGGCCTGCCTGTGTGCGGCGACCGCGGCGGACGACTTCGATCCGCTGCGCGTTCGGCCGTACGTGTCACTGCCCGACGGGAAGGCGGAGGCATACGACCACGACGGCGGGGCGGACGGCACCGCGCTCGGCCGGGGTGACCTGCTGGACGACTTACCCGGGGTGGACGCGGCGGTGCACTACGCCGACGGGCCGTCATCGTCCGCCACCGGACCGCCCCCGGCCCCGGCCCCGGCCCCGGCCCCCGGGCAGAGCCTGACCCCCGGTCCGCCGGACGCGGTACCCGCCGACCCCCTGATACCCCGTATGCGTCACCGCCCCGCCGGCCCGGCCTCCCGGACGTGCAGCGCGTCGGAGGGACCGGAGGAGGAGCCGGCCGCCGGCAGCTCCACCGCCGCCCCGCGCCGGCGACGCGCGCTGCCGGCCGTACTGCTCACCGCCGGGGCCGCCCTGGCCGCCACCGCCGTACTGATCGGCACCGACGCCCTCTCCGGCGGCGACCGGACCCGGACGGCGGCGCCCGACCGCGGCACCGCCTCCCCCGACGCCGCCCTCCCCACCGGCAGCACCTCCGCCCGCGCACCCGGCGGCGCCCCCTCCCCCACCGCGACCCGCTCCCCGTCACCGGACGCGACCACCCCCGCGGCGAGCCTGCGGCCCTACCGGACCCCGGCCCCGCCTCCCCCCGCCCCCACCCGGGCCTCCGGCAGCGTCTCCGACTCCCCCGCCACCCCCGGCCCCAGCGCCCCGCCCACCGGGCCGATCGTGCTGCGCGAGGGGGCCGGCGGCCCGGAAGTGGTGGAGCTACAGGGGCGGCTGCGGCAGCTGGCGGTGTATCCCGGCCCGGAGGACGGCCGCTACGACGCGGACGTACGGGACGCCGTGGCGCGCTACCAGCGGGCCTATGGGGTGGCGGGCGATCCGGACGGGGTCTACGGCGCGCCGACCCGGGCGTCCCTGGAGTCCCGGACACACGCTCCGCAGACCTAGGGCGTGTCCCGGCGCGCAGAGCGCTGACCAGCCCCGATGCAGGGCGCTGACCAGCCCGGTTGTCCGCAGCCGCCGCGTTTTGTATCGTGAAGAAACAAAGTGGTTCCGCCCGCACTCCCTGACCGGCGGGCGGGACCGCTCTGTTTTCTTCCCTACGTGTCTTCCGTACGTGCGCGATCCGCACCGTCCGTAGCGCCCAGGAGCCCGCCGATGACGGCCACCACCACGCTCACCGCCCGCGCCCTGCTGCTGGACATGGACAGCACGATCGTGAACTCCGAGGCCGTAGTGGAGCGCTGCTGGCGCCGCTGGGCAACCGAGCAGGGGCTGGACGGCGACACGATCCTCCAGGTCGTCCACGGCCGGCAGGGCTGGGCCACGATGGCCGCGCTGCTCCCGGACCGCCCGATGGAGCTCAACCTGGCGGACAACCGCCGGATGCTGGCCCAGGAGACCGCCGATATGGACGGTGTGGTGCCGGTCCCCGGCGCCCCCGCGTTCATGGCCGCCCTCGCCGCGCTGCCGCACGCGCTGGTGACCTCCGCCGATATCGCGCTCTCCGACGCCCGGATGGCCGCGGCCGGGCTGCCGATGCCGGACGTGCGGATCACCGCGGAGAGCGTGAGCGCCAGCAAGCCCGACCCGGAGGGCTTCCTCAAGGGCGCCGCCGAGCTGGGCTTCGCCCCCGGGGACTGCCTGGTGTTCGAGGACTCCGAGGCGGGCATTGAGGCGGGCCGGGCGGCCGGGATGCGGGTGGTCGGCGTCGGCGACCGGGCGGCCGCGTTCGGGCCCACCGTGCAGATACCCGACCTCACCCACGTCCGCGTCGAGGCGTCGGCGGACGGCGTGATCGCGGTGCACATCGGCGGCTGAGCGCCGGGCGGCCCGGGACCCCGGGGGCCGGCCCCCGTCCGGGGCGGCGCCGGGCACACCGGGCCGGCCGAACCTCTCCTCTACACCCGCCCACCCCCCGAAGGGGGGTGGGCGGCGGGGAAAAAACTCAGCCCGCGATCGCCTCGTACAGGCTGAAGCCCGCCAGCAGCAGCATCACGGCCGCCGCGATCTTGGTGATGAGCGCGAGCGGCACATACTTCATCAGCGTGCGGCCGCCCAGGATGCCCAGGCCGGCCACCGCCCACAGCGCCAGGACGGCGCCGACGCCGACCGAGAGCGGGTCGTCGTAACGGGCCGCGAGGTTGGCGGTCATGATCTGGGTCAGATCACCGAACTCGGCGACCAGGATCATCATGAAGCCCGCCCCGGAGACCTTCCAGAAGCTCTGGTCGGTGGGCTTCTTCACCTCTTCCTCGTCATCGCCCTCGCGGAACAGCAGCACGGCGGCGCCCGCGAGGAAGAGGACACCGACCACGCCCTGCACCACGCGGTGCGGCAGCAGGGTCAGCACGCTGCCCGCGGCGATGGCGAGGGCGACATGCACCAGGAAGGCCGCGGCGACACCGGCGAAGACATAGGAGGCGCGGTAGCGGGTGCCGAGCATCAGGCCGGCGAGGGCGGTCTTGTCGGGAAGTTCGGCGAGGAAGACGACGCCGAAGACGACGGCGGCGATGGTGAAGCTGAACACGGGGTGGGATACCTCGATCGGTCGGGCCGCGCCAAAGAGCCCGGGAAAGGGGTCGCTTCGGCACGGCAGCGTCGAACACTGCGGCCGAAGGTCTCGCTGGCGCGGCACTGCTGCGTACCACGCTCCGGGCGCCGGCTCGCCACAACGGGCGGGCAGTATGTCGACGGTCCGGCAGAGAGCTACTCCCCTTCTGCTGGCGTCAAGGGTACGCGGTGCAGCCTTCCGCGCGCGACCAGCTCCAGCACCACCGCACAGGCCGTCGCCTGCACCGCCAGCAGCGCCACCAGGACGAACAGCTGCACCGCACCGGCCTGCACGGGCGAGGCCCCGCCCAGCAGCATGCCGACGAACGCACCGGGGAGTGTGACCAACCCCACGGTCCGGGTCTGGTCGAGCCCCGGCAGCAGCGCGTCCGACGCGGCCGGGCGGGCGACCTCCATCCGCGCGTCGCGGTCGAGCAGCCCCAGCGCCAGGCCCGCCTCGAACTCGCCGCGCCGGGTCTCCAGCTCGTCCAGCGCCCGCCGCCCGGCCAGGACGGTGGCGGTCAGCGCACCGCCGATCAGAATGCCGGTGACCGGGATCAGGGTGAGTCCGCGCGGCGGCACCAGACCGGCGAGCAGCAGCAGACCGACGACCGGGACGACCCCGACGGCGATCGGCGCGGCGGCCCACCACCAGGTGCGGTTCCGGGTGATCCGGCGCCCGGCGGTCCGTACCGCCACCGCGAACATCAGCAGGAGGAAGGCCAGCAGCCGGGGCACGGCGTGCACCACCCAGCCGATGAGGTAGGAGACGGCGGCGAGTTGGGCGGCGGCGCGCAGTCCGGCGACGGCGATCGCCCGGGTGTGGCCGAGGCGGGCCAGTGCGGCGACGGCCACGGCGGCGATCAGCAGGACGGCGAGGACGATCCCGAGAGTGGCGTTGACCGGCAGCAGCACGCGCTCACTGTAGGGGCGTGACGAGGGGCGCATACGCCGGAGCGACACAACCGGAGTGCCGTTGTGCAGTTATGCCGCCCCGTCAGCCCTTGAACTGACGTGGGCATGTCGTCACCCTGTTACCTGGTGCACGTCTCACGGAAACCCCACAGCGACACCATGAGCCGCGCACCGCACGTCAACTTCCCCCCACATTCCGGGAGTTTCGATGAAAAAGGTCTACGCGCGTCGAGTTTCCCTCGCCGCGGGCTCGGCCGCGGCCCTGGTCTGCACGCTGGCGCTGAGCTGCCAGTCCGCCCAGGCGGCACCGCCCAGCCCGCCGGACGCCGCGACCGCTCGGAAGTACCTCGCCGACATCAAGGAACAGGCCGAGGGCCCGCAGGACGGCTACAGCCGCGACAAGTTCCCGCACTGGATCGACCAGGGCAAGAACTGCAACACCCGCGAAGTGGTGCTCAAGCGCGACGGCACGGACGTACAGCAGGACAGCGGCTGCAAGGCGACCAGCGGCAAGTGGGTCTCCGCCTACGACGACGCGACCTGGACCGACCCGGCCGACCTCGACATCGACCATGTCGTACCGCTGTCCGAGGCCTGGAAGTCGGGCGCCGCGCAGTGGACCACCGAGCGCCGCAAGGAGCTGGCCAACGATCTCACCCACTCCCAGCTGATCGCCGTCACCGACAACCTCAACCAGGAGAAGGGCGACCAGGACCCGGCGAAGTGGCTGCCGCCCAAGACCTCGTACCACTGCGAGTACGCCCGGATGTGGGTGTCGGTGAAGCATGAGTACGACATGACCGCGGACTCCGCCGAGAAGGCCGCGCTGAAGAAGATCCTCGACGGCTGCTGAGCCCCGCTCCTCAGGGCTGCCGACCCGTGCGCCCGCCGGCCGGAAAATGACCGGCCGGCGGGCGCGCCGCCTCCCGGCCACCCGCCGCGCCCCTGGTGCTCCTATCCTCTGACCACGACGAAGGGGAGGCACCCGATGGCCGGACTGCGCTTGGGGCCGCTGCTGCGGTATGTCGACGCGGACAGCGCGACCGTATGGGTGGAGACCGACCGGCCGTGCGTGGTGCACGTCCGCTGCGACGACGGGGCGGCCGGCGCGGAGCACACCTGGCAGGTCGCCGGGCACCACTACGCGCTGGTCCCGGTGACGGGTCTGACGCCCGGCAGCGAGACGCCCTACCGGGTCCTCCTGGAAGACCCGGGGGCGACTCCCACCGGCAGCGGGGAGGAGGTCTGGCCGCTGCCCGGCAGCCACTTCCCCGCGAGCGCGATCCGTACCCTCCCCGCCTCCGCACAGGAGCCCCTGCACTTCGCCTTCGGCTCCTGCCGCTGGTCCGCGACGCCCTCGAAGGCGCACCACGACCCGGTCGGCCCGGACGCGCTGGACACCCTCGCCGCCACCCTGGCCGCCGGTTCCGGACGGCAGCGCCCCGACGTCCTGCTCCTGCTGGGCGACCAGGTCTACGCCGACCAGACCTCCGAGGCGACCGCGCAGGCGCTGGCCGGCCGCCGCGACCTCACCGAGCCGCCGTGGAAGCAGGTCGCCGACTTCGAGGAATACACCTACCTCTACTACGAGTCCTGGCTCGACCCGGAGGTCCGCTGGCTGCTGTCCACGGTCCCCAGCTGCATGATCTTCGACGACCACGATGTGATCGACGACTGGAACACCTCGGCGTCCTGGCTGGCCCGGATGCGCGCGACCCCGTGGTGGCGGGAGCGGATACTCGGCGGCCTGATGTCGTACTGGGTCCACCAGCATCTGGGCAATCTCTCGCCCGCCGAACTGGCCGCCGACGAGCTGTACGCGCAGGTCCGGGCGGTGCCGGACGCGACGGACCTGGTGCGGGAGTTCGCGGCCGGCGCGGACAACGATCCGGCGCACGCGCGCTGGAGCTACCGCCGCGACTTCGGCCGGGTGCGGCTGGTCATGATCGACACCCGGGCCACCCGGGTCCTGGACGAGGGCCGCCGGGCGATGCTCGACAAGACCGAGGGCGAATGGCTGCGGCAGGCGGTGCTGGACGGGCGCGGCAGCTACGACCATCTGCTGCTCGGCAGTTCGCTGCCCTGGCTGCTGCCGCATCTCATCCATGCCGGGGAGGGCTGGAACGCCGCGCTGTGCGCCGGTGAACGCGGCCCCCGCTGGGCCCGCCGCAGCGAGCTGCTGCGCCAGCGCGCCGACTTGGAGCACTGGGCGGCCTTCCCCGGATCGTTCACCGCGCTCACCGAGCTGATCGCCGAGGCCGGCTCCGGTCCCGGCGCCCCGGCCACGGTCTGTGTGCTGTCCGGCGACGTGCACCACGCGTATGTGGCGGAGCCGCACTGGCGCGGCGCCGGTCCGCACCCCACGAGCCGGGTGCTTCAGCTGACCTGCTCCCCCGTCCACAACAGCATCCCCGGCTCGCTCCAGGCCGGTTTCCGCTTCGGCTGGAGCCGGTCCGGCCGCTGGCTGGGCAAGCTGCTGGCCCGGCACGGGCGGCTGCCCCGGCCGGCGGTGAAGTGGCGGCGCACCGGCGGTCCCTGGTTCGGCAATCAGCTGATGACGCTGACCCTGGCGGGCCGGGCGGCGCGGCTGGCCCTGGACCAGACCCGCCGGGAGAAGCGGGGCGGTGTCCGGCTCGTCACGGTCTGGCGTGCCGCGCTGACCGATACCCGCGGGGGCGGGGAAACCGGTGGCACGGGCGGTCCGTCGGCGGGCACCGAACGGCCGAAGTCCGGATGATGCGGGCGTTCCGGCGTCCGTGACGCTCCGTCTGTGCGCCGGAGGTGTGCGTTCTGCGAATCCGCCGCGTTATTTTGCCCACTCGACTCCTCCGCCGGCGGAACGGGCGGTGATGATGGGGCGCACTTCTGCTCGTCGCCCGACTTCCCGGGCGGCCGCGCCCCGGCCGTCCACCGCCCCAGGGAGAGCCGCTTTTGGCCGCCGACCACTTCGCCGACCACCGCCCCCGGCCCGCCCTCGCGCTCGTCGGCGCCGGGCCGCGCGGGACGAGCGTGCTGGAGCGGATCTGCGCCTCGGCCGCCGAACTGGCCCCGGGCTCCCGGCTGACCGTCCATGTCATCGATCCCGCCCCGCCCGGCGCCGGCCAGGTGTGGCGCACCGCCCAGCCGCCCGAGCTCCTGATGAACACCGTGGCCTCGCAGGTCACCCTGTTCACCGATGACAGCGTGGCGTGCGCCGGCCCGATACGCACCGGGCCGAGCCTGTACGACTGGGAGGGGTGCGAGGTCGGCCCGGACGACTATCCGGGGCGCGCGCTGTACGGGCGCTATCTGGAGTGGTTCTTCCGCCACACGGTGCGCACCGCGCCCCAGGGCGTGCGGGTGGTGATGCACCCGGCCCGCGCGATGCGGCTGGCCGAGGCCCCCGACGGCTCCCAGTCCCTCACCCTCGACAACGGCCGGACGCTGCACGGCCTGGGGGCGGTGGTCCTCGCCCAGGGCCATCTGCCGGCCGTCGCGGACGCCGAGCAGCGGCGGCTGGCCGACTACGCCGCCGGGCACGGGCTGCACTATCTGCCGCCCGCCAACCCCGCCGATCTCTCCGCCGCCCTGGAGGCGCTGGCGCCGGGCCGTCCGGTACTGCTGCGCGGACTCGGCCTCAACTTCTTCGATCACATGGCGCTGCTGACGACGGCCCGGGGCGGGCGGTTCGTCCGGGGCACCGACGGGACGCTGACGTATCTGCCGTCCGGCCGCGAACCCCGGCTGTACGCGGGCTCCCGGCGCGGCGTTCCGTACCACGCGCGCGGCGACAACGCGAAGGGCGCGCACGGCCGTCATCTGCCGCTGCTGCTCACCGAGGACGTGATAGCGGCCTTCCGCAAGCGCGCGGACTCCGGTGAGCTGCCCGACTTCCTGGCGGAGGTCTGGCCCCTGGTGGCCAAGGAGGTGGAGACGGTCTACTACGAGGCGCTGCTGGCGCGGCGCGATGCGGGCGGTATGCCGGACCCTCTCTTCCGGGAGCGGTTCCGGCAGCGCTTCCTGGGCAGCGCGCACCGCAGCCCCGAAGAGGCCGCCGCCCTGGACGCGTTCGGGATCGGGCCGGGCGAGCGCTGGGACTGGGACCGGGTCTCCCGGCCGCACGCGGAGCGGTCGTTCGCCGGCCGCCCCGCCTTCCGGGAGTGGCTGCTGGACCATCTGCGGGCGGACATCGCCCACGCCCGCCAGGACAATGTGTCCGGCCCGGTCAAGGCGGCCCTGGACGTGCTGCGGGATCTGCGCAACGAGCTGCGGCAGATCGTCGACCACGGCGGGCTGGCCGGCGCGTCCCGCCGTGACCACCTGGACCGCTGGTACACCCCGCTCAACGCCTTTCTCTCCATCGGGCCGCCGCGGCGCCGGATCGAGGAGATGACCGCACTGATCGAGGCCGGGGTGCTGGAGGTGGTCGGGCCCCGGATGACGGTCCGGCCCGGCTCCGCCGACGGCCGCGAGCCCGGCTTCACGGCGCACTCGCCGGACGTGCCGGGCTCCACGGTGACGGCGACGGCCCTGATCGAGGCGCGGCTGCCGGAGCCGGATGTCCGGCGCACTGCGGACCCGCTGCTGGCCCGGCTGCTGGCCGAGGGCGGCGGCCGGCCGCACACCGTGGACGGCTACGAGAGCGGCGGGCTCGATGTGTCGCCGAGCCCATACCACCTCATCGGGGCCGACGGGCGGCGCCATCCGCGGCGGTTCGCGGTCGGGGTGCCGACGGAGGGGGTGCACTGGGTGACCGCGGCCGGGGCACGTCCCGGTGTCGGGTCGGTCACGTTGGCGGATACGGATGCGGTGGCGCGCGCGGCGCTGCGGGCGGCGGCCGGGGACGCGGACCCGACCGCGGGTGGCGGTATGCGTGCGGGCGTGACTTCGGCAACGGACGTGGCGTCGGCGGCGGGAGTGGTTTCGGGGCAGGTGCGGCCGCTTCCAGCCAAAGATCCCATATGGCCAGAGGTTGAACTTGCAAGTACAGATTAGGTGTCCCTAACCTGTGCCCTTCACGGTTACGTCGTCCCCAGAAGCCGTAGGAGTCCCCACGTGTCCACCCCGCTCACCTCATTCACCCAGAGATCCACGCCGCACGCGCTCGCGCTCTTCCGGATCGTCATCGGCCTGCTCTTCGCCTGCCACGGCGCCTCCTCGCTCTTCGGCGTCCTCGGCGGCGCCATGGGCCAGGGCGGCACCGTCCCCACCGGCAGCTGGCCGGGCTGGTACGCGGCCGTGATCCAGCTGGCCGGCGGCCTCCTGGTGATGTTCGGCCTGGGTACCCGCGCCGCCGCGTTCATCAGCTCCGGCTCGATGGCGTACGCGTACTTCTCCATGCACCAGGGTTCGGGGCTGTTCCCGATACAGAACGGCGGCGAGCCCGCCGCGCTGTACTGCTGGGCGTTCCTGCTGATCTTCTTCACCGGCCCCGGCGCATGGGCCCTCGACCGGGTCTTCTTCGGCGACCGCGGAGCGGAGGCGGCCCCGGCCGCCCAGCGAGAGCCCTCCGCCGTCTGACGCCCCACGCTTCGGCGGATCCCGGCCCGCCCCTCACGGCCCGTACGGCAGCTCTGCCGTACGGGCCGTAGCGCGCCCGGCGCCGGCCCACGGGCGGGACACGCCGGGCGCGGGCCGTTCCTCCCCATCAGGGGCATACCGCGCGTCCCGGGTGTCGCGCACCCAATGCCGCTTCCCGCGCATCCCACCCCCACCCTTTCGGCCACCGTGGCCAGGCGTACGCTGTATGGCTGTAGCGCCGCCCCTGCCGCACCGAGCGACTTAGCGGCGGGGTTCGGACCGGGAGAAGGACGTTGCTGGAAAGCCTGGGGTCCCTCGGCGGCAGCCCTTGGGTGTATGTGATCGTCAGCATCTCGATCGTTCTCGACGTCTTCGTCCCGATCCTGCCCAGCGGGGTCCTGGTGATCGCCGCGGCCACTACGGCGGCCGGCACCGGCACGGCGGCGGACGCGGTCGGCGGCGCCGGGGTCACCGCCACCGTTCACAGCGGTGCCCACCTGGCCGAAATGCTGTCCCTGATGCTGTGCGCGGCCACCGCCTCCGTGCTCGGCGACATGGTCGCCTACCGGCTCGCCCGGCGCGGCGGCGACCGCTTCGACCGCGCCATCGGCCGCTCCCGCCGGCTGGCCACGGCACAGGAACGACTCGGTACGGCGCTGACGCGGGGCGGCGGCGGCATCGTCGTCCTGGCCCGCTTCGCCCCCGCCGGACGCTCCGTGGTCAGCCTGGGCGCCGGTGTCGCGCACCGTACGGTCCGCGAGTTCCTCCCCTGGTCCGCACTGGCCGGCCTGGCCTGGGCGGCCTACAGCGTGAGCCTCGGCTACTTCGGCGGGCACTGGCTCGGCACCTCCTGGATGAGCACGGCCCTCTCCGTCGTCGCCCTCTTCGCCGCCGGTTCGGCCGCCGCCTTCCTGATGCGCCGCCCGGAGCGCCAGCCGGCGCACTGACGGGGCGGCGGCGGGCCGGAAATCCCTTGGCCGGACGTCGGCCCCCGGTGCGACGATGACGGCATGAGTGGCATCCACGCATCCGACGGCGCGCACGGGCCCGGCGACCGCGGCGCCGGGGGCCTGGCCGAGGGCCCCGCCCCCTGGCGTCCCCGTCCCGAGACCGCCGCGGACACCGCGGCCGTCCGCCGGATCCACCTCGCCGCCTTCGAGTCGGCCGGGGAGGCCGATCTCGTCGACGCGCTGCGCCTCGACCCGTCGGCCTGGCTGCCCGGCCTGTCCTATGTGGCCAACGCTCCGGACGGCACCCCGGCCGCCCATGCCCTGCTGACCCGCTGTCATGTCGACGAGGTGCCCGCGGTGGCGCTCGCGCCGTGCGCGGTGCTGCCCGAGTACCAGAAGCGCGGTGCGGGCGATGCGGTGATCCGCGCGCTCCTGGAGGCGGCGCGGGCCGCCGGGGAGCGGACCGCGATCGTGCTCGGCCATCCGCCGTATTACCCGCGCTTCGGGTTCGCCCCGGCCGCCCCCCGGTTCGGCATTCTGCCGCCGCAGCCCTGGCCGGACGAGGCCTTCATGGCGCTCTCCCTGGACGGCTCCCCACCGCCGCGCGGCACGGTGCGCTACGCCCGGGCCTTCGGCATCGGCTGACGCCGGGCCCTGTGCCGCCGCCCGTCCTCGTGCCGGTGCGGCCGAGACCGATCCCGATACGGAGTAAAGTCAACCGTCCCACCACCCCGCCCACCGTCTCCTGCGAGCGCACCGCTCCCCCGGCGCCGGACCGGCGCCGCTCCGAGGGCGGCACCCTGGGAGGGCTCCCACCACACACACGAGGCACTCTTCGGTGAACCACCCGCCGGTCGTCGAATGGACCGAGGCCGACCAGCCCCGCTCCGCCCGTTGGCGCTCCGAGAACGGCGCCCCGCCGCCGCGCCGTATCGTCCTCGCGGACGACCGGACCAAGGCCGACGACGCCTACCGGCTCGCCTGTGAGGGCACCGCGCTGTTGTGGCGCGGCGACTTCCACAACGCCCGTCAGCTGCTGACGGCGATGGCCCGCCGGATCGACCGGCGCCCCCGCAAGACGCCGCCCGCCGATGTCACCCAGGCGTTCCATCTGCACCGGGCCGCGCAGAATCACCGTGCCCGCATCCTGGGCATGCTGCTGGTCCCCCTGGACGCGACCTTCGCCGTCCCGCTGCACCGCGCCCCTGATGTCCGCGAGGCCTGCACCCGGGCGTACGGCCCCGGCGAGCCCGCCGACGCGCCCGCGTCCGGCCCCACGGCGGGTGCGGACCCGACCACCACTCTCGTCTCGCTGCGTGAGCTCCTCGCCCTGATCGGCGCCAATGAATGGCGCAAGAAGGGCGTCGAGATTCCGGCGCTCGGCGGCGACCGCATCCATCCGCACTACGGGGTCTTCTCCCCGGCCCGCGGCGAATACGTCGACCTGGTGGCCGAGGCGCCGCTGCCCACCGAGGAGCTGGCGTTCGACATCGGCACCGGTACCGGCGTGCTGGCCTCGGTGCTCGCCCGGCGCGGGGTGCGCAGGATCGTGGCCACCGACCAGGATCCGCGGGCGCTGGCCTGCGCCCGCGAGAACACCGAACGCCTGGGTGTCGCCGGGCAGGTGGAGGTCATCGAGGCCGATCTGTTCCCGGCCGGCCGCGCCCCCCTGGTCGTCTGCAACCCCCCATGGGTGCCCGCGAAACCGACCTCCCCCGTGGAGTACGCGGTGTACGACCCGGGCAATCGCATGCTGCACGGCTTCCTGAACGGCCTCGCGGACCATCTGACACCGGACGGCGAGGGCTGGCTGATCCTCTCCGACCTGGCGGAGCACCTCGGGCTGCGTCCGCACGCCGAACTCCTCGACGCCTTCGCCAAGGCCGGCCTCACGGTCCTGGGTCGGCTCGGTGTCACCCCGCGCCATCCGCGCGCCCGGGACACCTCCGACCCGCTCCATGTGGCCCGCGCCGCCGAGGTCACGTCCCTGTGGCGCCTGGGCCTCGCGGACCGGACCGACTCCGCCTCCTGACCCGCGGCCGTACGGTCAGGCCCGCAGTCCCGCACAGGCGTTGCGCAGGTAACGGCGCCAGTCCCCCGCGTCGTGCCGGATCACCGCCGCCAGCCCGCACACGATCATCACCACATCACCGACCTCGGCATCCGCGCGCACCGTGCTCTCCTCCTTGGCACGGGCGAGCAGCTGGGCCGCGACCGTCTCGGCCCGGTCCCGTCCCTCGCCGGTCGGTTCGGTGGATCCGAAGGCTGCCTCGATCGAGGCGGACAGCCCGCGTTCGGCGCTGAGCACCTCTCCGATGTGCGCGAGATAGGCGGCCAGCCCGTCGGCGGCGGCCGCGCTGGGCAGACAGCGGCTGCGCCCGAACTCCACAATCTCCGCCTGGCGTTGCTCCCCCACGGCGGCGATCAGCGCCGCCCGGCTGGGGAAGTGCCGGTAGACGGTCCCGATCCCCACCCCCGCGGCCCGGGCGACCTCGGGCATCTGCGCCTCGTCGCCACGCGCGCGGAACACCTCCCGCGCGGCGTCCAGCACACGGGTGCGGTTGCGCTCGGCGTCGGCGCGCGGTCTGCGCGGGGGCGTGGAGGAGGTCGAAGTGGGTGCCACACGGCCGATGCTACTGCTAGGCTCGTGAAACGGAATCGGATTCCGATTCCATATCGTCGCTCGCCGCACCGGCGCCGCACCGGCCGCACCGGCCGCATCGCCGCCCAGGTGTCCGGACGGCCCGGACGGCCCGGTGGACGGCCGACGGCCGACGGCCGACAGACCCGGAGAGGACCCGCGATCACCATGTCCAAGGAACGCTTTCTCGTACTTCAGCCCGGCGAACGGCGACCGGGGCGCGTCCCCCTGCCGCCCGGATGCGACGTCAAGGCCCGCACCGCCGACACGGAGGGCCGGCTCGCCATCCTGGAGAACCAGCTCGACGTCGACATCCCCCCGCACATCCACCACCACGCCGATGAGTTCCTCTACGTCCTCGACGGCGTGATGGAGGTCGACCTCGACGGCACCACCCATCGCCTCACCCCCGGCATGTGCGCTCTGCTGCCGCACGGCGTACCGCATGCCCTGCGCAACGCCTCCCAGCCGCCCGCCCGGTGCCTCCAGATCTCGGCGCCGGGCGGCTGGGAGGAGTTCGTGGAGGACATCTGCGAAGCCGGCCCGGTCATGCGGAAGGGCGGCCACCCCGACCTCGACCGCCTCAACGAAATCGGCGCCAAGTACGGGATGGAGTACCTCGGCTGAGAAACGGAGGCCGGGCGCGAGCCGGAAGAGCGGAGCGTGGCGGCGAGCGAAGGATTGCGTCGAGTTGCCGACGCGGCCGGCCGGCGCCGGGCCGCCGGTCGGGGCGCCTCCGGCCGCTGCGCCGCCGATCGGGCACGATGGACGCACCATGGATCCCCGGCAACTCTTCTCCCGCGCCCGCCGGCTCGCCGAGCCCGCGACGCCCGCCCGGCGACGGCTGCTCGGCATCACCGGGCCGCCCGGCGCCGGCAAGTCCACCCTCGCCGCCCATGTCGTGGCGGAGCTGGCCGGGCAGGCGGCACTCGTCCCCATGGACGGCTTCCATCTCGCCGAGGCGGAGTTGCGCCGCCTGGGCCGTACGGACCGCAAGGGCGCGCCGGACACCTTCGATCCGGCCGGATATGCGGCGCTGCTGGCGCGGCTGCGCGCACCGGAGCCGGACAGCGCGGTCTATGCCCCGGCGTTCGACCGCCGGATCGAGGAGCCGGTCGCCGGCAGCATCCCCGTGGCACCCCATATCCCGCTCATCGTGACCGAGGGCAATTACCTGCTGCTCGACTCCGCCCCCTGGTCGCGGGTCCGCGCACTGCTCGACGAGGTCTGGTACGTGGACCTGGACACCCCGGAGCGGATCCGGCGGCTGGTCGACCGGCATGAGCGCTTCGGGCGCCCGCGCGCCGACGCCGAGCGCTTCGTCCACGCCTCGGACGAGGCCAACGCCCGGGTGGTGGCGGCCACTCGCGACCGCGCCGACCTCGTCATCACCTTCACACCTGAAGAGGCCCTGCCGCCGGCGGGCTCATAACCTCCCGCCGCCGCCCGCCGGCGAGCAGCCCGGCCACCGACAGCGCACCCCACCCCACGGACACCGCCACCGCCGCCAGCTTCCGGTCCCGGCCGGGCAGCGTCGCGCCGAGCAGCACGGCGTCCCCGAAGTCGGCCGCGATCCGCACATACGCGGCGGTGCGCAGCGCCGGGCCCTCCGGGGCCACCGCCAGCGCCAGCCCGCTCACCGCATCCCGCCAGGCCAGCGGGCGCAGCGAGGTGCGCGTCGCCCGCTCGGTCCGCCCCTCCTCGCCGACCAGCCCCGAGGGCCGTGCCAGCAGAGCGGGCACGGCGGTCACCGCCACCCCGTAGACCGCCGTGGCGACCCCGACCGCACGCAACAGACCGACCTTCATCCGCCGTCCACCTCTCCTCGCCCCGACCACACGAGCCTCATCACACCCATCCACCCCCTCAACTCCATTCCGCGGCGGGCCCCTTCCCAAACGACATCAGCAGTGTCATCATGACATCACGAGTGTCATTGAGGGGGATGTCAATGAAGAGGTCGTTGAAGAGGTCGATGCGGACGTCGATGCGGACACCGATGGGGATGCCGAGGGACCTGAGGGGGCTGCGGTGAGGGGTACCGAGGCTGAGCGCGCCGGGAGGTCGGCGGCCACCGAAGATCTGCTGTACGACGTCATCCGACGCCTGTGGCCCCTGCACCGCACGGTCGTGCGCGCGGTGGAGCGCGAGCTGGCGGACACCGGCATGACCGCCGGCGAACACGCACTCCTGGACGCCTTGCGCACCGAAGGTCCTCGTACGGTCCCGCAGTTGGCGCGTGCGATGGGGCTCGACCGCCAGCCGGTGCAGCGCTGGGTGAACCACGCCGCGGAGCTGGGCCTGGTCGTCACGGCCCCGAATCCCGCCCACCGGCGCTCACCCCTGATCCGGCTGACGACCGAAGGCACGGCGGCGATACGCGGGGTCCAGCAGTTCGAGGCGACGGAGCTGCGGCAGCGGCTGGCCGACCTGCCCGCCGAAGACGTCCGCACCACGCTGCACGTACTCGACCGACTCGGTGCGGAATTCCGGCACCTGGCGAACGGCCCGCGCGTTCCACCGGAGGAAACCGACAGTCAGGGCAGTCGGGACAGTCGTCGCAGTAAAGCCAGTAACGGCAGTAACCGTAGTAACGGCAACCCCGAAGGCCACGACGACAGACCCGCCCCGCCCCCTCTCATGCACAAAGGACGGTCAGGAGAATGACGCAGAGAATCACCGCCTGGTCCGAGATCGACAACGGCATCGTGCCGATCGACGAGGGCGAGCTGTTCTACGAGACGGCCGGCTCGGGCCCCGCGGTGGTGCTGCTGCACGGCGGCATGCTCGACCAGCACATGTGGGACGAGCAGTTCACCTGGCTGGTCAACTCCGGCCTGCGCGCGATCCGTTACGACGCCCGTGGCCACGGGCTGTCGTCCACCGTGACCGGCGACTTCTCCCATCACGACGACCTGTGTGCCCTGCTGGACGCCCTCGATGTCCCCAGCGCCGTCCTCGTCGGCCTTTCCCACGGCGCGCGGGTCGCCCTGGACACCGCCCTCGCCCACCCCGGCCGGGTGACGGCCCTCGCGCTCGCCTCCCCGGGAATCAGCGGCCGGGCCTTCACCGACCCCTTCGTCCTCGCGCACATCAAGGAGCAGGTGGCGGCGATCGGCGAACCGGACGGCGCGGAGCGGTATGTCGAGCACTTCCTGCGGATATGGGTGGACGGGCCGCATCGTGAGCCGTCCGCGGTGCACCCGGGATTCCGCGAACGGATGCGCGCCTCGGCCGCGGCCAATGTGGAGGTCCATGCCGACGGAATGGGCGCCGGAATGCCCCTCGAAGTCGGTGCCGCCGACCGCCTCGGGGAGGTCCGGGTGCCGACGGTCGTGTTCGACGGCGACCTCGACAGCCGGGACATCTCCGCCAACGCCCATGCGATAGCCCTGACCGTCCCCGGCGCCCGAAGGGTCCGAATACCGGGTGCGGCCCATATGGTCAACCTGGAGAACACCCCGCTCTTCGACCACGAACTGCACACCTTCCTCTCGTCCCTGGACTACTGACCCACCGGGACCGTCAGCCCACCGCAACCGGCCCTCTGTGAACGGCCCGTTGAGGGGCGCCCCCGCGAACGGCGGAAAACCCCCACACACCTCGTGCCACGGGGGCGGCGGCTAGAGTGGCCGGGCCGTGGTGTTCGGGAAGCCGGTGACGGACCTTGTGGTCCCAGCCCGGAGCGGCCCTCGCCACTGTGATCGGGGAGTTTCCACCCCTTCCGCGGGCGCCTGGCGCGCCCGCGGCGCCACTGACCGCAGCCCGCGGCCGGGAAGGCGGGGGCGGACGCGGGCACCCTTCCCCAAGCTCTAAAGGAGCAGGGTGATACCCCTAAGCCAGGAGACCGGCCACGGCATCTCACGAACTGATCCACGAGGTGCTGGAGCGTGACCGTCCGGATGGCCCTGTCCACCGATACCCCGAACTCCCCTGCCCCCGCCGCATTCCGCTGGCGCCGGCAGGACACCGTCCGTACCGCGGGCCTGATGGCCGTCATAGCCGGGCTGCATGTCGTGGCCTTCGGCGTGCTCTTCCTGCTCGTGGTCCCGAACCACTACTCCGTCGGCAGCCAGGTCTTCGGCGTCGGGCTCGGCATCACCGCGTACACCCTCGGTATGCGGCATGCCTTCGACGCCGACCACATCGCCGCGATCGACAACACCACCCGCAAGCTGATGGCCGACGGCAAGCGGCCCATCTCGGTCGGCTTCTGGTTCGCCCTCGGCCACTCCAGCGTGGTCGTGATGATGGCGGCCCTCGTGGCCGGCGGCGCCCAGCTCGCCGGCACGCTGCTCAACAACGAGTCCCGTACGCACCAGATCCTGGGCACCGTCGGCACCACCGTCTCGGGCACCTTCCTCTACCTCATCGCCGCCCTCAACCTCATCGCGCTGGCCGGGATCTGGCGGGTCTTCCGAGGGATGCGGGACGGCCACTACGACGAGGCCGAGCTGGAGCAGCGCCTCGACGCACGCGGCTTCATGAACCGCTTCCTGGGACGGTTCACCCGCTCCATCTCCCGCCCCGGCCAGATGTTCCCGCTCGGTTTCCTCTTCGGGCTCGGCTTCGACACCGCGACCGAGGTGACCCTGATGGTGATGGCGGGCAGCGGCGCGGCGGCGGGCCTGCCCTGGTACGCGATCCTGTGTCTGCCGCTGCTGTTCGCCGCCGGGATGAGCCTGTTCGACACCCTGGACGGCACCTTCATGAACTTCGCCTACCAGTGGGCGTTCGCCAACCCGGTGCGCAAGGTCTACTACAACCTCACCATCACCGGCCTGTCGATCGCCGTCGCCTTCTTCATCGGCACCATCGAGCTGGTGACGGTGCTGCACGACAAGCTCGGCCTCAACGACGCGCTGACCGGCTGGATTTCCGGCCTCGACCTCGACAACGTCGGCTTCATCATCGTCGGCCTGTTCGTGGTGGTGTGGGCCGCGGCGCTGGCGTACTGGCGCCTGTCCGGCGTCGAAAAGCGCTGGGCGGAGCGGGCCGGGCGAGCCGAGTCGCCGGGGCGGACCGCGCCAGAAAGCTGAGGAACCGCGGGCCCGCCCGACCTGACCCCGCGCCCTCAGGTCGCCGAGCCCGCCGCGGCGCCCGTCTCCCGGTCCGGCCCCCACTGCTCCAGCGCCGCTGCCAGATCGAGGGGCAGCAGCCGGTCCGGCTGGTCCGGGCCCGGCCAGTCCTCCCGCGGGACCCGCCACATCACCTCGAACTCGTTGCCGTCCGGGTCCTTGGCGTACAGCGACTTGGCGACGAGGTGGTCGGTCGACCCCACCAGGGCGTCGCGCTCGGTGAGCCGGGTGTGGGCCGCGACGAGTTCGCGGAGCGTGCCGACCTCCCAGGCCAGGTGGTACAGCCCGACCCGCCCGGTCCCGGGGCCCGGCGCGTCCGGCGCCACCGCGAACAGCCCCAGATCGTGATCGTTGAGTGAGCCGGGCGCGCTGAGAAACGCGGCCCGCCCCGGTATCTCGACATCCACCGTCAGCCCGAGGGCCTCGGTGTAGAACGCCACCGACCGTTTCACATCGCGGACGTTGAGCACCGCGTGGTTCAGACGTCGTACGGACATGGAGCTGTTCTCCGTTTCTCCCGGCCGCGACACCGCCGTGGCGCCGCCGCTCACCCCTACTTCTGCCTACCTCGCACACCCCGCCCCTGCCCAGGGCCTGCCGGCCGGTAGCCGGCCGGCAGACGTCCCGTCCGCGGCGCACTCCGGGTGCGCACGGGGCAAGGCAGCCTCTCCGGGGACTCGTCCCGGCGTCACTTCCGTACCAGCAGCACCCCGCCTGCCAGGACCACACCCAGCACCAGCGCGATCACGCCGTGGACCGTCCGATGGGAGCGCAGCCCCGGCAGCAGACGGTCGACGGCGTAGCGACCGGGCCCGGTCAGCGCCAGGGCCGCCGCACCGGCGGTCAGCAGCAGCTCGTACTCCACACCCTTGGGCGCGAAGAAGCCGCCGCCCCACTTGACGGCAAGGGCATTGATCATCGTGCCGACGACCGCGGCCGCGGCCAGCGGCGTGAGCAGCCCGGCCGCCAGCCCGAGCCCGCCGAGCGCCTCGCTCAGCCCGGCGACGACGGCCATCGTCCGGCCCGCCGGATAGCCGCTCATCGTGAAGAACTGCCCGGTCGCGTCCAGCCCCGGCCCGCCGAACCAGCCGAACAGCTTCTGGGCGCCGTGGGTCGCCATGGTCAGTCCGAGCGCGAGGCGCAGCAGAAGAAGTCCGGCGTCGTAACCAGTCGGAGAGGGGGCACGGCGGGTGGAGATGTCGAGGCGCGAGGACGCGAGAGTGCCGAGGGGGGACGTCATCAGAAGCCGCTCTTTCGCAGGTCGGGTCCGGCCCCGCGAGGCCGCGAACAAGTACTTGAAACTTCAAGCCACTACTTGCGACGATACACAGCACCCGCACGGCGAACAACAACGCCTGCGGCGGGCCCCCACCCCTCATCACCGCCCGTCGCACGTCCTGCCTACCAAGCTCTGGCTCGTGATCGCTCAAGCTCCGGACGGAATGCGCCAGAGCGGAGCCTGATATCGCTCCGGGCGGCTGCCGAGCAGAAGAGCTCTCAGCTCCAGGCGTTGCGTACCACTGAGCCCCAAGGCTTCGGTGAGCCGGCGAAATGTCGTGTGCGTGATGCCGCGCCCTCGCGCATCGGCCTCGAAATCGTCGAGCTGCCGAAGTACCGCTTCCGGATCGATCGCCGGCGGCGCCTGCCCGCCGAGCCGCCCGGCCTGGTGCCGTTCGTCATCGATTTCGGAGAAGCCGCAGATCTCCCGGCTGTACTGCTCGACCTGGTGCAGATTCTCCGTGGCGAGGATGGCCCCGGCGAGCTGATTCCGGTGGAGCGCTTCCTCAAGATCGGCCTCGTACACAACGGGCCCCTCATCGGTCAGCGGCACCGGCGCACCGGCGCCGCTGACCTCGCACCGGCCGCGCGCACCCCGCGCGGCGGCGGCCAGCATGGCCGTGGCCTCAGAGGGGTGCCACTCCAGGACCG
Organism: Streptomyces sp. bgisy130; assembly: GCF_057708345.1. Classification (NCBI taxonomy): domain Bacteria; kingdom Bacillati; phylum Actinomycetota; class Actinomycetes; order Kitasatosporales; family Streptomycetaceae; genus Streptomyces; species Streptomyces sp. bgisy130. Next base: position 28,538 of record NZ_JBYISA010000005.1, read on the forward strand.
GGCTGACGGGCGCAACGTGCTCCGCGCCGAGAGTCACAGCAACCGGCCCCAGACGGTCGCGCAGCACCTCGGCGGCAAGCTCGCCATCGAGGCCGGGTCCGGCGACCAGAAGCCGCACCGGGAAGTTGAGTTCACAGCACGCCGCGAGGGTGAGGGCATCGGCCAGCGGACTGCGGAGCGTGGGCTCGTCCCCCCGGGCGAGGATGTCACCGCCGACATCCAGGAGGTCAACGGATTCCGGCTCCAAGTACTGCACCAGCTCTTCGAGTTGGCGAACGATTCCCTCGGTGCCGTGGTGCGGATCAATGAGCGCGAAGGTCTGCCGGAGCTCAGCGGCCAGCCGGGGAAGCGTCGACCCCGCAGGAGCGATCGCCGTGGCATCGGCAGGAACGATCGGCACGCTGCGGGTGAGAGGACGCAGCCCCCTGAAGTTGGCCGGCCCTCTCGGCCCCGGCACCGGGTCGACCAGGAGCCGGTCCCACGCGTAGGAGAACACCACCGCCGGCGTCTCGCCCCCGTAGAGAGCCGCATCCAGCATCACAGCGGCGACCGCATCGCCGCCACCGCCTGCCGCCACGATCACACGCGTCACATTCGCCAGCGTACGGGCTTCGACGCCGGCGAGCGGGGACGGCGGGGCGGCGGCCCGCGAGCCGGCGTGTCGGCCGGGACGCCCGGCTGCCATGCGCGCTGCACTGCATGTGCACCAACAGCCGAGGGCCCTCCGCGCATCCGCACGAAGGGCCCTCTGACCTGCTATTTCTCTGTGGGCACAACAGGATTTGAACCTGTGACATCTGCTTTGTAAGAGCAGCGCTCTACCGCTGAGCTATGCGCCCTGGCCGAGCCGACAGACTACCTTGCCTTCCGGGCTGAACTGCAAACCAATGCGCGAAGGGCGAACTTACCGGCCGGTGTGTTCGTTTCCGGTGAGTGGGAGAATGACATTCGGTCCTGGGGCGATCCGATCGGGAGAGGGAAGTGACGGCGACAGACACTCAGCCGCATGAGCAGCGAGCACGCCGTCGCAGCCGTGGGGGCCCGGTCCGGGATGTGGTGGCGCTCATGTTGCTGCCGTTGCCGCTGGTGGTGGCGATGGCGCCGTGGTCGTTCGCGGGTGGCGGGACCCGTCGCTGGTTCGGGCGGGGGGAAGGCCAGCGGGCCGATGCGCAGGCCGCCAAGGATGCCGCGGCGGCGTCGTTCTACGAGCTGGACACCGCGCACCGGGATCTGCGGATCTCCATAGAGACGATCACCGCCGTCGACACCTCGCCGCCCGCGCGGAAGGCGGCACAGGAGTACGAGGGCTTCGGCCGGCGGATCGACGAGGTCAGTCAGGGGTACATCACCGCGGTCGACTCCCACGATCTGGACCGGGACGACCTCGACGGAGCCGCGATGTCGCGGGCGCGGGCCGATCTGACCCGTGCCAAGCAGGAGCTGGACCGGGTCAAGGGCGAGCTGGACCGGTTCGCGCAGGGGCTGGGGCCGCTGCTTCAGTCCGCCGAGACGCAGCTGGCGCGGCTGGCACCGGCCGTGGAGCGGGCGCGGCAGGCGCTGCTGGCGGCGAGCAATGCGCTGGACGCGGTCCGTGCGCAGGGTCTACAGGCCGATGATCTCGCGGCCCGGCTGGCGGCGCTCGGGCCGGAGCTGACCAAGCTCAATCAGGGCGCCGGGCAGCATGGCGTCCAGGAGACGATCCGGCGCGCCGACGATGTGCTGCGCCAGGCCGAGGGCGTACGGGCCGAGGCCGAGCGGCTGCCGGGGAAGGCCGCGGAGATCGACAAGCGGCTGGTGTCGCTGCGGACCCGGGCGCAGGCGATCACGACGCGTGCCGGGAAGGTCGACCCGGTCCTCAGCGAGCTGCGGCGGCGGTACAGCGCGGCGTGCTGGCAGGACCTCCAGCAGGTGCCGGAGCAGGCCGCGCAGTCCGTCCAGCAGGCCGAGGTCAAGCTGCGGGAGGCGCAGCAGGCGCGGGACGAGCAGCGCTGGGCGGATGCCACGAGCCGGCTGGCGACCGTACGGGCGCTGCTGGACACCACCGATGAGGCGGTGTCGGCGGCCGGTGACCGGCTACAGCGACTCGATGCGGTCTCGTTCGACCGGCAGAAGGAGGTTGAGCGGACCCGCTTCGCCGTACGGGACGCGCAGCGGCTGGCGATGAGCGGGCGCAGCACCCCCGATCCGCGGCATGCCGGCCCCCTGGACGATGCGGTGGCGCGGCTGGACCGGGCGGTCGCGGGCCTGGAGGGGCGCCATCCGGACTGGTGGCACTTTCTGATGGAGACCGAGGCTGTACGGGAGACGGCGGCCCGGGTGGTGCAGGAGATCCGGGAGGCCAGGGGCGGCACCGGCGGCTGAGCCCCGGGATCAGCCGCGGGGCCGGGCCCGGTGTGCGGGCTGGTGCCTGGCCGGAAGCCCGGCGGGCCAGGAGGGCGACTCCGCGCTGCCTCGCCACCGGGCGCGATGGCGTGAACTGCCCCCCTGGCGGATCCTGGAGTGGAGTACGGCCCAGTCGGCACCTGCGCGAAGGAGGCCGGACATGGCTACTGGGGCTACTGGCCAGACCCTGCAAGGGCCCGCGAACCCGCTCCACCGGGTGAAGAAGCGGCACCACACACGGCTCGACGAGCATCTGCCCGTGGACCACCGGCTCAGCAAGGTCTACCGCATCGGCGCCGGGCTGATGGGCCTGGTACTGATCGCGTTCGGCATCCTCGGGCTGACCCACCACATCGGCTACTTCGACACCGGCGGCGACACCGTTGCCGGGCTGAACACCAATGGCACGCTGAGCGTGCTCTCGATCGTCGTCGGAGCCATCCTCGTCGTCGGCATGGTGATCGGCGGGAACTTCGCCTCGACCCTCAACATCGTGCTCGGCGTGCTCTTCCTCCTGAGCGGTTTTGTGAACCTGGCGCTGCTGGACACCGGCGTGAACTTCCTGGCCTTCCAGATCCAGAACGTCCTGTTCAGCTTCCTGGTCGGGCTGATGCTGCTGGTCTTCGGGATGTACGGGCGGGTCAGCGGCGGCCTCTCCCACGACAATCCGTACTGGCGCGCCCGGCACCCCGAGGAGGCGGAGCAGTTCGACCGCGGACAGCTGCGTCCCGTCTCCGGTATGACGGCCGCACGGCAGGCGGCGCGGATCAAGATGCAGGGCGCCTCGCATGCCGGGCGCGGTTCGTTCGGCGCCGGCACCAGCGGGAGCAGAAGGCACACCACTTCCCTGGATCCCGGCACCCGGTCCGGTGGCGAGCGCAAGGAGCCCTGAGCCGGGGCGCGGAGACGTCAGGGCGTACCGAGGTGGGAATGGGGTGCTCGGTACGCCCTGATGGCTGGGGTGGGTGGGGTGAGTGTGATGGGAGCAGCACCATGAGCCGTACGGGGCACGCCGCCTCCTCAGGACACGGGGCTCATCATGGGGCGGTCGAAACGCTCGCCAAGCGGATCTTCAAGGGCACGTACAGGGAGGGCGAAAGCCTTGTGCTGCCGGAGGTGATGGCGGAGCTGAACGTGAGCCAGACCGAGCTGCGGGAGGCGATCAAGGTGCTGACCACCAAGGGGCTCCTCGGGGCCGACAAGCAGCGGGGCACCTTCGTCCGCCCCCGGGAGGACTGGAACCTCCTGGACACGGACGTACTGCGGTGGAAACTGGCGGCCGGCGTCTCGTCCGACTTCTTCGCCGATGTGCTCGAACTGCGTCGTTCCATCGAGCCCGCGGCCGCCGCGCTCGCCGCGGAGCGCCGTACCGACGAGGATCTGGCGGCCCTGGACGCCGCGTTGAGCGCGATGGCCGCGTCCGACAACGATCCGGCGCTGCTCGTGGAGGCCGACGCGTCCTTCCACACGGCGATGCTGATCGCGTCGAACAATCGCTTCTACGCGCAGATGCACCGGGTGATCGTGCCGGTGCTCGTCCAGCGCGACCGGGCGGTGCTGGACGAGTACGGCGCGTTCGACCACCCCCATGCGATCCATGCCGCGGTCGTCGAGGCCGTACGGAACCGGGACGTCGACGGGGCCTATATGGCGATGCTCGAACTGCTCGATGTGTCGGCGCGGGAGCATCCGTAGTTGCGGGAGGAGCCGTAGTTGCGGGAGCACCTGTAGTGGGGGGCGGATGTGGCGGGGGCGGACGGGTGCGTTCCGGGGAGCGGCGTTCGGTTACCGCGGCGACGTGGGTGGGCAGGAGGTCGCGGACAAGGTCGGCGCATGCCTGGCCGGGGGCGTACGGCCGGCGCGGGCCGTACATCCGACTCGCCCGCGCGCCGCTCGCCGCCGGCCGCACGCCGAAAGGACGGACCGGTCCATGAAGATCAGCCGCATCGAGACGTTCCTCGCCCCGCCACGCTGGATGTTCGTACGGGTGGAGACCGATGAGGGCGTCGTCGGCTGGGGTGAGCCGGTGGTCGAGGGGAGGGCCGAGCCGGTCCGGGCGGCCGTGGAGGTGCTGGCCGAATACCTCCTGGGGCAGGATCCGGCACGTATCGAGGACCACTGGCAGGTCATGACCAAGGGCGGCTTCTATCGCGGCGGGCCGGTCCTCTCGTCCGCCGTCGCCGGCCTGGACCAGGCGCTGTGGGACATCAAAGGGAAGCGGCACGGTGTCCCCGTCCACCAGCTGCTCGGCGGGCCGGTCCGCGAGAAGATCCGCGCCTATGCATGGGTGGGCGGCGACGATCCGCATGCCATCCGCGACGCGGTCACCGCGCAGACCGAGGCGGGCTTCACCGCCGTCAAGATGAACGGCTGCGGCAGGATGACGCCGGTGGCGACCCGCGCCGAAGTGCGGGCATGTCTGCTGCGCGCCGAGACCGCGCGCGAAGTCCTCGGCGACGAACGGGACTTCGGCCTCGACTTCCACGGCCGGGTCTCGCCCGCCAACGCCCGCAGACTCCTCCCCCTGCTCGCCGAATACGCCCCGCTGTTCGTCGAGGAGCCCGTCCTCTGCGACTACTCGCATGCCCTCCCTGACCTCGTGAACGCTTCCTCCATCCCCCTCGCACTCGGTGAACGTCTCTTCACCCGGCAAGAGTTCCTGGCTCCGCTGCAAGCCGGTGTGGCGATCCTCCAGCCCGACATCTCGCATGCGGGCGGCATCTCCGAGCTGCGCCGGATCGCCGCGCTCGCGGAGGCATACGGGGCGCAGCTCGCGCCGCACTGCCCCCTCGGCCCGGTCGCGCTGGCCGCCAGCCTCCAAGTCGCCTTCACCACCCCGAACTTCCTGATCCAGGAGCAGTCCATCGGGATCCACTACAACCAGGGCGCCGAGCTGCTGGACTATGTCGCGGATCCGGAGCCGTTCCGCTTCCACGGCGGCTCACTGCTGCGGACCGAGCGCCCCGGCCTCGGCGTGGAGGTGGACGAGGCCGCCGTGCGGGCGGCGGATCAGCGGGGGCACGCCTGGCGGAATCCCGTGTGGCGCCATGAGGACGGGGCGTTCGCCGAATGGTGAGGTTGGGCGGGAGCTAGGGGCTGTCCCGTAGGAGCGCTGATCGTTTCACCTCGGTCCGGGGCTCGATCCCACCCGCCCTGCCCGGAATAATCAGAGGTGTCACCCGTGCGCCCGAACGGCCCGGTCGCGCAGTACGCACGCGGCGGGGTGCAGGAGAAAGCAGGAACGCCATGGACTTCAGCACAGCGCTCCGGACCGAGCGGCTGATCGCCATCATCCGGGGCAGAGATGCGGAGGCGTCGTTCCGTACGGTCATGACGCTCGCGGAGGCCGACCTTCCGCTGATCGAGGTCTCGCTCAGCGGACGCGACGCCCTCACGGTCATCCAACGGGCGCGTGCCGAGCTCGGCGATGCGGCCTGGCTCGGCGCCGGCACCGTCCTGACCGCCGCCGACGCCCGGCGCGCCGCCGAGGCCGGAGCCAATCTCATCGTTACGCCGGGCCTGGGAGCCGGTCTGGAGGAGTCCGTACGGCAGGGTCTCTCGACGCTCGCCGGGGTGCTGACGCCGTCCGAGGTGATCGCGGCCGATGCGCTGGGCGTCTCGGCGCTGAAGTTGTTCCCGGCGTCGGTCGGCGGGCCCGGGTATCTGCGGGCGCTCCGTGCGCCCTTCCCCGAGCTGCCGTTCGTGCCGGTCGGCGGGGTGGACGCGGCCGCTGCGCCGGCGTACTTCGCCGCCGGGGCGGTGGCGGTGGGCGTCGGCTCACCGCTGATCGGAGACGCGGCGGACGGCGGCGACCTGGACGGACTGCGCAAGCGCGCGGCGGAGTTCAAGGCGGCGTGCGCGGGATGACGGGGCAGCCGACGGCCGGGGGCGGCGAGGACCGTCGGGGTGCCGACGCTCCCCGCCCCTGGGCGGCGGCCGGCCGGCCGCTGCTTCCCGGCCGGCCCGGCCGCCCGGACGTCTTCACCTTCGGGGAGACGATGGTCGCCCTACGGGGCAGCGGCCCGCTGAAGCTCGGCGGCACGATGAACGTCTCCATCGCCGGGGCGGAAAGCAATGTCGCGATCGGCCTGGCCCGGCTCGGGCACCACGTCCGCTGGGCGGGTGCGGTCGGCGAGGACGAGGCCGGACAGCTGGTGCTGCGTACGCTGCGTGCCGAAGGCGTCGTGATATCCGGCGCCACGACCGACCCCGGCGCCCCGACCGGGCTGCTGCTCTTCGAGCCGCGGCTGCCCGAGGTCACCCGCGTGCACTACTACCGCGCGGGGTCGGCCGGCTCCCGGCTCACCGCGGAAGTGATCCAGCGCGCCTTCTCCGCCGCTCCGCCCCGCATCCTGCATCTGACGGGCATCACTCCGTCCCTGAGTCCCACGACCCGCTCGGCGGCCCGGTGCGCCCTGCAACTGGCCCGGGAACACGGCTCGTTGGTCTGTCTCGATGTCAACTTCCGCGCGCGCCTGTGGACCGCCGAAGAGGCCGCCGAGGTCCTCCGCGAGTGGATTCCCGCGGTGGATGTCCTGATCGCCTCCGACGACGAGCTGCCGCTGTGCCTGCCCGGCGGCGGTGGCGGGGAGGGCTCGCCGCTGCCCTTCCCGCCTCAGGAGGTCCCGGCCGACGAGGCGACGGCCACCGTGGCGACGCAGGCCGGGGCCCTGCTGGACCGGGGTGTCGGGGAGATCGTGGTCAAGCTCGGCAGGACGGGGGCGACGGCCTTCACCCACAGCGGCTCCCTGCACCGGCCCGCCAAACCAGTACGCGCGGTGGACGCCGTGGGCGCCGGTGACGCCTTCGTGGCGGGCTATCTGTCGGCGCTGCTGGACGGCGAAGGGCCGGCCGGACGTCTGGAGCGCGCCGTCACCACCGGGGCGTTCGCGGTCGCGTCGCCCGGCGACTGGGAGGGCGCGCCGACCCGCTCGGAGCTGGGCATGCTGGGCGCGCCGCCCGGCACCGTCGTGCGCTGAGCGGCGCCGCGGCTAACCTGTGCCCATGCCTCGTTACGAATACCGGTGCCGCCCCTGTGGCTCCACCTTCGAGCTGAACCGGCCGATGGCCGAGTCCTCCGCCCCGGCCGTCTGCCCCGAGGGCCACGAGGACACCGTGAAGCTCCTCTCCACGGTCGCCGTCGGCGGCTCCGCGTCCGCCCCCGTCCGCGCCCCGAGTGGTGGGGGCGGCGGAGGCGGCGGCTGCTGCGGAGGCGGCTGCTGCGGCTAGGGCGCACCGGGCTGCCCGCGTACTGGCCGCGCCGGGCCGCGCTCGTCCCGACGCGGACCAGGGCTGCTACCGCTTGCGCGCCAGCGTCACACCGTCCGCCACGGTGAGGATCACCGCCTCCATACGAGGGTCCGCCAGCACATGGTCATTGAACGCCCTGATCGCCAGGGCGTTCCCGGTGGCCGCCGGGTCGGCGACCTCCCCGTGGTACAGGACGTTGTCCGCGACGATCAGACCTCCCGGACGCAGCCGGGGCACCAGCTCCTCCCAGTAGGCGATATAGCCGCCCTTGTCCGCGTCGAGATAGACGAGGTCGATATGCGGCTCCTCCGGCATCGCCCGCAGCGTTTCCAGCGCGGGCGCGATCCGCAGATCGATACGGTCCGCGACCCCGGCCTTCGCCCAGGACTCCCGGCCGTAGGCGGTCCACTCCTCGGAGACATCGCACGCGATCAGCGTGCCGTCCGCGGGCATCGCCTGAGCCATGGACAGCGTCGAGAACCCGGTGAACGTCCCCACCTCGACGACATGCCGGGCCCCGGTCAGCCGCACCAGGAACGCGAGCAGCGGCCCCTGTTCCTCCGCCGACTGCATCCCCGCCGCCTCGGGGAACTGTTGGTGTGTGAGCTCCACGATGTCCCGCTGCGCGGCGTTCAACGGCGGATTGTGGGCGAGGACGTACTCGTACATCTCCGGTGTGATCGGCGTGCTCTTGGACTCCACCACTGGCTCTCCTCTTGATCAAGGATCGCGGTCTCGGCCGATCACCGGACGGTGCAGCCGACCGCCTCGGCGAGACTAGCCGAGCCGCTCGCCGACCGGCCGCAATCCCCCGTCTCATGTCCCCAAGTACCGCAACACCGCCAGCACCCGGCGCGAATAACCGGAGGTGCCGGTCAGACCGAGCTTGTCGAAGATCGCGTTGATGTGCTTCTCCACGGCACTCTGCGAGATGTGCAGCCGGACCGCGATTGCCGCGTTGGTGTGGCCCTGCGCCATCTCCCGGAGCACCTCCTGCTCGCGTGCGGTCAGCGTGCCCAGCGGATCCGTGCGACGGCTGCGCATCAGCAGCTGCCGTACGACCTCGGAGTCGAAGGCGGCCTTTCCGGTACTCACCCGTTCCAGCGCGTCCAGGAACTCGTCCACCTGGACCACCCGGTCCTTGAGCAGATAACCCACCCCCTCGCTGTCATCGGTCAGCAGCTCTGTCGCATAGCGGCGCTCGACATACTGTGAGAGCACCAGGACGCCGATGTCGGGCCAGCGCTCCCGGATCTGGACGGCGGCGCGCAGCCCCTCATCGGTGTGCGTCGGCGGCATCCGGACATCCACGACCACCGCGTCCGGCTGCTCCCCCTCCTCCCCCGCCTGCGCCAGCACGGCGATCAGCTGATCGCCGTCGCCGACCGCGGCTGCCACCTCATGCCCCTCCTCGGCGAGCAGACGCACCAGGCCCTCGCGCAACAGGATCGAATCGTCGGCCAGCACTACGCGCACGGCAACTCCGCGGTGATGATGGTCGGTCCGCCGGCCGGGCTGTCCACCCGGAACCGGCCGTCGACGGCGGCGACCCGGCGGGCCAGCCCGAACAGGCCGCTGCCGGCGGAATCCGCGCCGCCCGGTCCGTCGTCCTCGATGTGCACAAGCACGGCGTCCTCGCCTGGGGCGACGCGGACCGTTATCCGTCCGGCGCCGGAATGCTTGACGGCGTTGGTGACGGCTTCGGAGACCACGAAGTAGGCGACCGTGGCCACGGCGGGGTCGGGTTCGGTGGCGAGTGCGTAGTCAAGGCGCACGGGGATGGCGGAGCGTTCGGCGACCGTCTCCAGGGCTGCGCGCAGTCCCGCTTCGTCCAGCACCGTGGGATAGACCCGCCACGCCACTTCGCGCAGCTCGGTCAGGGCCTGGCCGCTCTCTTCGTGGGCCTGCCGCAGGAGTTGCTCCGCGCGCCGCGCGTCCTGGCTGCGCAGCGCGCGGCCGAGCAGCATCCCCAGGGCGACCAGCCGCTGCTGCACACCGTCGTGCAGATCGCGTTCGATACGGCGGCGCTCGTCGTTGACCGCGAAGAGGACGCCGGCCCGGGTGGCGGCCAGTTCCTCGATGCGGCGCTCCAGCGTCTCGTGGTGGCTGGGGCCGAGGTAGTACCGCGCGAGCCTGGTCTCCAGCCCTGCGACCCCGAAGGTGCCCTGAAGGCTGAGGAAGAGGAGGAAGAGGCCGCCGATGCTCGAGAGCGCGAGAGTGCCGGGGTGGCGGACGTCGGTGAGCAGCAGGATGAAGATCCACGAGATGCCGTACGCCGCTCCGATCAGCGCCGCGCCCAGGACAAGAGCGCCGAGCACGCCCAATCCCCAGCGCAGGGACAGATATTGCAGGGCGCGGTGGTCCGCGTACGCGTCCGAGGTGTCGGCCGCGATATAGACCCGGAGGCGGCGCCGATGGGTCTCGGTCAGGGCTCGCGCGACGGCGGCCAGGGGCTTGAGGACCGCGCGGCGGCCGCACGGCCAGGCGAACACGCACAGCAGGGAGAGGCCGGAGAGCACGACGAAGGGGAGCTCGGTCACCGCGAGCACGGCACCGAGCACCAGACCTGTCGCCAGACGCAATCCGCGCCGCGCAATTCCCAACATGATCAAAACGCTAGCCGCATCGCGGGTCCACGCACACTGCGGAAAACCGCAGTCTTTCGTGCGGTGTACCGCAATGTGCCGCGAGACGAGAATTCTTAGCGTCGAAACATGACCGAAAGCATCGGAAGCACCGCACCCGGCTGGATCACCGACCTCATGGACACGCTCGGCGCGCCCGGCGCGGGTCTGGCCATCGCCGCCGAAAACCTCTTCCCGCCGCTGCCGAGCGAGGTGATCCTGCCGCTGGCGGGCTTCGCGGCCGCCCGCGGCAGCATGCCTCTGCTCTCCGCCCTCGCGTGGACGACCCTCGGCTCGGTGACCGGCGCCCTGGCGCTCTACGGCGTGGGCGCGTTGCTCGGGCGCGAGCGTACGGTCGCGATCGCCTCGAAGCTGCCGCTGGTCAAGGTCTCCGACATCGAGAAGACGGAGCGCTGGTTCCGGCGGCACGGGACGAAGGCGGTGTTCTTCGGCCGCATGATTCCCCTCTTTCGCAGCTTCATCTCGATACCCGCCGGAATCGAGCGCATGCCGATACCGGTCTTTCTGACCCTGACCACCCTCGGCAGCCTCATCTGGAACGCGATCTTCGTCCTCGCCGGCTATCTGCTCGGCGACAGCTGGGAGGAGGTGACGGGATATGTGGACGTCTACTCGAAGGTGGTCCTTGCGACAACTGCGCTGGCGGTGGCGGTCTTTGTCATGGTCCGTATCAGCCGGCGTGGCCCGGGGGTACGGCGCCCCGGATGAAGGCCCGCACGATTTCCTCGCCCGCGGCAACACCCCGCTCTTCGAGCGCCGTGACATGGGGGGCGCTCCAGCCGGAGTCCGCCAGTTCCCCGTGTCCGGGCCGCCATCCGCGGTCCGCGGCCAGCAGCAGATCGGCGTCGAGGAGGGAGTCGCCGGCCGCGAGGATCTCGGACGCCCCGGTGCGGCGCGCCACCTCCGCCACGGCTGCGCTCTTGGTCAGCGGCTGCGGCACGGCATAGATCTTGCGGCCCTGAAGCGAGACGGTCCAGCCGCGTTGGTCCGCCCAACCGGCGAGGTCCTTCACCCAGGTGTCCGGCAGCAATGGCCGCTCCACGACGAGATAGGCGAAGAGGTCCTCCGCGACCCGCTCCTTGAGCAGCCAGGCCGGGTCGGCGGTGCGCACGAGATGCGCGCGGACCTCATCGAGCGGCGCGCACTGCGCGGCGAGCCGCTCGGCGACGGTGCGCTGCCAGTCCGGGTCCGACTCTCCCCGTACCAGCAGATGGCCGCCATTGGCGCAGATGGCGAACTCCGGTGCCGGGCCCGGGAGATGGATGCGGACGTACTGCTCGCGGGTGCGGGTGGTGGCCGGCACAAAGGTGGTCCTGCCGGCCAGTTCGGCGAGCAGCCCGGCGGCCGTCTCCGTCATGTAGGACAACGGCTTGCGCTCATATGTCTCCACGCACAGGAGGCGGGGGGCCTCGGCATCGGGCATGGCGAGGCCCAGCGCAGCCGCCGAATAGATCAGGGTGCGGTCGAGGTCGCTGGCGATGATCGCGCTCATCAGGAGGCCACCGCCTTGCCGTCAGCACCCGTGGCCCCGCGAGTGAAGCGGGGGTGAATCAACCCCACACAGGTATAGGGCAGTTCGTCGACCTCTTCGACGGGCACGCCCCGTTGTTCAGCCAGGAGGCGCACATGATCGAGATCGGTCCCGGCACCCCGCCGGGCCAGGATCTTCCAGGGGACCCGGCGCAGCAGTACGCGCGTGGTTTCCCCGACACCGGGCTTCACGAGGTTCACGTCGTGGATGCCGTATTCCTCGCTGATCCGCTCGACGGCTGCCCAGCCCTCCCAGGTGGGGGCCCGGTCGGCGGCGGCCAGTTCCTTCACCTCTTCGGCGACGTCCGGGGCGACCTCGTCGAAGCGGGCGCTGATCGCGTCCAGGAAGGCGCGCGACACATCGGTCGTGGCCAGCTCGCGGTAGAACTTCGCGCCGTGGAAGTCGTCGGGGCCCACGAGGTCGTGGCGCAGGACGGTGCGCGATATGAGGCCGGAGACAGTGGAGTTAAGGCAGGCGGACGGGATGAGGAAGTCATCGCGGGTCCCGTAGGTCTCGACACAGCCGCCAGGGTCGGCAAGCACGGCGATCCGCGGGTCGAAGCCCGGGAAGTCCTCCAGAGCCTGGGCGAGTTCGCGGGTGATGGCGCCCTTGCCGGTCCAGCCGTCCACGAAGACGACATCCGCCGGATCGTGGTGGGCGGCCAGCCACCGGAGCGCGGTGGTGTCGATGCCCCGGCCGCGGACGATCGAGACCGCGTAGTGCGGCAGGTCCAGGCCGTGCATGTGCTGCGCCCAGCGACGCATCAGCACCCCGACGGGGGTACCTGCCCGGGCCAGCGACACCAGCACGGGACGTGGGCTGCGTTCGGCGAGCACGGTCTCGGTGACCGTCCCGACGGCCCGCGCAATCCGGCTCGCGGAGGTCCGCAGCGCGCTGTGAAAGAGCGCCTGGTAGTCCTCGCTCGGCTGGTATTCGACGGGCAGCGACTCCGCGTAGTGGGCGCCACCGCGCTGAATAGCCTCCTCGCGCTCCTCGGTCGGCGCCTCCAGGGTGACCCCGGAGAGATCCTGAAGCAGCCACCCGACCTCGTCGGCGGTGTAGGAGGAGAAGGCAGGGCCGCGCAGCGGCTCGGGAAGGTGCACGGGTCCGGCCTGTGGTTGCGGGGCGTACGAGGGGAGGACGGCGAGCAGCAGCCGGTCGGTGTGCGCGGCGAGCCGGCCCAGCAGGCCCTCGGGGGCGTGCAGTTCGGGGAGGTCGCCCTGCGAATCCACGACGGCCACGATGGCGTCGAAGCGACGCTCCGGGTCGGTACCGGCCGCCACGTTGTAGGCGTACCGCTCCCCCAGCCCGTCGGCGGGATCGTCGTGAGCGGGGAAGGACAGCCTGGTCCGTATCGCGTAGCCGGGGTCGTCGACGGCGAGCACCGGCGACCGGGTGGTGGTGGAGAAGAAGACACCCGCGCCTGTGGTCGAGGCGGACGGCTGACCGTCCCGCGGCGCGAGGGCAGCGCCCGCCGCCCCGGTGCCGTCACCGGCCGCCGCCGCGTCGGCGCTGTCCCGCGCGACAAGGGCGTCCAGAGCCTCGGCTATCCGCAGCGGTGCGTACATCAATTCCTCGTTGCCGAGGACGAGGATGCGGCGGGCACCGTCCAGTCGCCGCGCGATACGGGTCGCCATGCCCGGCAGCCCGGCCTCCAGCCGTGTCCGGTGCTCCGGTGTGAAGCCGTGCCGGCCGCCGTCCGGCAGCCCGGCGGGCCAGCCGAGGTCGACCCGTACGACGTCCGCGTCGCGGCCCTCGGGTGCCGCCGGAGCGCCTGCCGCATTCTGCTCGTCGCCCACGGGAGCCGACGTGCTCCCCGGGGCAGCCCCCGACTCCTGTGCCGTACCGGCCTCGTGTGCGGCGACGAGTTCCTGGCCGCGGGTCAGCACGTCCTCGGGGAGCCGTACGCCGCCCGCGGCCAGTGCGATGAGGTCGACGCGGGCGCCCAGTTCCGCCGCGAACTTCTCCAGCCGGCTGCGGTCCGCGTCGGAGCGCATGTCGACCAGGGCGACGACCACGTACCGCTCGCGCGGGAAGTGCGCATGCAGTGCCTTGATGGTGTTCAGCACGGTCCGGCCGGTGGAGAACTCGTCGTCGACGAGCACCAGCGGTCCGTCTCCGGCCAGGAGTGCGCGGTCCTCGGGGAGCAGCAGATGGGAGGTGGCATGGCTGTGCTCCTCCTCGAATCCACCCACCTGCGCGACACCCGGCACCGGGCGTCGGGTGGAGTGCAGATACGGCGCGAGGGCCAAGCCGTCGGCGACCGAATGTCCCAGGCCGGTGGCGGTCTCGGCGTAGCCCAGGACGACGGAGCGGGCGGCGGCCTCGTCACCCAGCAGCTTGCGCACCCGGCGTCCCAGCCCGACACCTGCGCCATGGACCACGCCCGGTCGCTGCGGCACATGCTTGCCGAGCACGTTCGACACGAGCAGATGGGCCCGCTTGGGGTTACGCCGCAGCGCGAGCCCGAGCAGTTCCGGCAGCTCGTCCCCGCCGTTCAGCGAGACCCCGAGCCGACCGGCGACCCATTCTCCTGTCCAGACCACGCGTTTCGTCTCCTCCGTCGTCATGTTCATCTCGATCACCGCAGATCAGGTCTGCGGCACACTCGCCGTCAGCAGCTCCACGAAGCCGACGCCCTCCCGCGCGACACCGAACGCCTCGGCGCGCAGCAGGGTCCGCTCGGCCCAGGCACGATGCGGCTTCACCTCGTTCATCTTGTTCGTGTACGAGGAGCGCAACACCCCACCGTCGCCCCGTTCGGGCCGCAGGATGTCGACCGCGTCGCTGAACTCCTCATGGCTGACGACCGAGAGGGCGTGCACCGGAGCGACATGCGAGGGGTGGATACAGGTCTTGCCCTGAAGGCCGTTCGCGCGGTCGAGTTCGATCTCGCGCAGCAGGCCGTCCATATCGTGCTCGATCAGTGCCGTCCGCAGTTCCTCGGCGCGTCCGAGGAACGGGCTGCGCCGCAGCTGCGGCTTGAACATCCGCTCATGCAGCCGGAAGTACTCCCACACCGGGCCGGTGACCGTGAAGCCCGTGCCGTCCGCCCGTCCGAGCACATTCACCACGTCGGCGATCACGGAGGCGACGATCTGGACGTCGTATGCCGTCATGTCGGGCGGTCTGCGCAGGCCGTAGGCGGAGCAGAAGTCCGTGACACCGAGCCGCAGGGCCAGCACCCGGTCCCGGTATTTGTCGACGGTCCTGGCGATGCCCTGAAGGGTCTCGGCGCGGGTCTCCAGATGCAGCAGCTGCGGAGATTCCAGTACCGGCATCGCGAAGAGCCGACGGGAGCAGTCGGACTCGGCCGCGGCCAGCGCCTCGAGGAACGGGACGCCACGTTCCTCGGTGAATTTCGGAAGTACAAATCCAGACAGTCTGTGGACGGCAGTTCCCATGCGGCGCACCAGATCCGGTATCTGGCCGGGGGTGCGGACGCGGACGAACAGCAGCGGAAGGCCGGTGCCGGCGGCGGCCGCCTCGTCGAGAAGAGCGAGCTGCCGTACGAGATTCTCCTCGCCGGCCTCGACATCCCCGTCCCCTATGGAGTCCTCGAGGCACAGCACCATGGACATCACGCCGCGCCCGGCCTGTTTGAGGACGTCGGCAGCGAGGCTCGGGCGGGTGGCGGGGCTGTAGAGCGTGGCACCCAGAGCGACCGCGAGCGTGCCCGCCGGAGAATCGGCGGTGAACTCCACCGGCTCCTGGTGGAACAGCGCCTTCCGAGCCTCGGGCGCAAGATGCCCAAAATGCTGCATATAACTCCCCGTTTGCCTGTGGGACCCGGGCGCCCCCGCTGCGTCTCGCTGTCTGGATCCAGCCGGTAATCGTACGTGTGTGGGGGCCTGGTTAGTTCCCGCGTGCGTGAAAATCACGTAACCCCCACGAGGCTCTCAGGTGTCCCCAATCGCGGGCCCCGCATGCCTCCGGGGCCCCCGCGTTGTCGCTGCGACCTCAGGGAAGGCAGGATTACGGCATGACGCACGCGATGCTGAAAGGGTCGAACGTACCCCTCGATGCCACGGCTGTTCGGGCCGTCCTGCGCTGGACGCCCGGCGCCGGAGTCCCCGATGTCGATGCCTCGGCCCTGCTGGTGAGCCCCGAGGGAAGCGTGCGCTCCGACGAGGACTTCGTCTTCTACAACCAACCGCGCCACCCCAGCGGCCTGGTGCGGCATCTGCCCAAGACCCAGCTCGCCGACAAGCTGACCGACACCATCGAGGCGGATCTGGCGGCGCTGGAACCGTCGGTGGACCGGGTCGTGCTGGCCGCGTCCTCGGACGGCGGCGCGTTCGCGGGCGTGACGGATCTCCAGGTCCTGCTGTACGACGCGGCGGCGAGCGACGGCGAGCCGCTCGCGGTCTTCGACGTGGTGCCCGAGACGGGCGATGAAACGGCGCTGATCTGCGGGGAGTTGTACCGCCGCGCCGACACCTGGAAGTTCCGGGCGCTGGGGCAGGGGTACGAGACCGGACTGGTCGGCCTGGCGACCGAGTTCGGGATCTCGGTGGACGAGAACGAAGCGGCCTCCGGACGCTCCGCTTCGCCGGCCTCGGAGGCACCGGTGTCGGCGTCGCCCGCCTCGGAGCCCACGTCGGCCGACGAGCCGCCCACGGAGGGCGCGCCCGCCCCGTCCGCCGCAGCCCCCTCCGGCTCCTCCGCCGGCCCGTCCACCTCCGGCCCGGGGAGCAGCCCCGCCGGCTCCCCCGTGACCCCGCCGCCCAGCACCTGGCCGGAAGAGGCTTCGGGCCCGCCCTCCGCTGCGGACGCGCAGACATACCCGACGGACCCCGATGCCGTCACCCAGCATGTGGCGGACGCACTGCCGGAGCAGGGCTCGTCCGCACCGCCGCCCCTGGCCGCCGCTCCCCCTGCGGGGCCCCCGCCCACGAGTGGCGGCTACGGCTACCCGCAGCATGTTCCGCCACCGCCGACGCAGCCCCCGGCCCAGCCCGCCTACGGCTACCCGGGACCGCCGCCGCAGTACCAGCCCCCACAGCAGCCACCGTCCGCGTACGGCGCTCCGCAGCAGCAGCCTGCCTCGACGTACGGCTACCCGATGCAGCAGCCGTTCGTGCCGGACCCGTCCTTCGTCCTGCCGCCCCAGGGACCGCAGTTCCAGCGCCGTTAGCGGAGAGTCGGCGGGGCCGCCCCGCCGGCGAGCGCACCCGCCGGCGGCGCGCCACCCAGCGGAGCCCCCTGCGGGGCGCCGCACCGTCAGCGCGCCACACGGGGCGCGGCTCACACCTTGGTCTTGTAGCCCCGCCCCCACTGGAGCCCCCAGCCGTACAGCCGGTCGAGCTCCGCCTGGAAGCCGTAGACGTACTTCACCTCGCGGCGCACCGTCAGCTCGTCCTTGGTCTTCTCGAGCGTGAAGACGGCGCAGGAGCGGGCCTGTGGCGCGCGCTCGTCCAGCTTGACGTCCACCCGTGGTCCGCTGCTCGGGTAGAGCGTCACGACGGCATGCGTACGGTCGAACGCCGGGGTGCCGTCGTAGATGTAGACGAAGATCAGCAGCCGCTTTATCTCGTCGCGGTGATCCAAGTTGATGTAGAGCGTCTCGCCGGATCCCGAACCGAAGCGGTCGTCACCGCTGAGCTTGACGTAGGGCGGCCCATTGAGGTCACCCAGGAAGTTGCCCAGCGGCTGCACCACGCCCCGGGTGCCGTCCGTGAGCTCGTACAGACAGGCCAGGTCAAGGTCGACATTGACCACGGCCGGGCCCTGCGCCTGCACGACCTCGGGCTTGAACAGCTTGCCCGGGTGCCGTAGCAGCCCGCCCCGGCCCTGCCCGCCCCGCTCATGAAAGTCCGAGGTCCGCATCTGCCAGTGCAGATTGACCCGCAGATGCCCGGTGGCCGCCCCCTGCTTGGTCAGCGAGACGACCGGATTCCGTTTCGTCAGCTCGACGACGTACGACGCACCACCGCTGTCGAAGTCAAACTTCTGCGCGCCACCGCGCCACAGCTTCCCCAGGAACGACACTTGCCCACCCCATTGCTCGACCCCAACTACTGCGGGGCGGCCCGAGGTCCGCACCTCAAGCCGCCCCGCAGAGAGCGTTCCTCAATCAGCGCCGCGTCACACTCCGGACACGACTTCCGGCTTGTCTCCGGAGGTGTCTCCCGGCCTGCCCTCACGCCGGTTCCGGGCCACGGAGGAGGCGAACGAGAGGCCGATCAGCACGACACCGACCAGGCCGGTGACGACCTCGCTGATCTCGTACTTGATCGTGATGAGCAGGATGACGGCCAGCGCGCCGATCGCGTAGTGGGCGCCGTGCTCCAGGTAGACGTAGTCGTCCAGGCTTCCCTTGCGGACCAGGAAGACCGTCAGCGACCGGATGTACATCGCGCCGATGCCCAGGCCCAGCGCCATCATGAAGATGTCGTTGGTGATCGCGAAGGCCCCGATGACGCCGTCGAAGGAGAAGGACGCGTCGATGACCTCGAGGTAGAGGAACATGAAGAACGCGGCCTTGCCGGCCAGGCCGACGGCCGAGCCGTTGCCCTTCATGGCGGGAGCCGCCGCGGCCTCGTCGGCCTCCTCGTCCTCGTCCTCGTCCTCGTCCTCCAGCTTGGCTTCGAAGTAGCCGGAGACCCCGCCGACGATGAGGTATGTGATGAGGCCCGCGACGCCGGACAGCAGCACCGTGGCGCTCTTGTCACCGCCGCCGTGCGCGACGTCGGTGGCCACGGTCATCGCGGTCACCAGCAGGACGACCAGCGCGATGATGACGGACAGGGTGTCCAGCTTGCCGATCTTGGCCATCGGCTTTTCGATCCAGGACAGCCACTTGTAATCGCGCTCCTCGAATATGAAGTCGAGGAAGATCATCAGCAGGAAGATACCGCCGAAGGCCGCGATGGCAGGATGGGCGCTGGTGACCAGTTCCTGGTATTGCGCCTTGTCATTGATGGCGAGGTTGACCGCCTCGATCGGTCCCAGCTTCGCGGTGATCGCGACAATGGCGACCGGGAACACCAGCCGCATGGCGAACACGGCGATGAGGATGCCGACCGTAAGGAAGATCTTCTGCCAGAAGGCGTTCATCTTGCGCAGGATGCCCGCGTTGATGACGGCGTTGTCGAACGAGACGGAAACCTCCAGGACGGACAGGATCCCGACAATCGCCAGCCCCTGCCACCCCCAGAGCACGCCCGCCAAGGCGAGGCCGAGCGCCGTGATGGCGAACGACCAGCCAAAGGTTTTCAGGAGCACTGCCTACCCAATCCCTCGCTGTGTGGGGTCCCCCGCGCGCAGCGCGCGGCGCTTTACGAAACGTTGACCCCGAAGTCTAGAGCGATGCCCCGGAGACCCGACGCGTACCCCTGCCCCACCGCCCGGAACTTCCATTCGCCCTTGTAGCGATACACCTCACCGAAGATCATCGCGGTTTCGCCGGAGGCGTCCTCGCTGAGGTCGTAGCGGGCGAGCTCACTGCCGTCGGCCTGATTGACGATTCGGATAAAGGCGTTGCTGACCTGGCCGAAGCTCTGGCCGCGCAGATCGGCCTCATGGATCGAGACCGGAAAGACGATCTTGTCGACCTGCTCGGGCACCTGGGAAAGATCCACCAGAATCGACTCGTCATCGCCCTCACCTTCGCCGGTGAGGTTGTCCCCGGTGTGCTCCACGGAGCCCTCGGGACTTTTGAGGTTGTTGTAGAAGACGAAGTACTCGTCCCCCAGCACCCGGCCCGACCCGCACAGCAGCGCGCTGGCGTCCAGGTCGAACGGCGCTCCGGTCGTGGACCGCGCGTCCCAGCCGAGGCCGACCATGATCTGCGTGAGATTCGGAGCGGCCTTGGACAGGGAGACATTGCCCCCCTTGGCAAGCGTGACGCTCATCGTTCGCTTCCTCCCCGGTGTCGGTGCGGGCCCGCCCGGCGCGCGACCCGCCACCCTCGTTCAAGCGCGTCCGGCGCCGCACTCCCCGGAAAGGGACGTACGGCGCCGGACGCGGTGGTTCCTGGCTCGGACGGCTGCTACGGCAGCGCTGCCCGGCCGGGCGTCGACGATCGGACCTCGGATCCGGCCGGTCAGACGTTGACGCCGAAGTCCTGGGCGATGCCGCGCAGGCCCGAGGCGTAGCCCTGGCCGATGGCCCGGAACTTCCATTCGGCGCCGTTGCGGTACAGCTCGCCGAAGACCATGGCGGTCTCGGTCGAGGCGTCCTCACTCAGGTCGTAGCGCGCCAGCTCATTGTTGTCGGCCTGGTTGACGACGCGAATGAAGGCGTTACGGACCTGGCCGAAGCTCTGCTGGCGGGTCTCGGCGTCGTAGATCGACACCGGGAAGACGATCTTGGCGACATCGGCCGGCACAGCGGCCAGGTTCACCTTGATCTGCTCGTCGTCGCCCTCGCCCTCACCGGTGATGTTGTCACCGGTGTGCTCGACCGAACCGTCCGGGCTCTTCAGGTTGTTGAAGAACACGAAATTCTGGTCGTTGGCGACCTTGCCCTGGTCGTTGGTCAGCATGGCGCTGGCGTCCAGGTCGAAGTCCGTACCGGTGGTGGTACGCGCATCCCAGCCCAGACCGACGATGACGGCGGTCAGATTGGGGGCTTCCTTCGTCAGCGAGACGTTGCCGCCCTTGCTGAGGCTGACTCCCACGAGTCCTCCCATAGATTCGAGGGGTACCTGCGCCCCCATCGTGCATGGCATCGGATCAACGAATTGATCCTAGTGACCGGTTCCCACCGATTGCAGATATCGCACCTGGATCATGCGGATGTCGGCCCGGCGGGCGCAGGGTGGCCGGTGGAGGCGCCGGCTCAGAGGTTGCCGAGCGCCTTGACGTAGTCGTTCAGGTCGCGGGCGTCGGGCAGGCCGTTGACGACCGTCCAGCGCACCACGCCCTCCTTGTCGATGATGAAGGTGCCGCGCACCGCGCAGCCCTTCTCCTCGTCGAAGACGCCGTACGCCCGCGAGGCCTCGCCGTGCGGCCAGAAGTCGGACAGCAGCGGGTACTCCAGGCCCTCCTGCTCGGCGAAGACGCGCAGCGAGAAGGGCGAGTCGTTGGAGACGGCCAGCAGCTGGACCTCGTCGTTGACGAACGCCGGCAGCTCGTCACGGAGCGCGCAGAGCTCGCCGGTGCACACACCGGTGAAGGCGAAGGGGTAGAAGAGGAGGACGACGGCCTTCTCGCCGCGGAAGTCGGAGAGCTTGACCAGCTCGCCGTGCTGGTTCTTCAGCTCGAAATCCGGAGCCTTCGTGCCGACCTCGATCGCCATGGGGTGCTTCCCTTCCGCTCACTCTCAACAGGACGCGACCAACCCTACGCGCAGCGGTGCACGCCCGGGGAACCCCTCCTGAACAGGGCCGAGCCCCCTCCGGAACAGGGCGGAGGGGGCTCGGTGGCGAACGTCGGGTCGGTGCGGCTCAGCGCTTGCCGGACTTGGGTGTGACCAGGCGGCTGCCGGTCCAGTCCTTGGCCGCGTTGATGCTCTTGGTCTGGGACAGACCCGCGGTCTGCGCGGCCTCATTGATGTCGCTCGGCTCGACATAGCCCTCACGGCCGGTCTTCGGGGTCAGCAGCCAGATCTGCCCGCCCTCGTCGATCAGGCCGATGGCGTCCACCAGAGCGTCCGTGAGGTCGCCGTCCTCGTCGCGGAACCACAGCACGACGACGTCGCACACGTCGTCGTAGTCCTCGTCGACGAGATCCTGGCCGATCACGGTCTCAATGCCTTCGCGGAGATCCTGATCGACGTCGTCGTCGTAACCGATCTCCTGGACCACCTGTCCGGGCTCGAACCCCAGCCTGGCGGCAGGGTTGGTCCGCTCCTCCGCGTGGTCCGCGGTCGCGCTCACGGATTGCCTCCTGTCATGTTTCGGAAATGCTCGGGGACCCCGCGCGTGCGCGGAGCATTGGGCGTAGTCCACACGGGCCGGGCGGATCGCGCAAGTACCCGGCGGTCCAGACCGCCGAAACGGTGACGTTTGGAGGCGTCTCACCGCAACCACGACCCCAGTGGGACAGGCCGAAGTGATTCACGCCACAGCGTTCTCCAGGGTTTATCGGGTACTCGCGCCGGACTGGTCCCTTCGGGGGGCGGCCGCGGCCCGCGGACCTGATTTCGGGGTCCGCACGTCCGTACGCGAAGCACTTTCGACATGGGCGTATGGTTGCGATTTGGCCGACCAAAGAAATCGGCCTTTTCAGCGCCATCTCTCTACGGATGGGTTACCCATCAGTAGAGGTGACGTATCCGTGTGGCTCGGTACACGATGGAAGACGGCGCGACACCAAGGCAGAGACAGCATTCGTCCGTGCGCAGCATCAAAATCCTGCCGGGCACGACACGAACCGAACACGAAGGAACAGCGTGGCTTCCGGATCCGATCGAAACCCGATCATCATTGGCGGCCTTCCCAGCCAGGTCCCGGACTTCGATCCCGAAGAAACCCAGGAATGGCTCGACTCGCTCGACGCGGCCGTCGACGAGCGAGGCCGGGAACGTGCCCGCTACCTCATGCTCCGCCTGATCGAGCGCGCCCGCGAGAAGCGTGTGGCCGTGCCCGAGATGCGCAGCACGGACTACGTCAACACCATCGCGACCAAGGACGAGCCGTTCTTCCCGGGCAACGAGGAGATCGAGCGCAAGGTCCTGAACGCGACCCGGTGGAACGCCGCCGTGATGGTCTCGCGCGCCCAGCGTCCGGGCATCGGCGTCGGCGGCCACATCGCCACCTTCGCCTCCTCCGCCTCCCTCTACGACGTGGGCTTCAACCACTTCTTCCGGGGCAAGGACCAGGGCGACGGCGGCGACCAGATCTTCTTCCAGGGCCATGCCTCGCCCGGTGTCTATGCCCGCGCGTACCTCCTGGACCGACTGTCCGAGGGCCAGCTGGACGCCTTCCGGCAGGAGAAGTCCAAGGCTCCGGACGGGCTGTCCAGCTACCCGCACCCGCGGCTGATGCCGGACTTCTGGGAGTTCCCGACCGTCTCCATGGGCCTCGGCCCGCTCGGCGCGATCTACCAGGCGCGGATGAACCGCTACATGGAGGCGCGCGGGATCGCCGACACCTCCAAGTCGCACGTCTGGGCGTACCTCGGTGACGGCGAGATGGACGAGCCCGAGTCGCTCGGCCAGCTGTCCATCGCCGCCCGCGAGGGCCTGGACAACCTGACCTTCGTCGTCAACTGCAACCTCCAGCGCCTCGACGGCCCGGTCCGCGGCAACGGCAAGATCATGCAGGAGCTGGAGTCGCAGTTCCGCGGCGCGGGCTGGAACGTCATCAAGCTGGTGTGGGACCGCAGCTGGGACCCGCTGCTCGCGCAGGACCGCGACGGCATCCTGGTCAACAAGCTCAACACCACCCCCGACGGCCAGTTCCAGACGTACGCCACCGAGACCGGTGCGTACATCCGCGAGCACTTCTTCGGTGACGACCAGCGGCTGCGCGCGATGGTCGAGAACATGACCGACGACCAGATCCTGCACCTGGGCCGTGGCGGTCACGACCACAAGAAGATCTACGCGGCGTACGCGGCGGCCAAGGCCCACAAGGGCCAGCCGACGGTGATCCTCGCGCAGACCGTCAAGGGCTGGACGCTCGGTCCGAACTTCGAGGGCCGCAACGCGACCCACCAGATGAAGAAGCTGACGGTCGAGGACCTCAAGGGCTTCCGTGACCGGCTGCACCTGCCGATCCCGGACAAGGACCTGGAGGACGGCCTGCCGCCGTACTACCACCCGGGCCGCGACTCCGAAGAGATCCAGTACATGCACGACCGCCGCAAGGGCCTGGGCGGCTATGTGCCCACCCGCGTCGTGCGCGCCGAGCCGCTGAAGCTGCCGGACGACAAGGCCTACGCGGGCGCCAAGAAGGGCTCGGGGCAGCAGAAGATCGCCACGACCATGGCGTTCGTCCGGGTCCTGAAGGACCTGATGCGGGACAAGGAGATCGGCAAGCGCTTCGTGCCGATCGCGCCCGACGAGTACCGCACCTTCGGTATGGACGCGTTCTTCCCGTCGGCCAAGATCTACAATCCGCTGGGCCAGCAGTACGAGTCGGTCGACCGCGAACTGCTCCTGGCCTACAAGGAGTCGCCGACCGGCCAGATGCTGCACGACGGCATCACCGAGGCGGGCTGCACGGCGTCGCTGATCGCGGCGGGCTCCGCCTATGCGACGCACGGCGAGCCGCTGATCCCGGTCTATGTCTTCTACTCGATGTTCGGGTTCCAGCGCACCGGTGACCAGTTCTGGCAGATGGCCGACCAGCTCTCCCGCGGCTTCGTGCTCGGCGCCACCGCCGGCCGTACGACGCTGACCGGTGAGGGTCTCCAGCACGCGGACGGTCACTCCCAGCTGCTGGCCTCGACCAACCCGGCCTGTGTCGCCTACGACCCGGCCTACGGCTACGAGATCGCGCACATCGTCAAGGATGGTCTGCGCCGGATGTACGGCGAGAACTCCGAGGACATCTTCTACTACCTGACCGTCTACAACGAGCCGATCCTGCACCCCGCGGAGCCGGCCGATGTCGACGCCGAGGGCATCCTCAAGGGTCTGCACCGCGTCAAGCCCGGTGAGAAGGGCGAGCACACCGCCCAGATCCTCGCCTCGGGTGTGGCGGTGCCGTGGGCGATCGAGGCCCAGCAGATCCTCGCGGACGAGTGGAACGTCAAGGCCGATGTCTGGTCGGCGACGTCCTGGAACGAGCTGCGCCGCGACGCGGTGGAGATCGAGGAGTACAACCTTCTGCACCCGGAGGAGGAGCAGCGCGTCCCGTACGTGACGCAGAAGCTCCAGGGGACTGAGGGCCCGAAGGTCGCGGTCTCGGACTGGATGCGTGCGGTTCCGGACCAGATCGCGCGCTGGGTTCCCGGCACGTACCAGTCGCTGGGTGCCGATGGCTTCGGCTTCGCGGACACCCGTGGTGCGGCCCGTCGCTTCTTCCACATCGACGCGCAGTCCATCGTCCTGGGCGTGCTCACCGAGCTCGCCAAGGAGGGCAAGGTCGACCGGTCGCTGCTGAAGCAGGCGATCGACCGCTACCAGCTCCTGGACGTCGCGGCCGCCGACGCGGGTGAGGCCGGCGGCGACGCCTGACCTCTCCGCGGCCTCCCGCCGCACCGCTTCCGCCGCGCCCCCCGACCAGCGTCCGCCGCCGGTCGGGGGGCGCGGTGCTGTGCGAGGGGGTGTACGGGCGGGCGGCGGGCCCACGGGCGGCCGGGTCAGCGCTCCCATACCTTGAACGCCCTTACCCGGTACGGGGACCGGGGCACCCAGCTGCCGCCGCCCGGATAGGTGTCGAACTCGGCGGTCTCGGCGCACTCCCCGCTCTGGTAGGTGGTGACCGGCCGGCCGGTGCGGTTGGCGAAGGCGGCGGCGGCGCTCCCCTTGGGCTGCGGGACGCAGCTCTCGATATCGATGCCGGACAGCTCGTAGGTCCGCCGGCCGCCGTGGAAGCCGGCCTTCGGCCAGAGGCAGAGCTGGCCCGCGTCGCAGGCGCCGGACGCGGCGGCCGGACGGCCGGTGGCCGCGTGGGCGGCCGGGCTGCCGAGGGTGGGTGGCGCGGCGAGTGCCGCGGTCAGGGCGGCCAGCAGGCCGGTGAGCAGCGCGGTGGTCCGGAACGTGTGCAGGCGCATGGAAATCTCCCCCGTGGAGTACGACGCTCAGGCCCCGCGGCGGGCCGGTTGCCCGCGGCGGGTTCGTCATCGAGCTTCGCGAGGGCGGGGTGCGGATGCCAAGCCCGTGGCGGCGCTACCACCCGGATCAGGTATGTGGACAGCCCACCGCGCCGGGGCGGGGCGACCGGTGCGCGAGATTGACGTGCGGCGGGGCGGCGTGAGTGGGCCGCGGAACCGTTCCTGCCGGTGTCTGCCGGGGTGCGGTGGCCGCGGATGGCGCGCCGCGCGCCGTAGTGGAACGGCGGGGTTCCCGGACCGGCTCATCCGGATGAGGGATTCGGCCCGCCGGGGGAGGTCAACTGCCGCCTGGGATAGGGCAGATGGGGCTCGACCGGGGTCCGGGGCGGTGGGTTGACGGGCGGGCGCGGTGACGCGGTGGCGCGGGGACGGGACGGGCGGTGGGCCACGCCTGCCAGGCCACGCCCCCTCCCCACATGCGACAGCGCGCGGCCGCCGAGGACACCTCGTACATACCGCGCGCCGATCGCGGCGGGCAGGCTCCCGGTGGTACGTCGCCCCACGGTGCGGGCGCCGTACCACCGGGGCACCGGTCAGATGTGGCCGACGCCGGCGCCCGCCTCGGCGTTTGCGCCGCGCTTGGTGAAGAAGGCGACGACCGCCGCGACGACCGCCACACCGCAGGCGACCGTGAAGGCCTGGCCCATGCCGGACACAAAGGTGTCGTGGGCAACGGAGGTGATCTTCTGGGCGAACTCCGGCGGGGTGCCCTTCGGGATCGGCGCGATACCGGCCGAGACGGCGTCGGAGAGCTGGGACGACTGCGCGGGCGGGACCGGCGGGAGGCCGGCCGACCGCCAGTTGTCCGGGAGGTCGCTGTCGACGCGGGAGGCCATCACCGCGCCGAGCACGGCCGTACCGAGGCTGCCGCCGACCTGCATGGCGGCCTGCTGGAGACCGCCGGCGACGCCGGAGAGCTCCAGCGGGGCGTTGCCGACGATGACCTCGGTGGCGCCGACCATGACGGGCGCGAGGCCCAGGCCGAGCAGCGCGAACCAGAGGGACATCAGGCCGGTGCCCGTACCGGTGTCGAGGCCGGACATGCCGTACATGGCGACGGCGGTGAGGACCATGCCGCCGACCAGCGGGATGCGCGGGCCGAACTTGGTGATCAGCGCGCCGGCCAGCGGCGAGCCGACGATCATCATGCCGGTGAGCGGCAGCAGGTGCAGACCGCTGTCGACGGGCGTCATGCCGTGCACGTTCTGGAGGTAGAACGTCACGAAGAACAGGCCGCCCATGAAGGCGAAGGCCATCAGCACCATCAGAACGGTGCCGGCGGTCAGCGGCAGGGAGCGGAACATCCGCAGCGGGATGAGCGGTTCGCGGACCTTGCTCTCCAGGAGGGCGAACAGGGCGAAGAGGACCACGGAGGCGATCAGGAAGCCCCAGGTCTTCATGCTGTCCCAGTGCCACTCCCCCGCCTTGATCAGCGGCCAGATGAGGCAGAACATCGCGCCGGAGAGCAGCACGATGCCCGGGATGTCGAACGAGCGGGGGGCGTTCTCCGCGCGGTGGTCCTTGAGGATCACCAGGCCGAGGACGAGTGCCAGCACACCAACCGGGACGTTGATGAAGAACACGGACTGCCAGTTGACGTGCTCGACCAGCAGTCCGCCGACTATCGGGCCGCCGGCGGTGGAGGCGCCGATGACCATGCCCCAGATACCGATCGCCATGTTGAGCTTCTCGGCCGGGAAGGTGGCACGCAGCAGCCCCAGCGCGGCGGGCATCAGCAGCGCGCCGAACAGGCCCTGGAGCACCCGGAAGGTGACGACCAGCGCGACCTCGCCGGAGAACCCGATGGCGGCGGAGGCGGCGGCGAAGCCGAGGATGCCGATGAGGAAGGTCTGGCGGTGGCCGAAGCGGTCACCCAGCTTGCCCGCGGTGATGAGCGCGATGGCCAGCGCGAGCATGTAGCCGTTGGTGATCCACTGCACGTCGGCGAGCGAGGCGCCGAGGTCCTGCTTGATGGCCGGGTTGGCGATGGCGACGATCGTGCCGTCCAGGGCGACCATCATGACGCCGATGGCGACCGAGAAGAGGGTCAGCCACGGATGACCGCGCAGCCCCTTCGGCGGATCCGGTACGGAGAGGTCCGGTGCCACGTCGGCGACCGGGGTCTGAGAACTCATAGGACGAGGCTAATGACAGCCGCTGACATTTGACAAAGCATTTCATGAGTCGGTAACTGTCATCTCGCTCACAGGTAACCTGAGCAGCGAGAACTCCACGGAAGGGCGGCTCAGGATGGCGACCCCGACGCCGCATTCGGCACCCGCGGGCCTGCGGGCACGCAAAAAGCAGCGCACCCGCGACGCCCTGATCCGCGCGGCGCTCGAACTGTTCACGGAGCAGGGGTACGAGACGACGACGATCGACGAGATCGCGGAGGCGGTGGACGTCTCCCAGCGGACCTACTTCCGCTACTTCGCAAACAAGGAGGAGGTCGCCTTCGCCGTCCAGGAGATGGTCGAGGCGCGCTTCCTCGAAGAGCTGGCCGCGCGGCCCGCGACGGAGGCACCGCTGGCCGCCCTGCGCAGCGCCGTGATGGTGGCCTGGGACGACATCGGCGGCGCCATCGAGTCGGTGATCCCGGTGGAGCTGCACATGCGCGCGTTCCGGATGATCGAGTCGACGCCCGCCCTGGTTGCCGTGCATCTGCGGCGCTCCTCCGAAATGGAGGAGCAGATAGCACGGTTGATCGCCCGGCGCGAGGGACTGGATGTGGACACCGATCCGCGGCCGCGGGTGCTGGTCGCCGCGTTCGGCGGGGTGATGCGGGTGGCGGGCCAGGTGTGGGGCGAGGGTCAGGAGTGCAGCGTGGCATCGATCCGCGAGCTGACCAAGTCGTATCTGGACCACATCGGGCCGGCGATGGAGGACGACTGGCGGGCGCGCTGAGCGCACCGGCGATCGGGCCGGCGTCCGCCGGGCCGGGCGGGGAAGGCACGCTGGGCCGGGCGGAACCCATGGCTCCACCGATGGCGATTTCCGCCACTCTCCGTGACGAATACCCTTCGCTAAGCGATCATGACGGGCAACCCTTGAGACCACCTCTGCACGGCTGAGCACCGGAAATCGGTGGATCGTGTCCGTTTTGGTCGAAATACCCACCGTGAAACGTGATATCACTCACGGTCACAGCGAGCGCCCTCTCGCGTCTCCTAGGGTGGCTCGCGGTGAATTCCTTCTCGGGCCTCGGCCCCTCCTCCGGTTTCCTTCAGTCCACGGCCTGGCGTGCCGCCCTCGCTCTGGCGGTGGTCTTCGTCATGCTCGCCATAACGGGCTGGACGGCAGTCAGAGGCACCACGGAGGACGCCAACCCGCTGGCCACCGCGAGAACCTCCTGGCAGCACGCCACCTTCCTCGGACGCCCGCTGCCCGACCCCCAGGGTCCGCCGGCCGCGCTCCGGGCCTTCTTCGCCACCCTCAGCCGGGCCGAGAAGCAGCAGCTCTCCGACCGTTATCCGCTGGTCGTGGGCAATATGGGCGGCGCACCCGTGAAGCTGCGCTACCGCGCCAACCGGACGGCGATCGACGACGCCCGGCGCGTCGAGAAGCGCCGGATGAACGACCAGCGGCTCACCCCCGTCGGCCGCCAGGAGGCGGGCCGG
Source organism: Streptomyces sp. bgisy130 (assembly GCF_057708345.1). Lineage (NCBI taxonomy): Bacteria > Bacillati > Actinomycetota > Actinomycetes > Kitasatosporales > Streptomycetaceae > Streptomyces > Streptomyces sp. bgisy130. Next base: position 57,633 of record NZ_JBYISA010000005.1, read on the forward strand.
CTGATGCACCGTCTCGCCTCGATGATGAGTCCCGGCCGGCAGATCCTGGCCTTCGATCCGGCCGGCGGGGGCCGGGCCGCCGAGGTCTTCGGCAATCTCCCGGCGGCGGACCGGGTGTCCGTAGTGGTGCCCGGCGTGGACACCAATCTGTCGACCTTCGAGCGCACCGCGCGGGCGACCACCGCCCCGGTCGGTATGGGGCGCGCCCTCTACGGCGCCGAGCGGGAGGCCCGGCCGAGCGCCCGTACGGCCGTGATCGCCTGGGCCGACTTCACCTCGCCGTCCGGTGTGGGCGTCGAGGCCGCCACCGGGAAGCTCGCCGCGGACGGTGCGATCCGGCTGCGCGCCCTGGTGAACTCGCTGCCCTCGTCCGACGCCGTCTCGCTCTTCTGCCACAGCTACGGCTCCGTGGTGTGCGGGGTCGCGGCCCGGGACCTGCCGTCCAACGTCGGGGACATCGCGGTGGCCGGCAGCCCCGGTATGCGGGCCGAGAACCGCGCCAGGCTGGGCACCCAGGCCCGGGTCTGGGCAATGCGGGACGCCGACGACTGGATCCAGGACATCCCGAACCTGGAGGTCGGCGGGCTCGGCCACGGCGCCGACCCGGTCGACCCGTCCTTCGGCTCCCGGATCCTGTCGGCCGACGGCGCCGTCGGACACGCCGGGTACTTCGCGCCGGGCACCCGCAGCCTGCGTAACTTCGCGCTGGTCGGGGTCGGCGCGACGAACACCGTCGATTGTGCGTCCGACGACCCGCAGTGCCGCACCAAGCTGGTCTGAGGACCGCGCAGACACCGTACGGGGACCGCGGGCACGGCCCGGCGCCCGGGGACGGGCCGTGCCCGCGGGAACCGCGCCGGGCGGCCGCGGCGTCCACGGGGCGGGAGACGGCGCGGGTGACCGGAGTGATACGCGCCGCTTCGCCGGCGCCCCCCGACGCGTCAGGAAGGGGGACGAGTGGGCAATCGCCCGCATACGATGAGCCGCATGGGTGATGTGCTGGCCGGTTTTCATGCCGTCTGGGAGTTCGACACGGACTCCGTACTCATCCGCTTCGAACGGGGGATCCGCAGGCCGAAGCTGTTCCAGGCGCTCGGTGAGCGACGCATTCCGTACGAGGCGCTGAGTTCCGTGGAGGTGACCGAGGGCAGACGTGGCACGGTGGTGCTGCACGCCCTGCCCCGGCACGGCGCCGACCCCCTGATGGAAGCGGCGAACGGGCAGCTCAAGGAGGACGCCGATCCCTATCGGCTGGTGCTGCCGGCCGACCGCGAGACGCTGGCCGAGTACTACGCCGACGAGCTGCGCACGGTGCTCGGCCCCGATGCGAAGGAGCCCGCCGACCGCCATCTGGTGGCCGCGCCGGAGCCCCCCCTGCACTTCAAGGCGTATGACGGCAAGGCGTCCTTCGACGGGCACGCGGTCGCCTTCCGATGGTTCTGGACGGGTGCGTCCTCGGCCAAGTGGAAGTGCGGCGACCAGACCTTCCCCGTCGGCGAGTTGGCCGGGGTCGAATGGCGGTCGCCGGAGATCCTCAACGGCTATCTGCGGCTGCTGGAGCGCGGGACCCGCGAGCCGGAGACGGGCGAGGCGGACCAGGATCCGGCCGCCGTGGTGTTCGGGCTGGGGTACGGCCCGGTGCACGAGTCGCTGCCGTTCGCCGCCTCGGTGCTCCAGGCCGTACGCGCCGCCGAACCGGTGCAGGAGACCCCCGACGGCGCGCCGGTACGCCACCGGACCGGGGAGACGCGCCGCGATCCCGCGGACATCGCGGACCGGATACGGCACCTCGGCGAGCTGCACGGCGCCGGTCTGCTGACCGACGACGAGTTCAGCACGAAGAAGGCCGAACTGCTGGCGGAGCTCTAGAGCCGCGCTTCGTCTCGACCAGTGTGCGAGCGCGGGCCGTTGACCAGGCAGGGACTCATACCGTGGTACGGGGCGGAAGTCCGGCCCCTGGTATGACGCCCTTGCCGTCGCGCACCGCTTAGATAGAGGACGCGATGAGTGTGCGAGCTTCCCTTCCCGGCCATGGGCCGGCTCCGCGAACCGGGCGTGAGCCGGCCCGGCAACGGGCGCTGCGCGCCGCACGGCAGGCGCTGCGTGTCCTGGCCGTGGAGCTCGGCACCCCGACCGAGCCCGGCACCCCGCTGCTGGGCAGCGTCCGGAGTCGCTGGCTGCGCAGCCTGCCCTATGTGGTCGCGTTCGGGTTCGCGGTGTCCCTGCTGCCGACCAGCATCAACGTCCTCGGCCACGACTACGGTCTGGACGGCGGGCTGGTCGGTGCGCTCGCCACCGCGCAGACCGTGCCGCTGCTGCTCGCGGTGACCCGGCCGCTCCAGGCCTGGTGGGTGATCTTCGCGGCGGATGTCGCCGGTGCCCTGGCGCTCATCGGCGCCGACGGTGTCGCGGGCCGCGCCTGGCCCTGGCCACCCATGGAGATCGTCGGCTATCTCGCCCTGATGCTGGCGCTGTCCCTGCGCGAGCGCCGGCGCACCCTGACCGCCGTCTGGCTGACGACCGGTGTGGCGGGCCTGCTCTCCCAGGTGTTCACCCCCGACGGCAGCAACAACACCTGGGTGCTGATGTTCGTCCTCACCGGTGTGGTGCTGATGATGGGCGCCACCCTGCGCGAACGCGGCGACGCCCAGCGCAAGTTGATCGAGCAGGAGACCATCAGCGAGGCCGAGCGGGCCCGTCGGACGCTGCTGGAGGAGCGCGCCCGGATCGCCCGTGAACTGCACGATGTCGTCGCCCACCACATGTCGGTGATCACCGTCCAGGCGGCCAGCGCGCCGTACCGGATCAGCGGGATGCCCGGGGAGGCCGAGGAGGAGTTCGGGGCGATCGCGGCGACCGCCCGGGAGTCGCTGGCGGAGATGCGCCGGCTGCTCGGCGTGCTGCGCAGCGAGGAGGCGGAGCAGCAGGGCGGCCCGGAGAAGACCCCGCAGCCCGGGATCGGCATGCTGCCGAAGCTGGTCGAGGGGACCGTACGGGCGGGCGTGCCGGTCGAGTTGACGCTGCCGGAGGAGCCGGTGGCGCTCGAACCGGCGGTGGATCTGTCGGCGTACCGCATCGTGCAGGAGGCGCTGGCCAATGTGGTGCGGCATGCCCCGGGGGCGCCGACCCGGGTGTCGGTGACCGTGGCCGCGGACGGCGCACAGCTGACCGTGCTGATCGTCAACTCCGCGCCGTCCGCCCCCTCCGCGCCCCTGGAGACCACCGGCACCGGCCATGGCCTCATCGGTATGCGTGAGCGGGTCCGGCTGGTGGACGGTTCGCTCGACACCGGGCCGCTGCCCGACGGCGGCTTCCGGGTCGCCGCGCGGCTCCCCCTCGCCCCACCGCCTTCCCAGGCGGCTCCCCTCTCCACAACAAAGGATGCCCACTCCGTATGACCACGCGCGTGATCATCGTCGACGACCAGGCCATGGTGCGCGCGGGTTTCGCCGCGCTGCTCGCCGCGCAGAGCGACATCGATGTGGTGGGTGACGCCCCGGACGGGGTGCAGGGCGTGGCCCTGAGCCGCCGGACGCACCCCGATGTGGTGCTGATGGATGTGCGGATGCCGGAGATGGACGGGCTGGAGGCGGCCCGTCAGCTGCTCGCGCCGCCCGCCGGTGTCACCCACCGTCCGAAGGTGCTGATGCTGACCACGTTCGACGTCGACGACTATGTCTACGAGGCGCTGCGCGCGGGGGCTTCCGGCTTTCTCCTCAAGGACGCGCCGCCGGCCGATCTGATCTCCGCGGTCCGGGTGGTGGCGGCCGGGGAGGCGCTGCTCGCGCCGTCCGTGACCCGGCGGCTGATCGCCGATTTCGCCCGCTCGGGGCCGGTGGCCCGGAAGGGCCGGCCCGCGCTGCGGCTGAACGGGCTGACGCCGCGCGAGACAGAGGTCCTGGAGCTGATCGCCCGCGGGCTGTCGAACCTGGAGATCGCCGATGCGCTGATCGTCGCCGAGCAGACCGTGAAGACCCATGTCAGCCGGGTGCTCGCCAAGTTGGACCTCCGGGACCGCGCACAGGCCGTGATCTTCGCGTATGAGTCGGGGCTGGTCTCGCCCGGGGAGCGGTAGCGCCCGCCCTCCCGTGCGTCTCTCCTCCGTGAGGACGAGCGCGGCCGGGACCCCCTACCTGCGTAGCCCACGGGAGTCGGCTCCACGGTGTGACGCCACGTCAACTCCCCTCTTCCTACGTTTCCCTCCGTCCCACCCACGGGAGAGGGAGACCCCACCATGTCCTGGCTGCGCACCACTGCCCGGCGCTGCAGACGCCCGCTCTTCGGGGGCGCGTCCGCGGTGGCCGTGGCGGACCGTACGCCCGCGGACCGCGACCGTGCGCTCGACGGTCTGCGGGCGCTGGCACTGCTCGCCGTCCCCGTCGGCCACTGGCTGATCGGCGGCTTCACCCTGGACGGCGGGGGCGCGCTGCACAACGCCAGCCTGCTGACCGCCGTCGGCGGGCTCGCACCGGCCAGTTGGGTCCTCCAGATGCTGGGCATCTTCTTCCTGGTCGGCGGGCATGCCTCGGTGCTGTCCCTGCGGCGCGCCACCGGGCGGGGCGAGTCCACCCGACGCTGGCTGGGCGGCCGGCTGGTGCGGCTGGGCCGTCCGGTCCTCGGGGTGACGGCCGTATGGGCGATGCTGCTGCCCCTCCTGTACGGACTGGGCGTACCGGAGGCGACCCTGCGCACCGGGGCGACGCTGGTGATCCAGCCGCTGTGGTTCGTCGGCGTGTACGCGGTGATCACCGCGCTGACGCCGTGCTGTGTGCGCGCCGCCCGGTGGATGGGTGCCTGGGCCGCGGCCCCCTTGGCGGCGTCCGTGGCCGTCGTGGACTTCCTGCGCTACGGGCCGTACGCCGAGGCCGTGCCGCCGTGGCTGAGCCTGCTCAACCTCCTGCCCGGCTGGATGTTCGCCTATCAGCTCGGCGTCTCCTGGGGCGAGCGGCGGCTCGGCCGCCGCGCCGCCTGGTCGCTGCTGCTCGGCGGCGCCGCGGTGTTCGCCGCGCTGCTGCTGTTCTTCCACTACCCGACGAGCATGGTCGGCGTCCCCGGGCAGCACCGGACGAACTCCCACCCACCGTCGCTGCTGGTCCTGGCGCTGGCCGCGACACAGTCCGGCGCGGCGGTGCTGCTCCGGGACCGGCTCGCCCGGCTGCTGCGCCGGCCCGCCCTGTGGGCCCCGGTGGCGCTCGTCAACCTCTCCGCGCTGACGATCCTGTGCTGGCACCAGACGGCGATGCTCTCGCTGGCCGTACCGGCGTCCTTCCTGGGGCAGCTCCCCGGACTGACGGCGGCACCCGACGGCCTCGGCTGGCTGCTGGCACGGCTGGCCTGGCTGCCGGTGTTCGCCGCCGCGCTGCTGCTCATCGGCCGCAGCACCCGCCGCTTCGAGGCGCCCTGGACCGGTGTCACCCGGGCCCGCCGGGCCGCCGCCGCCCTCCTGGCCGCCGGATTCGGGGCGTTCGCGCTGGGGCTGGCGTAGCGCCCGACCGCGGCGGGGCGAGCGCCGAACGGCGAAGGGCGGGGCGCGCGCCGCGCGGAGAAGGGCGGGGCGCCCCGGCCCCGCCCCGTACCGCCTACTCCCGTCCCGTCTACTCCCGTCCCGCCGAGGTGAGCGTCATGTCCGCGTACCGCGCCCCCGCGACCTGCCCGGCGATCGGCTCCAGTTGCGCCAGCTCCTGCTCGGTCAGCCGGATCCGGGTGGCCGCGGTGTTCTCCTCGACCCGGCTGCGCTTACGGGTGCCGGGGATCGGGACGACGGCCAGGCCGCGGGCCGCGGCCTGCTGCTGAAGCCAGGCCAGCGCGATCTGGCCGGGCGTGGCGCCATGGGCCTCGGCGAGGGCGCGGACCGGCTCCAGCAGAGCGGCGTTGGCGGCCGCGTTGTCACCGGTGAAGCGGGGCTGCTGACGCCGGAAGTCATCCGCGGTCAGCTCCTTGTCGGCGTGCACGAACGCACCGGTCAGAAAGCCCCGCCCGAGCGGTGAGTACGGCACGAGACCCACGCCGAGCTCGATCGCCGCCGGCACGACACCGTCCTCGATGTCCCGGCTGAACAGCGACCACTCGGACTGGAGCGCCGTGATCGGGTGCACGGCCTGCGCCGCCCGCAGTTCGCTGCCGGTCACCTCGCTCAGCCCCAGGTACTTCACCTTGCCCTCGGCGACGAGCTCGGCCATGGCCCCGACCGACTCCTCCAACGGGACGTTCACGTCCCGCCGGTGCATGTAATACAGGTCGATCTCGTCCACGCCCAGGCGCCGGAGGCTGCCCTCGACGGCCTGGCGGATGTAGGCCGGGTCGTTGCGGATGACGCGCTTGGCCGGGTCGTCCGGGTCGGTGGTTATCGCGAACTTGGTGGCCAGCACGACCTCGTCGCGGTGGGCCCGGATGAACGGGGCGATGAACTTCTCGTTCTCCCCCATGCCGTACATGTCGGCGGTGTCGAAGAGCGTCACGCCCAGTTCCCGTGCGCGCTCCAGCGTGGCCCGCGCCTCGTCGGCGTCCGTGGGCCCGTAGGCGAAGCTCATGCCCATACAGCCGAGGCCCTGCACCCCGACCCGCGGTCCGCCCGTGCCCAGCTCGACCGTCTCGATCTTCTCGTTCCCCATGGAGCCTCAGAACCTCTCGGACGCCCGCTGGGCGTCGGCATAGATTTCGATCTTGTAGTCGAGTACGCCCAGCGTGCTCTGGAGCTCGGCGATGCGCTGCCGTACGTCGTCGCGGTGCGCGGTCAGCAGCTGATGCCGCTCGGGGAACGTGCGATCACCGGCCCGCACCAGTTCGGCGAAGCGGACCATGGCCGCGACCGGCATACCGGTCAGCCGGAGCTTGGCCACCAGGTCCAGCCAGTCCAGATCGCGGTTGGTGAAGCGCCGCTGCCCGGTGTGCGTGCGGTCCACGTGCGGCATCAGGCCGATGCGCTCGTACCAGCGCAGGGTGTGGGCGCTGAGGCCGGTGTGCTCCGCCACCTCGCTGATCGTGTACTGGTCACGGCCGGTGGGCCGTGGGTGTGAGTGCGCGGTGGCGCAGTCGCGTATCGCCGTCGACAGCCCCCCGGTCGCCGTCGCGCCGCTCACTGCCGGTTCGCTCTGCGTTACCGTCATGCCCCGTCTCCCCTACGTCGGACGTCGTCCGGCGATTTCGCCGGATGCCTCTCGACGGCCTCAACGCTAGAGACTTCGAGTGCACTCCAGGCAAGCGCCGATCACAGGCAGACTTGACCGGATTTTGGGAACGTTAGGCTCGTGGGCATGCAGAGCCTGCGGATGATCGAGAACTGGCCGGTGCCCACCGCTGCGGCCGCCGTCGTACGAGCCGATGGGTCGGTGGCCGGATCGTACGGCCCCCTGGAGCATCGTTTCCCGCTGGCGTCCGTGACCAAGCCGCTGGCCGCCTACGCCGCGCTGCTGGCCGTCGAGGAGGGCGCCGTCGAGCTGGACGAACCGGCCGGGCCCGAGGGGTCCACGGTGCGTCATCTGCTCGCCCACACCTCGGGGCTGGCCTTCGACGAACAGCGCGCGATGGCCGCGCCCGGCACCCGCCGGGTCTACTCCAACGCCGGTTTCGAGGCGCTGGGCGACCACATAGCCAAGGCGACCGACATCCCCTTCGCGCAGTATCTGCACGAGGCGGTGCTCGCTCCGCTCGGGATGACCGCGACCGAGCTGCCCGGCTCGCCCGCCAAGGACGGTGTCTCCACGGTCGCCGACCTGATCCGGTTCGCGGCCGAGCTCCAGGCGCCCCGGCTGCTCGCCCCGCAGACGCTGGTGGCCGCGACGCAGGTGGTCTTCCCCGGTCTGTCGGGTGTGCTGCCGGGCTACGGGCACCAGAAGCCCAACGACTGGGGGCTGGGCTTCGAGATCCGTGACGGCAAGTCACCGCACTGGACGGGCGCGTCGTCCTCGCCGCGTACGTTCGGGCACTTCGGACAGTCCGGGACGTTCCTGTGGGTGGACCCGGACGCCGGCGCGGCCTGTGTGGCGCTGGCCGACCGGGCCTTCGGCCCGTGGGCGATCGAGTCCTGGCCGCCGCTGACGGACGCGGTGCTCGCCGAGCTGGCCGAGACCGCCTGACCCGGCCGGACGTGCCGCGCGGTACCGGTCACCCGGTCCCGCGCGAGCTCACCCGTACACCGGCTCCGGCCCCATCTCCCAGACCAGGCACTCCGCCGCCGACAGCCCCCGCAGCTCCAGCCCCTCCCCGTCGGTGATCCGCGCCGCGTCGCCGGGCTCCAGACACGCGTCGCCCAGCTGTACGGCGCCGCGGACCACATGCACATAGGCGCGGGGGGCATCCGGCACCGCGGTGCGCTCCCCGTCGGCGAGCCGGCGCACATGCAGCAGGGCGCCGGCCCGCGGCACCGCGTACGGGGTGCCGTCGGCGATCCCGCGCACCACCTCGTACGACGGCTCGCCGCCGGCCTCCTGCGGGGTCAGCCACATCTGCACGAAGCACAGCGGCCCGGCGCCGTCGTTGCGCTCCACATGCCGGACGCCGCCCGCCGAGCTGAGCCGCTGGAGATCGCCGGGGCGTACGGTGGTCTCGTGGCCCGCCGAGTCGCGGTGGGTCAGCTCTCCTTCGACCACCCAGGTCACGATCTCCGTGTCGCGGTGCGGGTGCTCGTCGAATCCGGCGCCCGCCGCCAGCCGCTCCTCGTTGCAGGCGACCAGCGCCCCGAAGCGCAGATTCTCCGGGTCGAAATGGGGCCCGAAGGAGAACGCGTGCCGCGACGCGATCCCGGCCTCCGCGTCCCCGCCCGGATACCGTTCATGGCCTCTCCGCACCTGAATCATGGGCCCACGGTAGCCCCGCCCCCTCACCTCCCCGCCCCGATAGTGCAGGCTTGTCCCGTGTCTGAACCCGCATCGCGCGACGCGCACCCGCACTCCGCGACCCTCCGGCGCCTGGAGAATTCGTCCGGCAAGCTGGCGGCCGCCGCCATCGCCCGCATGGACGCCACACTGCCGTGGTACCGCGCGATGCCCCCGGAGAATCGTTCCTGGATCGGCCTGGTGGCGCAGGCCGGTATCGCCGCCTTCACCGAGTGGTTCCGGCATCCGGAGACCCCTCAGGCGATCAGCACCGATGTCTTCGGTACCGCGCCGCGCGAGCTGACCCGGGCGATCACGCTGCGGCAGACCGTGGAGATGGTCCGGACGACCATCGAGGTCATGGAGTCCGCGATCGACGAGGTCGCGGCCCCGGGCGATGAGTCCGTGCTGCGCGAGGCGCTGCTGGTCTACGCCCGGGAGATCGCCTTCGCCACCGCCCAGGTCTACGCCCAGGCGGCCGAGGCCCGCGGCGCCTGGGACGCCCGGCTGGAGTCCCTCGTGGTCAACGCGGTGCTCTCGGGCGAGGCCGACGAGGGCGCGGTCTCCCGTGCGGCGGCGCTGGGCTGGAACTCCCCCGAGCATGTGTGTGTGGTGCTGGGCACCGCGCCGGACGGGGACAGCGAGCTGACCGTGGAGGCGATCCGGCGGGCCGCCCGGCACGCCAAGCTCCAGGTCCTGACCGGTGTGCTGGGCTCCCGTCTGGTGGTGATCGCGGGCGGTTCGGACAATCCGCTGAAGGCCGCGAAGGCACTGATCGGCCCGTATGCCGCCGGGCCCGTGGTGGCCGGCCCGGTCGTCTCCGACCTGCTGGCCGCGACCCGCTCGGCGCAGGCCGCCGCCGCCGGACTGCGGGCCTGTGCCGCCTGGCCGGACGCCCCGCGGCCGGTGCTCGCGGACGATCTGCTGCCGGAGCGCGCGATGGCCTCGGACCCGGTCGCGCGCGAGCAGCTGGTGGAGGAGATCTACAGACCGCTGGAGGAAGCCGGGTCGGCGCTGTTGGAGACGCTGAGCGTCTATCTGGAGCAGGCGAGCAGTCTGGAGGGGGCCGCGAGGATGCTCTTCGTGCACCCCAACACCGTGCGCTATCGGCTGCGACGTGTGACCGACGTCACCGGCTGGTCACCCTCCGATGTCCGCTCGGCGTTCACCCTCCGTATCGCATTGATTCTGGGGCGTCTGGCTGACGGTGAGGCCCAACCCTAGACTTTTGTCGGACACCAACAATTCCCCCGATGGTTCTTCGTCCTTGTCCCCACGGGCGGGCGGAACCACCCACAAGAGAGAGTGTGAGGGTGCTCGTACTCGTCGCTCCCGGCCAAGGCGCTCAGACGCCCGGCTTCCTGACTCCCTGGCTCGACCTCCCCGGTGTCGAGGACCGGCTCCGCGCCTGGTCGGCCGCCATCGACCTGGACCTGGTCCACTACGGCACGAAGGCGGACGAGGAGGAGATCCGCGACACCGCGGTGGCGCAGCCGCTGCTGGTGGCCTCCGCCCTGCTCTCCGCCCGTCAGCTGTTCGCCACGGCCGACGACGTCGCCACGCGGACCGGCGCGGTGGCCGGCCACAGCGTCGGTGAGCTGGCCGCCGCCGCGCTGGCCGGCACGCTGTCCGACGAGGACGCGATGCAGCTGGTGCGCCGGCGCGGCCAGGCCATGGCCGAGGCCGCCGCCGTCACCGAGACCGGTATGGCCGCGCTGCTGGGCGGCGACGAGGCCGTGGTCATCCCGCATCTGGAGCAGCTGGGCCTGACGCCGGCGAATGTGAACGGCGCCGGGCAGATCGTCGCCGCGGGCACCGCCGAGCAGATCGCCGCGCTGGTCGAGAACAAGCCGGAAGGCACTCGCCGGGTCGTACCGCTGAAGGTGGCCGGCGCGTTCCATACTCACCACATGGCACCCGCCGTCTCGGCCCTGGAATCCGCGACCACCCAGCTGTCGGTCGCCGATCCGCGCACCCGTTATGTCTCCAACAGGGACGGCGCGCTGGTCTCCTCCGGCCAGGAGCTGGTGCAGCGGCTGGTGGGCCAGGTGGCCAACCCCGTGCGCTGGGACCTGTGCATGGAGACCTTCAAGGAGCTCGGGGTCACCACGCTCATCGAGGCGGCTCCCGGCGGCACGCTCACCGGCCTGGCCAAGCGCGCACTCCCCGGCGTGCGGACCCTCGCCCTCAAGACGCCCGACGACCTCGACGCGGCCCGCACGCTGATCGCCGAGCAATCCGCCCCGGCCGAATAGGAGTCCGCAGCGCATGACCTCGAAGATCAAGCCCTCGAAGGGCGCACCGTACGCGCGGATCATGGGCGTCGGCGGCTACCGCCCGACGCGTGTCGTGCCGAACGAGGAGATCCTCAAGCACATCGACTCGTCCGACGAGTGGATCCGCTCGCGGTCCGGCATCGCGACCCGCCACTGGGCGGGCCCCGAGGAGACCGTCGCGACCATGTCGGTCGAGGCGTCCGGCAAGGCCATCGCCGACGCCGGGATCACGCCCGAGCAGATCGGCGCAGTGATCGTCTCCACCGTGTCGCACTTCAAGCAGACCCCGGCGATCGCGACCGAGATCGCGCACCGTATCGGTGCCGGCAAGCCGGCCGCGTTCGACATCTCGGCGGGCTGTGCGGGCTTCGGCTACGGACTGACCCTGGCCAAGGGCCTGGTGACCGAGGGCTCGGCGGAGTATGTGCTGGTCCTCGGCGTGGAGCGGCTCTCGGACCTGACCGACCTGGAGGACCGCGCGACGGCCTTCCTCTTCGGTGACGGGGCCGGTGCGGTGATCGTCGGCCCGGCCAACGAGCCCGAGATCGGCCCCACGGTCTGGGGTTCGGAGGGCGACAAGTCCGAGACCATCAAGCAGACCCTCGGCTGGGACATCTACCGCCCCACCCCGGTCCCCGGAGGAGACGCGCCCGAGGGCCGCCCCGCTCCGGAGGAGATCCGCTACCCCGCCATCACCCAGGAGGGCCAGGCGGTCTTCCGGTGGGCGGTGTTCGAGATGGCGAAGGTCGCCCAGCAGGCGCTGGACGCGGCCGGAGTCAGCCCGGACGACCTGGACGTCTTCATTCCGCACCAGGCCAACATGCGGATCATCGACTCGATGGTGAAGACTCTGAAGCTGCCGGAGAGCGTCACGGTCGCCCGCGACGTGGAGACCACCGGCAACACCTCGGCCGCCTCCATTCCGCTCGCCATGGAGCGGCTGTTGGCGACCGGACAGGCCAAGAGCGGCGACACCGCGCTGGTCATCGGCTTCGGGGCGGGTCTCGTCTACGCCGCTACGGTCGTTACCCTCCCCTAGGCAAGATCTGCGCAGCACCGTACGTCTTCGGATGTGTCGGACGCCGAACGGATCTTCACCGCAAGTAACGCAGTTTCCCCTTAAAATGACCGAAGGAGCGCCATCATGGCCGCCACTCAGGAAGAGATCGTCGCCGGTCTCGCCGAGATCGTGAACGAGATCGCCGGGATCCCCACCGAGGACGTCCAGGTGGACAAGTCCTTCACCGACGACCTGGACGTTGACTCGCTGTCCATGGTCGAGGTCGTCGTCGCCGCCGAAGAGCGCTTCGACGTGAAGATCCCGGACGACGACGTCAAGAACCTCAAGACGGTCGGCGACGCGACCGAGTACATCCTCAAGCACCAGGGCTGATCCAGCTCTGCGCATGTCGCCACCCCGCGGTGGCGCCGTCGATTCCAACCCCTCTACCCGTGGAGTAAGAATTCCCGTGAATGCGACCAATCGCACCGTGGTCGTCACCGGTATCGGCGCAACCACACCGCTGGGTGGCGACACCGCTTCGACCTGGGAGGGCCTGCTCGCCGGACGCTCCGGCATCAGCACCCTCGAACAGGACTGGGCCGCCGACCTGCCGGTCCGTATCGCCGGCCAGATCGCCGTCGAGCCGACCGAGATCATCCCCCGCCCGCAGGCCCGCAAGCTGGACCGCTCGGCGCAGTTCGCGCTCGTCGCGGCCCAGGAGGCCTGGAGGGACGCGGGCTTCACCGCCAAGGCGGGCGAGGACACCGCGGTCAACCCCGACCGTCTGGGCGCCGTCATCGCCTCCGGTATCGGCGGTGTGACGACCCTGCTCGACCAGTACGACGTGCTCAAGGAGAAGGGCGTACGCCGCGTCTCCCCGCACACCGTGCCGATGCTGATGCCGAACTCGCCGTCCGCGAACGTCGGCATCGAGTTCAACGCCCGCGCCGGGGTGCACACGCCGGTCTCGGCGTGCGCGTCGGGCGCCGAGGCCATCGGCTACGCGATCGAGATGATCCGCTCCGGCCGCGCCGACGTTGTCGTCGCGGGTGGCACGGAGGCCGCCATCCACCCGCTGCCGATCGTCGCGTTCGGCAACATGATGGCGATGTCCAAGAACAACGACGACCCGCAGGGCGCCTCCCGCCCCTGGGACGTCGACCGCAACGGCTTCGTGCTCGGCGAGGGCGCGGGCGTGATCGTCCTGGAGTCCGAGGAGCACGCCAAGGCCCGCGGCGCCTCGATCTACGCGGAGGCCGTCGGCCAGGGCATCTCGGCCGACGCGCACCACATCACGCAGCCCGAGCCGTCCGGCAACGGCATCGCGGCGGCGCTTCAGAACCTCCTGGACAACACCGACCTCCAGCCCGCCGAGATCGTGCATGTGAACGCGCACGCGACCTCGACGCCGGCCGGTGACGTCGGTGAGCTCCGGGCGCTGCGCAAGGCGTTCGGTGACGACGTCGACCACATGGCCATCACCAGCACGAAGTCGATGACCGGTCACCTCCTGGGCGGCGCGGGCGGTATCGAGACCGTGGCCACGGTCCTCGCGCTCAAGAACCGCGTGGCCCCGCCGACGATCAACATCGACCAGCTCGACCCGGAGGCCGACGCCGACATCGTCCGCGGCGAGCCACGCCAGCTGCCGGCCGAGGGCCGGATCGCGGCACTGAACGATTCGTTCGGATTCGGCGGCCACAACGTAGTGCTGGCCTTCCGTTCGGTCTGAGGCACGCTCAGCGCACCCTGAGGGCCCGCCCGGTGGACATCCACCGGGCGGGCCCTCAGGCCATTTCAGCCGTCGAAGCCGGCGAAGTACGCCGCCGCGGCGTCCTTGTGGCCATGGCCCTGTTCCTCCGCCCGGCGGAGGCATTCCGCGTCCGCCGCCACCAGATCCATCCGTACGCCGGCCTCTCCGGCGGCCTCCGTGATGAGCCGGGCGTCCTTGCGGGCCGCGGACACCGTGAAGCTCGCAGGGTAGTTATCGGCCAGGATCAGCTCGGATTTCAGCCGCAGATAGGGCAGGTCGAGCGCGCCCCCGGCGACCGCGGCGAGGAAGTCGCGCGGGTCCACACCGAGCCCCTCGGCGAGCGCCAGCGCCTCGCCGGTGCCGTTGGCGACCGTCAGCACCCAGCTGTTGATGACCAGCTTGAGGCGCGCACGCTAGGACGTGGAGCGCGCTCGAAGGCAACCGCCGCCGCGTGTCGCAGGGGTACCGGTGCGTCAGACGACCTGATGGAGCCAGCGGACCGGGGCGCCCTCGCCCGCGTACCGGAAGGGCTCCAGTTCGTCGTCCCAGGGTTTGCCGAGGAGCTTGGCGACCTCGGCGGCCAGCTCGCTCTCGCCGCCCGCCGAGCGGGCGACCGCGGCGCGCAGCCGGTCCTCGGGGATGAGGATGTCGCCGTGGATGCCCGTGACGGCGTGAAAGATCCCCAGATCGGGGGTGGAGCTGTAGCGCTCGCCCTCCGCGGTGGAGCAGGGTTCCGCGGTCACCTCGAAGCGCAGCAGATGCCAGCCGCGCAGCGCGGAGGCCAGCTTGGAGGCCGTACCGGCCTCGCCCTGCCACGAGAACTCGGCTCTCCACGTGCCCGGGGACGCCGGCTGGCGGATCCAGTCGAGGTTGACGCGCACACCGAGGACGCCCGCGACGGCCCATTCGACATGCGGGCACAGCGCGCGCGGAGCGGAGTGGACGTACAGAACTCCACGTGTCGTCACCGGGACCTCCAGTGCGGTTCGAGGTTCGCCTTCCCCAGCGGCCTCGTGCCCGTTCCGGTTGCGGCCGGGACAGTTGCCATTCTGCCCCAGCGGTCACTTCGGCACCAGCATGCTGGTGACCTACAGTAAACACCATTAGGCGGAATTTGCCGCAAAAGGGACAGGAAATGACGTGATGTAATTTGTCTGTGCCGACTGCACTTGCCACTTTGGGTCACCGCCCGGCAAGCACGGGGCAAAGCTATCGCGCGGTGCCGGTCGAGGGGGTGACGTACCGTCGGTACCCGAAGAGATATCACTCGCACGCCGGAGGGGGACAGGGGATGACGCGGATCGATCGGCCCTTTCGCAGCCGGCGCCGCCGCTTCGCCCTCCGCTCCTCACGCACCGTCGCCATCGGTTCCGCCCTGGTGATCGCCCTCACCGCCTGTAGTGGTGACGGCTCCGCTCCGCAATCCGGCGCCGGGGGCAAGCGGAAGGCCGCCAAGGCGCCCGTGTGGCGCACCAACCCCCGCTCGATCGCGGCCCTCGGCGACTCCATCACCGTCGGCTTCGACGCCTGCACCGTCCTCTCCGACTGCCCGCAGGTCTCCTGGGCCACCGGCACCGACCCCAAGGTCGACAGCCTCGCCCGACGCCTGGTCAAACGCCCCGCCACACACAGCTGGAACCTCGCCCGGACCGGTGCGCTGATGCGCGATCTGCCGGACCAGATCACCGCGGCCGCCGACCGGAAGCCCGAGTTGGTCACGGTCCTGATCGGCGCCAACGACGCCTGCCGGCGCGACGTACGCTCGATGACCCCGGCGGGCGCCTTCCGCGCCGACTTCGCGCGGTCCATGAAGTATCTGCGGCGCGCCCTGCCGCACACCCAGGTGTATGTCGCGGCGGTGCCGGATCTGCTGCGGCTGTGGTCGGAGGGGCGCAAGAACCCGCTCGGCAAACAGGTGTGGAAGCTCGGCATCTGCGGGTCCATGCTGCGCGATCCGGACGATCTGACCAAGGCGGCGCACGACCGGCGGGCGGAGGTCCGCGGCCGGGTGATGGCGTACAACACGGCGCTGGCGGAGGTGTGCGGCACCGACCCGCTGTGCCGGTTCGACAAGTCGGTCTTCGACTACCGCTTCACGGGGCGGCAGTTGAGCACCTGGGACTGGTTCCACCCCGGCACCGGCGGCCAGAAGGAGCTGGCGGAGCTGGCGTTCCGCGCGATCACCCGGCCCGGCCGCAGCGGCTGAACGCGCTCCCCCGGCGCCGCCCGGTGGCCGACGGGCATAGGGTCGCTGCCATGAAGACGCAGGTCAGCAGGGAAGCCTTCGGCGCGCTGGAGGACGGTACGCCCGTCGACCGCTGGACCCTGGAGTCGGGGCCCGGCGGGGTGCGGGTCCGGGTCCTGACCTACGGCGGAATCATCCAGACGGTGGAGGCCCCGGACCGGGACGGGGCGCGGGGGCAGCTGGCGCTGGGCTTCGCCGACCTCGGCTCGTACGCCGCGCACGGCGGCTCGCACTTCGGCGCGCTGGTCGGGCGGTATGCGAACCGGATAGCCGGGGCGTCGTTCCGACTCGACGGCCGGGACTGGGAACTGACGCCCAATAGCGGGTTGCACAGCCTGCACGGTGGGCCGCGGAACTTCTCCCGGGTGGTGTGGGAGGCCCGGCCGGTCGACGGCGGTGTGCGGCTGCACCGGGTCTCCCCGGACGGCGAGGAGGGCTTCCCGGGCGCCCTGGACGTCAGCGTCACCTACACCCTCTCCCCCGGCGGCGCGCTGCGCATCGCCTACCAGGCGCGGACCGACGCGCCGACCATCGTCAACCTCACCAACCACACGTACCTCAATCTGGGCGGGGACGGCAGCGGCAGCGCCACCGGGCACCGGCTGCGGCTGGCGGCGTCCCGGTACACACCGTGCGACGCGGGCGGCATTCCGGTGCCCGGCGCACCCGCCGAAGTCGTCGGCACCCGCTTCGACTTCCGGACGGCGCGCGCGGTCGGCGGCGCCTTCGACCAGAACTTCGCACTGGACGGCGGGGTGTGCCACGCGCCGCGCACCGTCGCGGAGTTGTACGACCCGGGCTCCGGCCGCGCCCTGACGCTGGCCACCACCGAGCCCGGTCTCCAGCTCTACACCGCCGGTCATCTCGACGGAACCCTGACCGGCACCTCGGGCGTCCCCTACGGCCCGGCGGCCGGACTGGCCCTGGAAACCCAGCACTTCCCTGATTCCCCGAACCGCCCGGACTACCCCAGCACGGTGCTGCGGCCCGGCGAGACCTATCGCTCGGAGACCGTCTACGGCTTCTCGGTGCGGCCGCGGAGTCCGGGCACCCCCTAAGGGCACAGCCACGCGAAGGTCATCCTGTGCGGCGACGCCAGGGGCGGGGTCGGAGCGGAACGATGGCACTGATCGGTTGTCCGGTCCGTTCCGTTTCCGTTCACTGCTGCTCCGGGAGACCTCTCACCATGGCCCGCCTGCGTACCTCCGCTCTCGTGCTGTCCTGTGCCGCCGCGTCGGCCGTGCTGATGACCGGCTGCTCCCTGGCGGGGTTCGGCCCGGCGAAGGAGGCGGAGCGTACGTACACCGTGCCCGGCAAGGTCACCGCGCTGTCGGCGACGACGCACGGCGGGAACATCGAGATCGTCCCGGTGGACGCCGGCGGCCGGGTGAAGGTGACGGAGAAGTATGTCTACAACGAGCAGAAGCCGAGCCCCGCGCACGAGGTCAAGGACGGCCGGCTGACGCTGGAGGCCGAGGACTGCGGCATGGGGCGCCGGTGCGAGGTGGCGTACCGGGTGCTGCTGCCGCGCAACGCCTCGGTCGATCTGCGGACCAGCGGCGGGAACATCACCGTCCGCGGCGCCACCGGCGGCATAGCGGCGGAGACCAGCGGCGGCGACATCACCGTCAAGGACTCCACGGCCCGCACGGCCAAGGCGCGGACCAGCGGCGGCAACGTGGATCTCGCGCTGTCCGCGGCGCCCGACGAGGTGTCGGGCCGCACCAGCGGAGGCAATGTCACCATCCGGCTGCCGAAGGGCTCCTACGCCGTGGACGCCACGACCAGCGGCGGCAACAGCAAGGTCTCCGTCCCGACGGACAAGGGCTCCGCGCACAAGGTCACGGCACGGACGAGCGGCGGTGACGTGTCGGTGGTGCCGTCATGAGGGGAGGGTCACGATGAGGGGCCGGACGGGCGTGGGCCGGGACCGGACGGGCGTGGGCCGGGGCCGGACGGGCGTGGGCCGGGACCGGCGGGGGCGTCCCCGGGGAGGAGCGCCCCCGCTTCCGGAGCCGTCAGCCGACGGTGACCTCCGCCGTCAGCCTGCGGTCGTCGACGCTCCGTGCCGCCTCGACCCGATAGACGCCCTTGACCCGCTGCCAGTCGCCGCCCTCCGCATCCCAGACCGCGAACGCCCGGTCCGGCAGCGGGATTTCGGCCTCGGTGCTCTCGCCGGGGCCGGCCTCGACGACGGCGAAGCCGGCCAGCCAGCGCGCCGGGCGCTCCGGAGCGTCGGGGGCGGCGTCCTCGGTGGGCGCCAGATAGATCTGGACGACCTCACGGCCGGGCCGGTCGCCCGCGTTGCGGACGCGCACCCGTACCGAGTCCGGGGTGGTGTCCAGCGACTCGTACTCCCAGTCGGTGTAGCCGAGGCCGTGACCGAAGGGGTAGGCGGGCGCGACGGCGGACCGCTGCCAGGCGCGGTAGCCGACGAACACGCCCTCGGCGTAGTCGAGTTGGCCGCCGGTCGGGGTGACGGTGGTGACCGGGGCGTCGTCGAGGCGGGCCGGCCAGGTGGTGGGCAGCCGGCCGCCCGGCTCATGGGCGCCGAGCAGCACATCCGCCAGCGCCGCCCCGGCCTCCTGCCCGGGGAACCAGCTCAGCAGCACGGCGGGGACCTGCTCGCGCCACGGAAGTTCCACCGGCGAACCGGAGTTGACGACCACCACGGTGTGCGGGTTGGCGGCGGCGACCCGGCGTACCAGCTCGTCCTGGCGGCCCGGCAGCCGCAGATCGCCGCGGTCGAAGCCCTCGGACTCGGTCTCCTCGGTGGTGGCGACGACGACGATCGCTACCTCGGCATCGGCCGCGGCGCGGACCGCCTCGGTGATCTCCGCGTCCGCATCGGCCTGCGGCGCCCGGTGACCGAGCAGGAAGTGCAGCGCGGCCGGCCCCTCCCCGGAGCCGCCCGGGTGGTCCGGCACGTACCGCAGCGTGACCTCGACGCGCTCGTCCGCCGTCAGCTGCGCCGTCACCCGCCGCTCGGCGGGGTTGAGGAACGACTCGAAGGGGCCGCCGCCCTCCGGTGCGCAGGGGCCGTCGAAGAGCAGGGCGCCACCGACGGTCAGCCGCAGCTCACCGGCGCCGGAGACGGCGAAGGTGTGGCGGCCGGTGTGCCGCGGGGTGAAGCTGCCGGCCAGTTCGACGGCGCTCAGGTTCTGCCGGGTGACGCCCTCGGGGAAGCGGCCCATCACCTGCACCTTGCCGTCGCGCTGCGCGGTCTCGGCGAGCAGCCGGCCGTCCGCGGCCAGGTAGCGGGCGCGCAGCGTGAAGCCCTCACGGGCGCGCGGGACGCGGGAGTGCGGATCGGCGCCGGCCGCGAAGGTGAGCTCGACGTCGTCGGGCAGCGCCGCGCGCAGCCCCTGCAGCGGGGAGACGACCGCGTCGGGAAAGACGGTCGCGGACCCGCCGCCGAGCACCCGGGCCTCGCACGCGGCCGCCCCGATGACGGCGACCCTGCGGAGGGCGGCGGCATCGAGCGGCAGCGCCCGCCGCGCACCGGCCACCGGCTCGTTGCGCAGCAGCACACACCCCCGCCGGGCGATCTCGCGGGCCAGCGTCCGGCCGTCGATCCCCCGCGGGACCTCGGCCGGGTCGACCGCGGCCGGCACCCCGTCCAGACACCCCGTGCGGGCGGCGAGCAGCAGCACCCGGCGCACCGCGTCGTCCACCTCCGACTCGGCCACCGCGCCGCCGCGGACGGCCTCGGCGAGCCGCGCGCCGTAGACCGTCCGGGGCCCCGGCATCGCCACGTCCAGGCCGCCGCGCAGGGCGCGCACGGTGTCGCGGGCGGCCGTCCAGTCGGAGACATTGCAGCCGTCGAAACCCCATGCGCCGCGGAGCACGTCCTGGACCAGCGCGCGGTGTTCGGTCATCGTCGAGCCGTTGACCTGGTTGTAGGCGGTCATCACGCCCCAGGGGCGGGCGTTTTCGACGATGTGCTCGAAGGGCGCGAGATAGAGCTCGCGCAGCGGGCGGGGGGCGATGCGGTTGTCGACGGTGAGCCGGTCGGTCTCGGCGTCGTTGCCCACGAAGTGCTTGACGGTCGTACCGACGCCGCCCTCCTGTACCCCACGGACATATCCGGCCCCGATCTCGCCGGTGAGCAGCGGGTCTTCCGCATAGCACTCGAAGTGCCGGCCGCCCAGCGGTGAGCGGTGCAGATTGACGGTCGGCGCCAGCAGGACGTGCACGCCCTTGCGGCGGGCTTCCTGGGCGAGGAGGTGACCGGTCCGGCGGGCCAGCCCGGGGTCCCAGGTGGCGGCCAGCGCCGTGGGGCTGGGCAGCACCACCGAGGGGTCCTCGGGGCTCCACTCCTGGCCCCGCACCCCGACCGGCCCGTCCGACATCACCAGCGACCGGAGCCCGATCGCGGGCACGGCGGGCAGCGTCCACATGTCCTGGCCGGACAGCAGCCGGGCCTTGGTGTCGAGGTCGAGCGCGGCGAGGGCCCGCTCGACGGCCGCGGCGTGCTCGTGCGCGCGGTCCGGGGCATGATGGTGGGCGGCGTCAGCGGCGGGGCCGTGAGGATGGTGGTCGGTCATGCGGCTCTCCGGTGCTCCCTGAATGGACGTGCGGACCCCCTGTCCGGATTCTTACCGGCCCACCTGTCAACCGGTAGGCACCGTTACTTTTCCGTTACATCAGTCGTACGGGATCTCCACGGGAGAGTTACGCTCGGCCGGTGACTGCACGAGACCAGGACGGACCCCGCGGCGGCGGGCCGGGCGCGCGGCGCGCCGGCGGCGGGCGCGAGACCCAGCGCGCGGAGCGGCGCGCGGCCATCCTGGAGGCCGCCATGGAGCTGATCTCCGAGCGCGGCTACCGCCGTACCTCGCTCGCCGCCGTCGCCGAACGCGCCGGACTGACCCAGCAGGGCCTGCTGCACCACTTCCCCACCAAGGAACTGCTGCTGGTGGGGGTGCTGGAGACGCGCGACCGCTGGGATCTGGCCTCGGCCGCCGCGGCGGCCGGCACCCGGCACACCGACACCCTCGCCCAGCTCGTCGACTACAACGCCACCCGCCCCGGCCTCGTCCGGACCTACACGGTGCTGGCCGCCGACAGCGTCACCGAGGACCACCCCGCACGCGCATTCTTCGAAGGCCGCTTCCGCGCCGTCCGCGCCGCGATGGCCGAGGTGCTGCGGACCGAATGCGGCGACACCCTGCCCGGCGGTCTGACCCCGGAGCGGGCGGCGCCGCTGCTGGCCGCCGTGATGGACGGGCTCCAGTTGCAGTGGCTGCTGGACCCGGAGGACGTGGAGATGCCGACGGCCTTCCGGGACTTCCTGGCGCTGCTCGGGTGCGGGCAGGGGCGGACCGATGGGACGGAAGGCCAGACCGATGGGGCCGCGGAGGGGCGGACCGGCGGGACGATGGAGAAGCGGACCGACGGGGCGGTGGAGGCACCGGGTGCAGAACCCGGGGAGGGGCCGGGCGAGGGTTCGGGCGACGGGCCGGGCGAGGGCTGAAGCCGGAGCCCCGTAGACCTCTTAGACCCTGTAAAGACCCCGTAGACCCCGCCGAGCCCGCAGACCCCGCAAGCCCCTTGGGCCCCGGTGCGGCTACCGGGCCTGAGCGAGGCAGGAGATCGTCATCCGGTCGGGGCTGTAGGTGAGGTCGGCGAGCAGCTCGCCGTCGGCGCACACGTCCTTGGAGGTGTTGAGCCGGCGGGTCACCTTGTACTCCGCGTCGGCCGCACCGCAGTCCACGATCTCCAGATCCTGGTCCTCCCAGTCGCCCTCCTTGCGGACACAGTCACCGACCGCGAGGGTGGGCACCTGCCCGATGCCCGCGGACGGTGGCCTGCACGGCGGGCCGGGCCCCGCAGAACCGGCAGCCCGGGTCGGCGGCGTACGGCTGCGGGTGGGAGTGGGGGTGCGGCTGCGCGTGCGGGTGCAGGGGCGGCTGGCGGTCGTACGGATACGGGGCCGGCTGCCCCGGCTGCGGGTCGTACGGGCCGACGGGCGGCTGCGGGTGGGCGCCCGCGGGCCGTTGCGGGTGGGGCGCTGTGGACTGTTGCGGGTGCTGGGGCCCCGTTGGCGGTGGTCCGTACGGCTGGGCATACGGGTGCGGGCCGTGCGGCGGTGGCGGAGTGGCCACAGAGATCCCCCTGAGTCTCGTGGAGTGCGCCGGACGCGGCGGCGGACCGGACCGTACCGGACGGGATCGGACGGGACCAGGAACCCTATCCGCGGGCACCCGGTACGGACCGGGCCGGGTCGCAGGCCCAAGTCGGGGGCAGGAACAGGACAGCGGGGCGGCCGGCGCCTCTACCGCCCCCACGCCCACACCGCTTTACTCGCCCCCATGAGACGCATACGTACCAGGATGGGCACGCTCGGTGTCGCGCTGATGGCCGCCGTCCCGCTGGCCCTGACGGCTCCGGCCGCCGCGGCGCCCGCGACGGACAGCACGGTGGAGGAGGGGCGGCTGACACAGGAGGCACCGCAGGAGATCCTGCGGCGCAGTGGTTTCGACGTGTGGGAGCGGGAGTTCGCCCGCGGGCTGGCCCGGGTGACGAGCTACCCGGAGGCCCGCCGCTATGTCGCGGACGAGGGGCGGGCGCTGTGGCGGCGGGCCGTGGACCGGGCGCAGGGCCGCGGGCCCGACGGCGGCGATCTGAGCCGGGACGACGACCGTCCGCTGTATTGGGCGCGGCTCGGGATGACGAAGGAACTACGGCAGTGGCAGCCGGAGTTCGGGCTGCCCCAGGACCGGCGCGACGCCCTGCTCGGGTCGCTGGAGCGGGGTTCGCGCGGGCAGGACTCGATCGCGCTGCCCGCCGGGAAGGAGGTGCTGCGGGTGGTGGTGACCGGCTTCGACCCGTTCCAGCTGGACGCCGACGCCCGGCGGAGCAATCCGTCGGGGGCGGCGGCGCTCGCGCTGGACGGGACGACCGTGCGGACCGCCTCCGGGAAGCCCGCCCGGATCGAGACCGCCGTCTTCCCCGTACGGTGGGCCGACTTCGCGGCGGGCACGGTGGAGCGCACCCTGCTGCCGCACTTCCGGAGTGGCCCGCGGCAGGCCGATCTGTTCACGACGGTCAGTCAGGGGCGGCCCGGCCGGTTCGATGTCGAGCGGACCAACGGGGCCTGGCGGGGCGGCTATCCGGACAATGCGCGGGATTCCCGAACGGAGCTGGTGCCGATTCCGGCAGGGGTGCCGACCGTGCGGCCGCAGCCGCAGTGGACGACGACCAGCCTGCCGTACGCCCGGATCGTGGCGGCCGGCACCGGACCGTACCCGGTGGTCGACCACACCGCTGTCACCGAGATCCCGGCGGGCGGCGGCGCGCCCGTCGACCGCCCGGACGGCCCGACCCCGGGCTCCACGGCGCGTGCCGGGGGCGGCGGGGACTATCTGTCCAATGAGATCGCCTACCGGGCGACGCTGCTGAGGGACGCGGTGCGGCCGGCGATCCCGGGCGGGCATCTGCACACGCCGGTGCTGGAGTTCGGCCCGGACAACACCGACCCCACGAACGGCCAGGTCACCGACCCCGTCTTCGTACGCAACCGGACCGCGATCACCGGGCAGGTGCGGGCGGTCGTAACGGTGGCGGCGTCGGAGGCGGCGGCGCGGGCGGCGGACCGGAAGTAGCCGGACCGGCGTTGCCTTGGGGCGGGCGGTCCGGCGGCGGGAAAAAGCCACCGGACCGACCGCCCCGACCGCCCCGATCGGCCCGGATCTCCCATGCCGCCTGGTGCCGCCCGATCCCGCCCGGCCCCCCGACCCGCCCGGCATCATGGGCGAATGATCATTGCTGCCGCACAATTCCTCCCGGTACCGGGCGATATCGAGGCCAACGCCGTCCGGATGGCCGGGCTCCTCACAAAGGCCGCCGGGCGCGGCGCGGGGCTGGTGGTCTTCCCCGAACTCGCCCTGACGCACTACGACCTGGCCCTGATAGCCGCCGACCCCGTGGGCATGCCGGTCACGGCGGACGACGCCCGGCTGGCACCCGTACGGGAAGCCTGCCGGGCGACCGGGACCGCGGCGGTCGTGAACGCGGCGGGCCGCGCCACCGGCGGCGGGTCCCGTCCGGCTATCTCCTCGTTCGTTTTCGGCCCGGACGGCGCCCTGGTCACCCGCTACGACAAGGTCCATCTGTACGGGGACGAGAACACGGTGTTCGCGCCGGGCACCGCCGAGGGCCGCTGCACCCTGGGCGGCATCCGGTTCGCGCTCGCCACCTGCTTCGACAACAGCGTCCCCGAGGTGGCGGCGCGGGCCTCGGCGGACGGCTGCCGGGTGTCGCTCGCCAGCTCCTTCCACGGTTCGGCGGAGCGTGTGGCGCGGTATGCGCAGCAGGCGCGGGACCACGGTCTGCAGGTGCTGCTCGCCAACGGCATGGGGACCGGCGGCTCGGCTTCGGGGTGCGGCCTCAGCGGCGCCTGGCTGCCGTCGGGCGAGCGGGTGGCGGCGGCCGCCGAGTGGACCGGGCCGGTGCCGGGGGACGGCGCGGAGCTGGTGTTCACCGATGTCCGCGACCGGATCACGCTGATGGCGGACCCGGCGGTGGCCGCGGTCCCCGTCGAGGAGTGCGGTGAGCCGCTGGTGGACGTACGGACCGCGGCGCCCGGGCTGCTCGTGGCCGAGGACCGGACCGACCCGCTCGGCTCCTTCGCCTTTCTGCGGGAAGGCGTGCTCCAACGGCTGCTGGCGGCGCAGGAGTCACTGCCGGACGGGCTGCGGTTGCAGTTCGTCGAGGGCTACCGGCCGCCGGGGCTCCAGCGCCGCTACTTCGAGGAGTACGCGGACGAACTGCGCGCCGCCCACCCCGACTGGGACACCGCCCGGCTCCACCAGGCCGCCAGCCGCTATGTGTCGCCGCCCGGGATCGCACCGCACAGCGCCGGTGGTGCGGTGGACCTCACCCTCGTCACCGCCGAGGGGGAGCCCGTCGACATGGGGACCCCGATCAACGCCTCCCCCGAGGAGAGCGGCGGCGCCTGCTACACGGCCGCGCCGGAGCTGACGACCGTCGCCCGCGCCCACCGCCGGGTGCTGAACGCCGCGCTGACCGCCGCCGGTCTGGTCAACTACCCCACCGAGTGGTGGCACTGGTCCTACGGCGACCGCTACTGGGCGCTGACCACCGGCGCGGACCACGCGCTGTACGGGCCGAAGGAGCTGGACGGGCGGTGAGGTGGGGTGAGAGCGGTTGCCGGGCGGCGCCGGGCGATGCCGGCCGGTGCCGCCCCCGGCCTCAGCCCTGCGGCTGTTCCGGCGCCAGTACCTCCAGCTCCGCCCGGGTCGGGTAGGAGGGCTGGGCGCCCGGCTTGGTGACGGCGGCGGCGCCGACCCGTACGGCGAAGCGCGCCGCGCCGGCCAGCGTGTCGCCGCGGGCCAGGCGGGTGGCGAGGGCGCCGGTGAAGGCGTCGCCGGCGCCGGTGGTGTCCACGGCCCTGACGCGTACGCCCGGGACGTTCTCGGCTCCGGAGTCGTCCAGGACCAGCGCGCCGTCGCCGCCGAGGGTGACCACGACGGAGCGGGCGCCCCGGTCGCGCAGGGCCTGCGCCCATTGGGCGGGGGTGCCGTCGGTCAGCCCGGAGAGCTGCCGCGCCTCGTGCTCGTTGACCACCAACGGGTCGGCCACCGACAGGAGTTCGGGGGCCAGCGCCGCGGTGGGGGCCGGGGAGGGGTTGAGCACGACGCGGGTGCCGGCCTGCTCGGCGGCCGCGGCGGCGGCCCGTACGGACTCCATGGGGATCTCCAGCTGGAGGGAGACCACGGCGGAGGCGGCGATGGTGTCCTTCGCGGCGGCCACGTCCTGTGGGGTGAGCGCGGCGTTGGCGCCCGGCGAGACCACGATGCTGTTGTCGCCGTCCGGGTCGACGATGATCATCGCGGTGCCGGTGCGGGCCGTCCCGTCCACGATGACCGGGGTGACATCGGTGCCCGCGGCGCGCTGGGCGCCGAGCAGCAGCTCCCCGTACGCATCGCCGCCGACCCGCGCCAGCAGCGCGGTGCGCCCGCCGATCCGGGCGGCGGCGGCCGCCTGGTTGGCGCCCTTGCCGCCGGCCGATTCGACCAGGTCCGTGCCGAGCACGGTCTCGCCCGCGCCGGGCCGCCGGTCGACCCGTACCGTCAGATCCGCGTTGGCCGAGCCGACCACCAGGACGTCATACATGCACCGCTCTCCCACTTCTTCTCAGCTGTCCTTCCCGGCCGCCCCCTTGGACGTGCCGGCCTCGCTCTCAGTCGTCGAACTTCGCGGCGTTCTCGGCGGTCACCAGCACCACCGGCACCCGGACCGACCGCGGCAGCTTCTCACTACGGGACGCCTTCATCGCCCAGTCCACGGCCTGTTTGCCGAGGAGTTTCGGCTGCTGGGCGACGGTGGCGGTCAGGGTGCCGCCGCGGACCGCCCGGACCCCGTCGGGGGTGCCGTCGAACGCCACCACCTTGACGTCCTTGCCGGAGCGGCCGCCCAGCGCCTTGGACGCGCCCAGCGCCATCTCGTCGTTGGCGGCGAACACCCCGCCGAGGTCGCGGTGCGCCTGGAGCATGTTGGTCATCACGTCCATGCCCTTGGTGCGGTCGAAGTCCGCGGGCTGGCGGGCGACGACCTGGATGCCGGGGTACTTCTTGATGCCCTCCTCGAAGCCTTTGCCGCGCTCGCGGGCGGCGGAGGTACCGGCCTGCCCCTCCAGGAAGGCCACCTTGCCCTTGCCGCCGAGCGATTCGGCCAGGGTCTTCGCGGCGAGCCGGCCGCCCGCGACATTGTCGGAGGCGATGGTCGAGCCGACCGTGCCGCCGTTGACGCCCCGGTCGATGGAGATGACCGGCACCTTCGCCCGGTTGGCGACGCCGACGGCCGGGACCGCGGCATCGGAGTCGACCGGGTTGATGATGGCCGCCCTGACGTTCTGGCTGGTGAACGTCTCCATCTGGTTGATCTGCTGGGTGGGGTCGTTCTGGGCGTCGGTGATGTTGAGGTGCAGCCCGCGGGCATCCGCCTCGGCCTGGGCGCCGTCCTTGATGCCGACGAAGAACGGGTTGTTCATCGTGGACAGCGCC
This sequence comes from Streptomyces sp. bgisy130, assembly GCF_057708345.1. Lineage (NCBI taxonomy): Bacteria > Bacillati > Actinomycetota > Actinomycetes > Kitasatosporales > Streptomycetaceae > Streptomyces > Streptomyces sp. bgisy130. The sequence continues at coordinate 84,753 of NZ_JBYISA010000005.1, forward strand.
AGCCCCAGATCGGTGTTGCCGCCGCGGTCGCAGCCGGCCAGGCCCAGGGCGACGGTCGCGGCCAGCCCGGCCGCCAGCGACGCCTTGATCCGGGTGTGCTGCCGGGTGCTCCGCCAGGCGTTCCGCCAGACGTTCCGCCGGGTGTTCTGCCGACCGTTCCGCCGGGTGTTCCGCGGGGCGTTCATCGCGCGCTCCGGCGGCGCAGGGTGTCCAGGAGCACCGCCACCGCGATGACCAGTCCGGTGGCGACCTGCTGCCAGAACGCCGAGACGCTCAGCAGGTTGAGGCCGTTGCGCAGGACGGCGAGGATCAGCGCACCGATGAGGGTGCCGGAAGCCTTGCCGGAGCCGCCGGAGAGGCTGGCCCCGCCGATGACGACGGCGGCGATGGCGTCCAGCTCGTAGCCGGTGGCGGCCTGCGGCTGGGCGGAGGTGAGCCGGGCGGCGAGCACGATGCCGGCGACCGCGGCGAACACCCCGGACAGCGCGTAGATCGCGAGCTTGCGGCGCTTGACGTGAATACCGGAGAGCCGGGCCGCCTCCTCGTTGCCGCCGATCGCGAACATCGCCCGGCCGGCGTACGTACGGGCCAGCACCAGCGCGGCGATCAGCCCCATCGCGATCATGACGAGCACGGGCACCGGCAGCCAGCCGCCGAGGGTGTCACCGAGCGCGCTGACCGAGCCGGGGAAGGGGATCGGCGAGCCGCCGGAGATGACCAGGGCCAGGCCGCGGCCGACCGAGAGCATCGCCAACGTGGCGATGAAGGCGGGCAGTTTGCCGTACGCGACCAGCGCGCCGGAGACCAGACCGGCCGCCGCGCCGACCGCCAGGCCGAGCAGTACGGCCATCCAGACGGGCAGGCCCTCGCCGGTGGCCGCCCAGGCCACGACGGTGGCGGAGAGCGCGGCGACCGAGCCGACCGAGAGATCGATACCGGCCGAGACGATCACGAAGGTGACGCCGAAGGCGAGGATCGCGGTGACCGACGCCTGGACGCCGACGTTGAGGAGGTTCTGCCCGTTGAGGAAGTCCCCGGACAGCGCCGCCATCACGACAACCAGGGCGATCAGCCCGCCGAGCGGGCCGTTCCTGAGGACCGCCCGGGAGAACCACGGCCCGAAGCCGCCCCGGTCCGGTGCCCGTCCCACCGCCTCGGCGGCGGCTCCTGTCTTCACCTCAGTGGACATCGGAGCCCTCCATCGCGCTCTCGTCGTGCTTTGTGCTCGTGGCGGTGCCGTCCGTGCTCCCGGAAGCGGCAGCGGGGGCCTGGAGCGCCAGTTCCATCACGGCGTCCTGGGTGGCCTCTTCGGCCGACAGCTCACCGGCCAGCCGGCCCTGCGACATCACCAGCACCCGGTCGCTCATCCCGAGGACCTCGGGCAGATCGCTGGAGATCATCAGGACCGCGCGGCCGGCCGCCGTCAGCTCGTTGATCAGCTGGTAGATCTCGACCTTGGCGCCGACGTCGATCCCGCGCGTCGGCTCGTCGAGGATCAGCAGCCGGGTGTCCGTCAGCAGCCACTTGCCGATGACGATCTTCTGCTGGTTGCCGCCGGAGAGGGTGCGGGCGCTCTGGCCCAGGCCGCTCATCCGGACCTTCAACCGCTCGGCGGCGGTGGCCGCTTCGCGCCGCTGCGCACCCCGGTCCACCAGCCCGCCGCGGGTGTCCCGGTCGAGCCGGGCGAGGGTGAGATTGTCCTGGAGGGAGGCGTCCAGCACCAGGCCCTGGCCCTTGCGGTCCTCCGGTACGAGGCCGAGCCCGGCGCGCATCGCGGCCCGGACATCGCCGCGGGCCAGCTCCTTGCCGTCGATCTCGACCGTGCCGGCGTCATAGCGGTCCACGCCGAAGACCGCCCGGACCACCTCCGTACGGCCCGCGCCGACCAGCCCGGCGAGGCCCACGACCTCACCGGCCCGCACCTCGAAGTCGATGCCCTCGAAGACCGGTCCGGCCGCGGTGCCGTTACGGGTCAGGCCGCGGACGCGCAGCAGGGGCGCGCCCGGCTCGTCGGGGCGCCGGCGCGGGTACTGCTCGGCGATGTCCCGGCCCACCATCAGGCGGATCAGCTCGTCCTCGTCCGTCGAGGCCGGCACCTCCGCGACGGAGCGGCCGTCCCGCAGCACCGTCACCCGGTCGCCGAGCGCGCCGATCTCCTCCAGGTGGTGGGTGATGAAGATGATGCCGACGCCGGCATCGCGCAGCTCCCGGACGATCTCGAAGAGGGTCTCGACCTCCTCGGAGGTCAGCACCGCGGTCGGCTCGTCCATGATCAGGACGCGGGCGTCCAGGCTGAGCGCCTTGGCGATCTCGACCATCTGGAGGCGGGCGATGCCCAGTTCGGCGACCGGGGTGTTCGGGGACACGTCGAGCCGTACGCGCCGCAGCAGTTCGGCGGCCCGGGTCCGCATCGCCTTCTTGTCGACCAGTCCGAGCCGGGTGCGCGGCTGCCGGCCCAGGAAGATGTTCTCGGCGACGGTCAGCCCGGGGACGAGGTTGAACTCCTGGTAGATGGTGGCGATGCCGAGCCGCTCGGCGTCCTGCGCCGAACGGATGGTGGCCTCGGCGCCGTCCACGAGGAGCCGGCCCCCGTCGGGGCGGTGGGCGCCGGAGAGCATCTTGATGAGGGTGCTCTTGCCCGCACCGTTCTCGCCGAGCAGGACATGCACCTCACCGGTGCGCAGGGTCAGGTCCACGCCATCGAGCGCGCGGACACCCGGGAACGACTTCGTCACCCCCTCCACGCGCAGCAGTTCGCGGCCGCCCGGTACGTCGTCGTTGACGCCGGTCATGCGCTGCTCCTCTCTTTGTCGGGTGGGGTGGGGGGTTGGGTGGCTGGGGTGGCTTCGGTGGTGGGTGGCTTGGGCGGTGGCCGGCTGGGGTGGTCGTTGGTTTGCGTAGGGCGTGGTCGCTGGTTTGGGTGGCCCGCCCGGACGGGGTGCCGGGGCCGGAGTGCCGGGCCCGGCCCGGGCGGGCCTGCTCAGGGGGCGGGCACTTCGCCGCAGGAGCGGCGGGTGACCAGCCGGGCCGGCAACAGCACCGAGTCGGCGGGCCGGCCCTCGATCCGCGCCAGCAGGGTATGGACGGCGGCCCGGCCCAACTCCCGGGTGGGCTGGGCAATGGCGGTCAGCGGCGGATCGGTATGGGCGAACCACGGCACGTCGTCGTACACCACCAGCGCCACATCGTCGGGGACCCGCAGCCCGCGGGCGCGGAGTTCGTCCATCGCGCCCAGCGCCATCAGGTTGTCGGTGGCCAGCACCGCGTCCGGCGGCTCGGCGAGGTCGAGGAACGCGCTCATCACCTGACGGCCGCCGGCGGGCTGGAGGTCGAGGGTGGCACCGACCCGCTCGTCGGGCAGGGTGAGGCCGTACCCGCCCAGCGCCGTACGGAAGAACCCGAGGCGCTCGTCGCCGGTGGGGGTGCCGGCCGGGGCGACGATGATCGCGGGGCGGCGGCGGCCGTGTGCGGCGAGATGGGCGGCGAGCTCGGTGAGCGCGGTACGGCCGTCGGCGCGGACGCAGGGGGCGTCGACACCGGGCACGGTGCGGTCCAGCAGCACCAGCGGGGTGCCGGAGGCGACCACCTCGCTGAGCATCGCCGAACCGGTACCGGCCGAGCTGACCAGCAGGCCGTCGATCCGGCGGTCGAGCAGCGTGCGGATGTAGTCGTCCTGCTGCTCGGGGCGCTCACCGGCGTTGCCGATGACCAGGCTGTAGCCGAGGCTGCGGGCCTCGTCCTCGACGGCGTCGGCCAGCTCGGTGAAGAAGGGGTTGGTGAGATCACTGATGATCAGGCCGAGCGCACCGGTCCGCGCGGTGCGCAGCGCACGGGCGACGTTGTTGGGCCGGTAACCCAGCTCCCGTACGGCGGCGAGCACCCGCTCCCGGGTCTCGGCAACCGGACTGTGGCCATTGAGCACCCGCGAAACCGTGGCCACGGAAACCCCTGCCCGCTCCGCCACATCCTTGATGTTCGCCATGGCACCGTTGCCGTTCCGTTGGGTCGCTGGCGGGTGGTCGCTGGTCGCCCCTTCAGTGCGGGGGCGGGTTCGCCTTGATCGCCTTGATCGCCGTGTAATCGTTTCCGCGAGGATTTCGTGGGGGCTACGAAATCGATTACATGGGGGGTGCGTCAAGGTGGGGGGAATGTTGCTTGCGTCACAGGGGGTGGGGGGCGTGGAAGGCCCGAGCCCACAGGGAGTGCGCGGTACGGAAAGTGTGCGGGCGCGAGTCGCGCGGGTGGTGTCGAGCCCGGGCACTCCCCCGTTGACCGTCCCGCCTCGACGGCGGGTACCGGCCGTGTCCGGACCCCGTGGGGCCGGCCCCGGCGTTACCGGGCGAACTGCCCCACACAAGCGACGATCGCCACCAGCAGGCCCAGCACCCCGATGACCACCTGCCATCTGTCAGACGGCGCCCACCGGTCGCTCTCCTGCTCCGTGTCCTGATCGTCCATCGCTCCTCCTCGCTCCTCCGGACAGGCCCCGGAAGCCAGGGCCCCCGCCGGCCGACCGCCGACGGAGCTGTGGGGAGGAACGTGGTGAAGCGCCGCCAGAATAGCGCGAGTTGAGCCGACACAGGCCCGAAAACCGGACCGAAGACCGGGAGTGAAGCGCGGACCAAAGACCGGGACCGGAGACCGGGAGTGAAGCACGGACCCAAGACCGGGACCGAAGGCCGGGAGTGAAGCGCAGGCCCAAAGCCCCGGACCGAAGACCGGCGGCGAACAACGAGACCGAAGAGTGGGAGCGAAGAGCGGCCTCGCGGCGGCACCCAGGGGGACCCCACCCCCTGTCACGAACGTGGGGACCGCACCACACCCGCAGACACCAGAGGGCCGCACCCCGTCGCGGGATACGGCCCTTGCGCAGATGCGCGGGTGACGCCGTGGGTCAGGCGACGGTCAGCTTGACCTCGATGTTGCCGCGGGTGGCGTGGGAGTACGGGCACACCTGGTGCGCCTTCTCCACGAGGTCCTGGGCGGTGGCCGCGTCGACCTGCGGGATCGAGACGGCGATCTCGACCGTGAGGCCGAAGCCCCCGTCCGGGGTCTTGCCGATACCGACCTTGGCGGTCACCCGGGAGCCGGAGACATCGGCGTTCTCCCGGCGGGCGACGACGCTGAGCGCGCCCTGGAAGCAGGCGCTGTAACCGGCGGCGAACAGCTGCTCGGGGTTGGTGCCGGCGCCGCTGCCGCCCTGCTCCTTGGGCGGGTTGACGACCACGTCGAGCTTGCCGTCGTCGCTGGCGACGCGGCCGTCACGGCCGTTCTCAGCGGTGGCGACGGCGGTGTAGACGACATCGACGGTCTGGATGGACATACCGAATCCTCCTGTGGTTCGCCGCGACTCGCGCCCACGGATCGCGACGGCGTGCCGCCGAGCCTAACGGGCGGGCGCAAGAGGCGAGGGGGACGGGGGAGGTGAGGCAGGGGGCGGGGGCGTCGTCGGCAGCCGCCCCGCCCCCGCCGTGAGGCTCAGGACTCCAGGCTGACGATCATCTTGCCCGTGTTGTCGCCGCGCAGCAGGCCCAGGAAAGCTTCGACGCCGTTCTCTATACCAGGCACCTTGGTCTCGCTGTACTTCAGTTCGCCGGAGCGGATCCAGGCGGAGACCTCCTCGACGAACTTCGGCTGGAGGGCGGCGTGGTCGCTGACCAGCAGGCCCTGGAGGCGCAGGCGCTTGCCGATCACCATGGCGAGGTTGCGGGGGGCCGGGCTCGGCTCCGTGGCGTTGTACATCGAGATCATGCCGCAAATGGCGGCACGGCCATGGACGTTGAGGGAGCTGATGGCGGCTTCGAGGTGGTCGCCGCCGACGTTGTCGAAGTAGACGTCGATACCGTCCGGGGCGGCCTCCTTCAGCTGCTTGCCGACGTCGCCGTTCTTGTAGTTGAAGGCGGCGTCGAAGCCGTACTCCTCCACCAGGAGCTTGACCTTCTCGTCGGAGCCGGCCGAGCCGATGACCCGGGAGGCGCCCTTGAGCTTGGCTATCTGGCCGACCTCGCTGCCCACCGCACCGGCCGCGCCGGATACGAAGACGGCGTCGCCCTCCTTGAAGGACGCCACCTCCAGCAGACCCGCGTACGCGGTCAGGCCGGGCATGCCCAGCACGCCGAGGTAGGCAGTGAGCGGGGCCAGCGACGGGTCCACCTTGGCGGCGCGCTTGGCGTCCAGGACCGCGTACTCGCGCCAGCCGAGGCCGTGCAGGACATGGTCACCGACGGCGATGGAGTCATCGCGCGAGGCGATGACCTCGCCGACCGCGCCGCCCTCCATCGGCTGGTCGAGCTGGAAGGGCGGGACGTAGGACTTCACATCGTTCATCCGGCCGCGCATGTACGGGTCGACGGAGAAGTGCTGGGTGCGGACCAGGATCTGGCCCTCGCCGACCTCGGGCACCGCGGCCTCGCGCAGCGCGAAGTCCTCCGGGGTGGGCCAGCCGTGGGGGCGGGCGACGAGGTGCCATTCGCGGCTGGTCGTGGGCAGTGCGGACATAAGCGCGATCCTCCTAATGCTTCAGGTGATGAAACAACCATGCTCCTCGATATTTCAGGTTGTCAAGTAAATGGGTATCCTCTTGTGCATGACCCCCCGCGCAGACTCCCTGACCGTCGAGGTCGTCGACCTCATCGGCACCGTCGTGGCCCGTTACTACGAGGAGTACGAGCACGCCGCGACCGAGCATTCCCTCACCGGCGCGCAGGCCCGGGTGCTCAGCCTGCTCTCCATCGAGCCGCTGCCCATGCGCAAGGTCGCCCAGCGCCTGAAGTGCGAGCCGTCGAACATCACCGGCATCGTGGACCGGCTGGAGTCCCGCGGCCTGGTCGAGCGCCGCCCCGATCCGGCCGACCGCCGCGTCAAGCTCGCCGCCCCGACCGAGGAGGGCGCGCGTCTGGCCCGGGCCCTGCGGACGTCCCTGGACTTCGCGCGCGAACCCCTCGGCCGGCTGACGGTCGCCGAGCGGACGCTGCTGAAGGAGCTGCTTCAGCGGATGCTGGGCGTGGCCCCCGAGTGAGCCGGGTGAGCGGCCGTCAGCGGCCCTGCCCTGCCACCGGCACACCAGCCTCCCCCGCGCCGACCTCCGGCACCCCGGCCACCCCACCGGCCTCCCCCTCCCCCTCCGCTCCCGGACCTCCCAGCCCCCGCAGCAGCATCATGGCCAGCACCGCGGCGCAGGCCATCACCCCCGCGGCGCACAGGACGGCCGACTGAAGGCTGTCGGTGAAGGCGGACCGGGCCGCCGCCAGGAGTGTCTCGCCCGCCCGGGCCGGGAGTTCGGTGGCCACCGCGGCGGCGCCGGCCAGGGTTTCGCGGGCCGTGTCGGCCGCGGACGACGGGAGGCCGGCGGGCAGGGCGTCGGCCATGTCCGCGCGGTAGACCGCGCTGCCGATGCTGCCCAGGACAGCCATGCCCAGGGCGCCGCCCAGTTCGGTGCCGGACTCCAGCAGGGCCGAGGCGGAGCCGGCGCGCTCGGGCGGGGCGAGGCCGATGGCCAGTTCGTTGCCGAGGGACATCACCAGCACCAGGCCCGAGGCGTAGACCGACGAGGCGACCAGGACGAACCACAGGGCCGAACCCGGCTCCAGCCAGGACAGCCAGACGAAGCCGCCGGCCGCGATGGCGAATCCCAGGGCGATGACATACGCCCGGTCCATGCGCTGGGCGAGCACGGCCGCCGTGGGTGCCATGCCGCCCACCGCGAGGGTCGGCAGCAGGTTCCACAGCGCCGCCTCCATGGGGCTCATGCCCCGTACGGTCTGGAGGTACTGGGTGAAGAAGACCGCGCAGCCGACGACCGCGAACGTCGCCAGCAGGTTCATCAGGACCGAGACGCTGAAGCCGCGGTGGCGGAACAGTTCCAGGTCGAGCATCGGATGGCGGGCGGTGCGCTGGCGGTACACGAAGGCCGCGGCGGCCAGCAGCCCGGCCGCGAGGACGAGGACCGGCCGCAGTGCCAGGCCGTCGCGGGCGATCTCCTTGACGCCGTAGACCGTCGGCAGCATCGCGAGCAGGGACAGCAGCGAGCCGGGCAGATCGAAGCGCCCGGCCGCCGGGTTCCTGAACTCCGGCAGCAGCAACGGGCCGCAGACCAGCAGCAGCACCATCGCCGGGGTGTTGATCAGGAAGACCGAGCCCCACCAGAAGTGTTCCAGCAGCGCCCCGCTGAGCACCGGGCCGACCGCGATCCCGCCCATCACCGCCGAGGACCAGATCGCGACGGCCCGGCCGCGCTGTTTGGCGTCATGGAAGAGGTTGCGGATCAGCGCGAGGGTGGACGGCATCAGGGTCGCGCCGCCGATGCCGAGCAACGCCCGTGCGGCGATGAGCATTTCGGCGCTCTGCGCGTAGGCGGCGACCCCGGAGGCGAGGCCGAAGAGGAGGGCGCCGGACAGGAGCAGCTTGCGGCGGCCGATGCGGTCGCCCAGCGCGCCCATGGTGATCAGCAGGCCGGCCAGGACGAAGCCGTAGACGTCCAGGATCCACAGTTGCTGGACGCTGCTGGGCTCCAGTTCCGCGGTCAGGAACGGGACCGCGAAGTAGAGCACCGAGACGTCCATCGAGACGAGCAGGCAGGGCAGCAGGAGGACAGCCAGGGCGGTCCACTCCCGGCGGCCGGCCGACGGCGGGGAAGGCTGCGATGGCTGCGACGGCGGCGGGGATGTGTACGAGGTAAACGACATGGATGACACCGTAAACATGACAGGCTTACGGTGCAAACAGCAGGCCAGGTAAGGGGATTGAAGGTGCGTCACACTAGTGCACTTGCCTAGTGCAATGCCCTGGTGGGGTCGGCATTGATACCCTCACGGCCAGCAAACACCCCTGGTGCACTAGTACGGAGGTCACCCCGTGGAGCAGCCGGCGCCGCCCTATCGCCGGATCGTCGACGCGATCCGCTGCCGTATCGACTCCGGCGAGCTCGCGCCGGGCGACCGGGTGCCCTCGACCCGGCGGATCACCCAGGAGTGGGGCGTGGCGATGGCGACCGCCACCAAGGTGCTCACCACGCTGCGCCAGGAAGGCGTGGTCCGCGCCGTGCCGGGCGTGGGCACGGTGGTGGCCGAGCCGCCGCCGCAGCGGGCCGCGCGCCCCGAACTCCCGCGGGAGCGGCGGCCGCGCGAGACGGACCGCGGGCTGAGCCGCGAGAGCGTCGTACGGGCCGGTCTCAAGATCGCCGACGCCGAGGGGCTGCGGGCGCTGTCGATGCGCCGGGTGGCCGCCGAGTTCGGGGTGTCCTCGATGGCGCTCTACCGCCATGTGGCCAACAAGGACGAGCTGGTGGTGCTGATGGCGGACGCGGCGTTCCGCGATGTCGCGCTCCCGGACCCGGCGCCGGAGGACTGGCGGGCGCGGATGGCGGCGGGCGCACGGCTGCAATGGGAGCTCTACCAGCGGCATCCGTGGCTGGCGCACTATCTGTCGATCACCCGGCCGCAGCCGATGCCGCGGGCGATGGCGCTCATCGAGTGGACCATGGCGCGGGTGACGGGCATGGACCCGGTGACGCTGATCCATATGGCCGTCACGCTGCTCAACTACGTGCGCGCCACCGCCGCCGGCTTCGAGGACGATCTGGAGGCCGAGCAGGAGACCGGGATGGACCGGAGCCAGTGGATGGCGTCCATGGAGCCGGTTTTCGAGGGCATCCTCACCTCGGGCTCGTACCCCATGTACGGGGGGATCTCGGGGCACGACGACGGTGTGGTGACGCTGACGTCGCTGTTCGAGTTCGGGCTGGCCCGGCTGCTGGACGGGATGGCGGCGCTGGTGGAGGGCCGGGCGGCGGACTCCGGCGGGGTCAGTTGAGGTCCCCGCGCAGCCGCCGGGCCCGTAACACCAGCTCCAGTTCGAAGCGGCGGTCCGGGTCGTCGATCTCCGCGCCCCATAACTCCCGTATCTGGCGCAGCCGGTAGCGCACGGTCTGCGGATGGACGCCGAGCCGGGCGGCGACCTCGGGGGCGCCGCCGCGGGTCTCCAGCCAGGCCAGCAGGGTCTCCGCGAGCCGCCGGCCATGGGCCGGGCCGCAGCTGTCCAGGGGGGCGAGGCGGCGGCGGGTGAGCTCCTCGATCAGCTCCTCCGGCGGCAGCAGGACCAGCGCCTCGGTGTGCTCGGTGCACTGGAGCAGCTCGCCCGCGGGCAGCAGCCCGCGCTCCGTCAGATCGACCGCGGCGCCGGCCCAGCGCAGCGATTTGGCGGCGTCCAGCAGCGGTACGGCGGGGCCGATCGCGCCGGACCAGCCGGCCGCCGCGCGGGCCAGCAGCTCCCGCCGCCCGGGGGCGTCCGGTTCGGGCACCACCATCCGCGGCCGCTCGCTCTCCATGTCCAGCAGGACGTCCGGGGCGACGGCGGGCGCGACCGACTCCCGGGCCGGGCGCAGCAGGACCGCGACCGCGACCCGCCCGGGCAGCGTCCAGCCGATCGCGGCGGCGCGCTCGGCGAGGGCCGACGGCACCCCGTCCGCCGTCCCCGCGCCGCGCCGCCGTCTTGCCGGTCCCGTGAACAGCTGCTCCATCAGGCGCCGTTGCAGCCGCAGCCGTTCACCGGCCTGCCGGGCGGCGGCCTCGGCGTAGCCGCGTACGGACTCGGCGACCAGCCCGTCCAGATACTCGTAGCCGGACTCGGCGAGCTCGTACATCGCGGGTGCCGGGATCGCGAGCTGCTGGCCGATCTCGGCGAGCCGCCGCCAGGCCAGCCGGACGCCCAGCCGGTAGACGGCCTGGAGGACGTCCAGGCTGCGGCCCTGGATGCCCTCGCCGCGGCCGTACTCCTGGAAGACCCGCGGGTGGACATGCGGCCGGTCCGGGCCGGCCGTCAGATGCGCGACGAAGTGCTCCAGCGACTGGCGGATGCCCACCAGCGCCCGGGGCTCGCCGAACTCGTCCGGAACCAGCGGGAGTTGGGGGTAGGTGCGGCGGATCTCCCGCAGGATGTCCTGGGCGAGGGTGGGCACCTCCTCCAGTGCCCGGGCGGCGAACTGCCGTACCTGGTAGGGCGGGACCTCCCGCCAGGCCGAGCGGACGGCCGTCACCATGACCCGGACCTCCTCAGCACGCCCGCCTCCCCGGGCCCGCCCGCTACTCGCCGCTCCGGTCGAAGGTCACCAGCGGCACATTCGGCTGCTCAGGGGTGGCGTCCAGGGCGGCGACGATACCGAGCGCAACGCCGGCGGCGAGGGCGGCGGCGGTCAGCGCGGTCAGTGCGGCGGCGAGCGTACGGTGCATGGCGCGGCGAGCCCTTCGTCGATGCCGGAGCCCGTCGGCGGTCTCCGTCGAGGTTGGCGCGGCACCCGGCACGGCGGCCCGGGGTCGCGTCCCACAGCGCGGCACCACGGGAGTCGTGGTGCCTGCCGAGTGTGGAAGGGCATTGACGCCCTGTCAAGAGTTCCCATACGTTCCCGGCCCATGGCGCCCCGCGGCGCCCGCACGTGCACCAGAGCGTGATTCCCCCACCGCTTCCAGGAGTGCCCGTATGCCCGTATCCGGCAAGCCCGCCGCCTCCCCCACCACGGCCACCGCCGCCCCTCCCCTGTCGCTCGCCGTCCTCGGTCTCGGCGTCTTTCTGCTGGTCCTGGCGCCCCTGCTGGCCTGGTACGTCACGCCACGGGCCAAGGTCACGCCGGTCGACGTGGATGTCACCACCGTCTTCACCGGCGACGGCAGTTACTTCGACACCGACGCGCTGAAGACCCGGGACCACCGGCGGATCACCATCACCCGGCACGTACTGGGCGATGTCGCGGCGAGCGAGAAGAGCGGGCGGGCCGTCTGGGACGTCTCCACGACGGTCGACACCCCGCAGACGCTCGCCCTGAAGGACCCGCGCCGGGCGTTCCAGTGGACCACCGAGCGCTGGGTCACCGACCGGCGCAGCAATGCGCCGGTGCACTGCTGCGCGGAGGCCCCGACCCGCTTCGACGGCGATGCCTACCTCAAGTTCCCCTTCGATGTGCGCAAGACGGGCCATCGCTGGTGGGACAACACCCTGGGCGCCGCCGTCCCGCTCCGCTTCGCCGGTACGCGGGCGGTCGAGGGCCTCCAGGGCTACCGCTTCACCGGGACCGTGCCGCCCGCCCGGACCGGCAGCCGGCAGGTCCCCGGGCGGCTCGTCGGACGGCCGGAGCAGGGCCAGATCCAGGCCGAGGAGTGGTACGCCAACTCCGGTATCGAGCTGGTCGTCGAGCCGCGCACCGGCCGGATCATGGATGCCGTGATCTCGCCGGTGAAGACGCTGCGCGCACCCGGCGCCCGGCGTACCGCGGTGACGCTGCTGCGCGGCGAGCGGTTGCGGTTCACGCCCGCGACGCGACGGGCGCAGGTGCGGCTGGCGGGGGCGGACCGCGACAAGCTGGTGCTGGTCGGCCGGACGCTGCCGGTCACGGCCGCGGCGGCGGGGGCGGTGCTGGTGCCGGCCGGGGTGGTGTGGGTGGTGCGCGGGCGGCGGACGACCGCCCGGTCCTGAGCGAAGTGATGAACCGTCAGACCAAATCGGGGCCGTTTTTGTCATCCCGGTGAGTAGCCGCGGGTCACGGGGCGGGCGAAAACTGTCCACCCCACACGCGGACCACCGGCCTTCCGGTCGGCGCACCTCCGCTTCACCGCCGTGCACGTCCACCGCACCGCAGCACCGCGCCACCACACCGCAGCGCACCTCCGCTCCACCACAGCACAGCGCCACTTCGCGGCCTGGCACCGCATGAGGCAGCACGGCCCGCACGACTCAGTACGCAGTACGTCCCCCACCGCCGGTACCGCACCCTGAGACGAGTTGGATCGCAGATGCCCCCGTACGCACACCCGTCCCCGCCCCCCGCAGCGCCCGCCCCCTCGGCGTCCGGGCCACCCGGCTCGGGGCCGCCGCTGCCGCGCCGGATCGTCTTCCTCGCCCGCCGCGATCTGGGCAACCCCGCCGCCGGCGGCTCCGAGCTGCTGGTGGACCGGATCGCCGAGGGGCTCGCCGCCCACGGGCACCAGGTCACCCTGCTGTGCGGCGGGCCGCAGGGAGGTGACCCCACCCGCGGCTACCGGGTGGTGTCCGCGGGCGGCGACGCCGGTCATTTCCTGCGGGTGCCCCGCCAGTTGGCGCGCCGGGTCGGCCCCTGCGATCTGCTCGTCGAGGTCTGCAACGGCATGCCGTACCTCGCGCCGTTGTGGCACCGCGGTCCCACGCTGTGCCTGGTCAACCACGTCCATACGGACCTGTGGCGGCTGCGCTGCCCGGGGCCCGCCGCCCGGCTCGGCCGCCGCCTGGAGCACTGGGCGCTGGCCGGTGCGCACCGCCGCGATCTGATGGTGGCGGTCTCCGGCTCGACCGCGTCCGCGCTGCGCGGCCTCGGTGTCGACGCGGGGCGGATCCGCCTGGTGTACAACGGCGTGGCGGAGCCCGGCCCGCTGGCCGCCAAGGCGCCGGAGCCGCTGTTCCTGGCGATGGGGCGGCTGGTCGAGTACAAGCGCATCGATCTGCTGCTGCGGCTGTGGGAGCGGGTCCGGCCGGTGACCGGCGGCCGGCTGGTGATCGTCGGCGACGGCCCGGAGCGCGCCCGGCTGGCCGCGATGGCCGGGCCCGGCGTCACCTTCACCGGCCATGTCTCCGAGGAGCGCAAGCACCAACTGCTGAGCTCCGCCTGGCTGTTGCTGCATCCCTCGCTCGTCGAGGGCTGGGGGCTGGTGGTGATGGAGGCCGCCGCCCGCCGCACCCCGGCCGTCGGCTTCGACATCCCGGGCCTGCGGGACTCCGTCGAGGACGGCACGACGGGGCTGCTGGCCCGCGGTGAGAGCGCGTTCGCCGCGCACTGGTGCACCCTCGCGCTCAGCGCCCGGCGCCGCGACGCCCTGGGCCGCGCCGCCGAACGGCGCGCCGCCCGCTTCCGGTGGAGCCATACGGTGCAGAGCTTCCGGGCGGTCGCCGCGGAAGCCGCCCTCGACCCGCTCCCCAGGCGGTGACGGCCCGGTGCGCGACCCCTCGCTGCGCAGGTCCGCCGCCCTGTTCCGGGCGTTTCTGCGGGAGCGGACCGACCCCGGGCACTGCTACCGGCTGCTCGCCCGGGACGCCGCCGACCAGATCGAACGGTATGCACCGCTGCGGGACGCGGTGGTCGCCGATGTCGGCGGCGGCAGCGGCTACTTCACCGCGGAGTTCCGCCGCCGCGGCGCCCGGAGCTGGCTCTTCGAACCGGATACGGCGGAGCTGACCGCGCACGGCCCGCCGCCCGAGGGCGCGGTGCTCGCCGACGGCTATCTGCTGCCGCTCGCCGACGGCGCCGCCGACATCTGCTTCTCCTCCAACGTCCTGGAGCATGTCGCCGACCCGCAGACCTTCCTGAGCGAGCTGATCCGGGTCACCCGCCCCGGCGGGCTGATCTACGTCGCCTTCACCAACTGGTTCTCCCCCTGGGGCGGCCATGAGACCGCGCCCTGGCACTACCTGGGCGCCGAGCGGGCCCGCGCCCGCTACCGGCGGCGCACCGGACGAGCGGCCAAGCACACCCTGGGCGTCAATCTGTTCGCGGTGCACATCGGCCGCACCCTGCGCCAGGTCCGGGCCCGTGACGACATCGCCGTGGTCACCGCCCGCTCCCGCTATGCGCCGTTCCTCGCCGAGGCCATCCCCCGCCTCCCGGGCGTCCGGGAGGTCGCCACCTGGAACCTCCTCCTCATCCTCCGGCGGTTGCCATGACCCAGACCCTGAGGCCCCTCCCGTCCCCCGGCTCGCCCGAGGACGGGGGCCGGCCGACACCCGCCCCCGCGCCGCCGCCCGACCGGCCCCGGCGCAGACGCTGGCTGTTCGCGTTCTGGGCGCTCGCGCTGGCCGGCTTCCTCGCGCCCTCGCCAGGGAAGATGACGTTCGAGACCAAACTGGGTGTGACGACCGACCCGTGGCGGTTCCTCGCCGACCTCGGGCAGTTATGGCACGACCGGGCGGGCCTCGGCGGCATCGCCGACCAGTACGTCGGCTATGCCTTCCCCACCCTCCCCTACTACGGCCTGGCCGACCTCGCCCATGTCCCGGTGTGGCTGGCCGAGCGGCTGTGGATGTCGCTGATCGTCACGGCGGCGTTCTGGGGTGCGCTGCGGCTGGCCGAACGGCTCCGCGTCGGCACCCCGCCGGCCCGGCTCCTGGCCGCCGCCTGCTACGCCCTGTGGCCGACCTTCACCCTCGTCATCGGCTCCACCTCCGCCGCCGCGCTGCCCGGCGCCCTGCTCCCGTGGGTGCTGCTGCCGCTGACCGACACGCAGGCCCGCGCCCGTATCGCGGCCACCCGCTCGGCGCTGCTGATCCCCTTCATGGGCGGGGTCAACGCGGCCTCGACGCTGGCCGCGCTGCTGCCCGCCGGCCTGTATCTGCTCTCCCGTACGGGGCCGCGCCGGGCGAAGCTGCTCGCCTGGTGGCTGCCCGGTGTCGTCCTGGCCACCGCCTGGTGGGTGGTGCCGCTGCTGCTGCTCGGCCTGCACGGCGAGAACTTCATGCCGTACATCGAGCAGGCCGACACCACCACCGCCACCATGTCCGCCACCGAACTGCTGCGCGGCGCCGGCAACTGGGTCGGCTACCTCCACTTCGGCGAGCCCTGGCTGCCGGCCGGCTGGACCCTGACGGCCCGGCCCCTCGCGGTGCTCGGCTCGGCGCTGGCCGCGGCGCTCGGCCTGGCCGGGCTGGCCCGCCGGGATCTGCCCGAGCGCCGCTGGCTGCTGCTGACCGTGCTGGCCGTGGCGGTGATCGCGCTGGCCGGGTACGGCGGGGCGCTCGGCGGGCCGCTGCACGGGCTGTGGCAGGACTGGCTCAACGGCTGGCTGCGCCCGTTCCGCAACATCTACAAATTCACCCCGGGCCTGGCCCTGGCGCTCACCCTGGGCCTGGCGCATCTGCTCGCGGTCGCCACCGAACACCGCGGCACCCGCCGGATCCCCGCCCGCCGGCGCCTCCCGCTGGTGACGGCGCTCCTCGTGCTGCCCGCCCTCGCGCTGCCCTTCCTCACCGGCACCGTGCTCCAGCCCGGCGCCTTCACCCAGCTGCCCGCCTCCTGGCAACGGGCCGCGGCCTGGCTCCACAAGAACTCCCCGCACAGCCGCGCGCTGGTCGTCCCGGCGACCGCGCACGGCATCTACACCTGGGGCTCCCCCATCGACGAGCCGCTCGATGTCCTCGCCACCTCACCCTGGGCCCAGCGCGACTTCGTCCCGTTCGGCACCCCCGGCGCCCGCCGCACCCTGGACGCCGTCGAACAGGCCCTGCTGACCGGCTCCCAAGTCCCCGGCCTGCGCGACTACTTGGGCCGGGCCGGACTGCACGACGTGGTCGTCCGCAACGACCTCGACCCGGACCAGATCGGCTACGTCCCGCCGCAGACCGTCAAACGCACCCTCCAGGCGTCCGGCTACCGCAAGGTGGCCGCCTTCGGCCCGCTGACCACCGGCGGCCGGATCCCCTCCGGGGCACCCCTCCAGGTCCAGGGCCTCTATCCGCGGCAGCGCGCCGTCGAGATCTACCGGCCGCAGGACACCCCCGCGCCCGGCCCGGTCACCACCCGGGCGGTCGCGGACACCGCGCAGCTCAGCGGCGGCCCCGAAGCCCTCCTCCAGCTGTCCGCCGACCCCGCGCTGCGCCGCCGCGCCACGGTGCTGACCGGCGACCGCCACCCCGGCCTCGGCACCCCGCCGCTCCAGCTGACCGCCGACGGCCTGCGCCGCGCCGACACCCGCTTCGGGCTGGTCAACAGCAACACCTCGTACACCTACACGGCCGGCGAGCGGAACCATCCCGACAGCGTCCAGGACCCCGGCCGCCCGCCCCGGCAGATCCTGCCGACCACCGGCCCCGGCCACCAGACCACCGCCGTGCTCCGCGGCGCGTCCTCGGTCACCGCCTCCAGCAGCGGCAACTGGCTCTTCCAGCTGCCGCAGTACGACCCGGTCCACGCGTTCGACGGCGACCCGGACACCGCCTGGGCGGAAGGCAGCGCCGCGAACCCCATAGGCCAGTGGGTACGGATCGCCTTCCCCCGGCCCGTCACCCTCCCGTCCGCCCTGTCCCTGACCCCGCTGCCCGGGGACGGGCTGCGGGCCGCCCCGACCTCCGTACGGATACAGACCGACCGCGGCACCACGGAGGACACCCTGCGCCCCGACGGGACGCCACAGCGGGTCAAGGCCCCGGCCGGCCGGGCGACCTGGCTGAAGGTGACCATCCTCGGCTCGCAGACACCGCGCGCCGGGCTCTCCGGTGCCGGCTTCCGGGAGATCTCCGTCCCCGGCGTCCAGGTCACCCGGCTGCTGCAACTCCCCACCGACGCCGAGCGTTCCGGCGCGCCCGCCGAGGTCGTCTCGCTGCACCGCGGCAGCGACCCGGGCGGCCTCTCCCCGGTCTCCGCCGAGGCCGGGCTGCACCGCCAGTTCCGCACCGGCCCCGCCGCCGCGTACCGCATCTCCGGCCAGGCGCTGGCCGTTCCCGGCCCCGAACTCGACCGGCTCCTGGACCGCATCGCACCGGAACAGCGGGACCGGATCACCGCCACCGCCGACTCCACCGCCTTCGGCTTCGGCCCGTCGCTCAGCCCCCGCAACCTCGTCGACGGCGATCTGACCACCGCCTGGATCGCCGGTGACCGGCCCACCGTGCATCTGCGCTGGCCCGGCAAGAAGAAGATCGACCAGATCGTGCTGGCCGCGGCCGGCGGCCTCGCCACCCGGCCCGAGCAGATCCTGATCAACTCGCCGGACGGGGCGGCCACCGCGGGCGTCGACGAGAACGGCCAGGCCCGCTTCGACCCGATCACCACCGACCGCCTCGACCTCACCATCAGCAAGGTCAAGCCGCTGACCCTGCACAACCCGGTCGCCGGCCAGGCGCTCCAACTCCCGGTCGGCCTCAGCGAGATCCACCTCCCCGCACTCGACGCCTACCGCACCCCGCGGCCCGCCGCCGACGCCCGCTTCTCGCTCGGCTGCGGCCAGGGCCCGATGCTCGCCGTCGACGGCGTCCTGCACGCCACCGAGGCCACCGGCTACGTCCGCGACCTCACCGAACGCCGCCCCGTCGAGGTGCGGTTGTGCGCCGGCCCGGCCCGGGACGGCCGCCTGGACCTGCCGCCCGGGCGCCACCGGGTGGAGGCGGGCGACCAGGGGCCGCTGGCGCTGACGGATGTGACGCTGCGACGGGGGGCGACGGGGGATGCGGGCGCCGTGGGCGGCGGAGCGGGGCGGGAATCTGTCGCCGCGGGCGACGGGGCGGCGCGGGAATCTGCCGCCGCGGGTGGCGGGGCGGCGCTGCGGTCCGCCGGCCCGGTGCGGAAGGTCACCGCCGGGGACTGGTCGGGGGACCGCCGCAGCGTCGCGGTCGGCGCCGGCCGGGCCGTCTACCTCCAGATGCACGAGAACGCCAACGACGGGTGGCAGGCCACACTCCACGGCCGACGGCTGACCCCGCTCCGCGTCGACGGCTGGCAACAGGCCTTCCTCGTCCCGGCCGGCGCCGGCGGCACCATCGAGCTCTCCTACACCCCGGCGGTCGCCTACGACCTGGGCCTGGCGGGCGGCGCCCTGGGGGTGGCGCTCCTGCTCCTCTCCGCCCTCGTCCGCCGCACCCCCCGCACCCCGCCACTCCCGGCACCGCCGCCACCCGCCCCGTCCTGGGTGCTGGGAGTGGTGACACTGACCGCGGTACTGGCCCTGGCCTCCGGCCCCTACGCCCTGATCGTGCCGGCCCTGGCACTCCTGGCGTACTTCCGGCCACACCTCCTCGTCCCGCTGGCCCTGACGGCGATGGTCACCGCCGGAGCCGTCGCGGCCCTCGGCGCGGGGGAACCCCACGCCGCCGGCAAGGGCGCGTTCAGCGCCACCGCGCAGGCCCTGGCACTACTGGCGTTGGCCGCGGCGGTGGTCACCGTACGGGGGCGGGCGTCGCGGGGGTCGGTGCCTGTGGTGGGGGCGGATGCGGATGCGGGTGGGACGGGGGCGGAGGGGCCGGGGGAGGTTTCGGCTGGGCCGTCCGGACCGTCCGGGTCGCCCGGGCCGTCCGGGCCGTCCGAACCCTCCGGACCTTCCGGACCTTCCGGCGCAGTTGACCCGCCCGGACTGTCCGCGCCGCCGCCACTTCCGCACCGCGTGCGGGACGGGGACGGCGGCCCGGCCGCTGTGGGGCGTCCGATCGTGGCCCGGGGACGGACACCGGGCGCCGGCCCGAACTGGGCCGAGCGGCACCGGCCTCGGCCGGGCGGTCCCGTACGACCGGCCGACAGCGAGCCCGTACCACCCGCCGACCGCGGCCCCGCACCGCCGACCGACCACAGCGGGGAGGACACCACCCGATGACCGCACTGCAACCGGCCCGGCACGAACCACCTGACGAACGTGGGGCATCGCCCGACGGACGTGGCACCTCGCCCGACAGCCCGGTCGAGCTCTCCCCCGCCCCCTCCCCCTCTCCCCCTTCGGGGGAGGGGGCGGGGGGTGGGTTCGGGGGTGGGGGGGAGCAGAGCCGCGGCAGCGCCGTAGCCCGCCTCCCCTTCCCCGTCGTCGATGAGATCTCCCGGCACTGTCTGGACGACGGCGAGCCGGAGACCGTACACATCGAGGTGCATCTCCCCGGCCGGGTCGACCCCGTACGGCTGCGCGCCGCGTTCCACCGGGCGCTCGCCCGCCATCCGCGCATCCTGATGCGGCAGGCGCCGGTCCGCTGGTGGCACCGCCGCTACCGCTGGCAGCTCACCGCCGCCCCGGACGTGGACCCGGTCGACTTCCCGCCGCCCGGCCCCGGTGCGCTGGCCCGCGCCCGGCAGCGCGCGCTCGACCACTGTCCGCCGCTGGACGCCTCGCCTCCCGTACGGCTGGAGGTGATCGAGGGGGCGACGGCAGGCGGCACCGTGCTGCTGCTCACCCTCCACCACACCGCGCTGGACGGGCCGGCCTGTCTACGGGTGCTGGCCACCGCCGCCGAGCTCTACGGCGGCGCCGACAACTCCCCCGCCCCCGCCCCCGTACGCGCCCCCGGGCCCCGTCCGGAACCACCACCCGCCGACCAGGCACCGGCCCCCGGCCCCCGCCTCGCCCGCCCGGCACGAATCGCCCCCGCCCCCAACCCAGCCCCGGCCCCGGCCCCGAACCCAGCTCCCGGCAACGCTCCCCAGCCCGGCAAGCCCACCCACCCCGGCAACGGCATGCTCCTAACCGAGCTCCCAATCCCAGCCCGCCCCCCACGCACTCCCGCCCAGCCGGCGCCCTACACCGTCAACGACCAACTCCTGGTCGCCACCTGGCTGATGGTCGCCCGCTGGAACCGACTGCACGCCCCGGCCCACCCCCACGCCACAGCCGCCGCCCCCATCGTCGTCACCATGCCCGTCGACGACCGGCCGCGCGATGCCGGGATGCCCATTGGCAACGGCACCCGGCTGGTGTCGGTCGGCTTCGGTCCCGAGGAGCGCCGGGACGCCGGGCCGCTCACCGCCGATCCGCCCGATCCGGACGCGGTGGCGCGGCTGCTGCGCCGCACCGCCGCCCGTACCCGCGCCCTCAAGGCCGCCGCCCCGGGGCCTCAACTCGGGCTCTACGCCACGATGCTGACCGCGCCTGTCCTCCCGGTCGGGCTGCGCGGCGCGGTCACCCGTACGCTGCGCCGCGCCGCCGCGCCCTGGACCTCCACCACGCTGCTGTCCAACATCGGCCGGATCCCCTACCCGCTGGACTTCGGGGACGCAGGCCGGCCGACCGCGGTGTGGTTCTCCGCCCCGGCCCGGATGCCGCGCGGGCTCACCGTCACCACCGTCTCCGTGGCCGGCCGGATCCAGCTGGCACTGCGCTGGTCCCCGGCCCTCCTGGACGACGCGGCCGGCGCCCGGCTCGGCGACCTGTTCCGCTCCTCCCTCGCCGCCACCGCCTGGGCCCCGCCCCCGGCCGGCGGAGCGGCCCGGTGACCCGGCCCCCCGCCGCGCTGCGGGACTTCTACGAGAACCCCGCCGTGCCGGTCGCGTCCGGCGCCGCCCGCAGCCGGCGGCAGGCGGTGCTGCTGGCGCGTGCCCTGGGGCCCGTACGCACCGGGACTCCGGCCGCCACCATCCTGGACGTCGGCTGCGGCGACGGTTCGGCGGCGGCCGTCGCGGCGGAGCTGCTCACCGGTCACCGTCTGGTCGGCGTCGACTGGTCGCAGGACGCCCTGCGCCGCGCCCGGACCCGGATCCCCTGGGCGGTGCGCGGCGAACTCGCCGACGGGGGGCTGCCGTTCGCGACCGGTTCCGCCGACGCGGTCCTCTTCAGCGAGGTCATCGAGCATCTCGTCGATCCCGATGCCGCCCTGGACGAGCTGCGCCGGGTGCTGCGCCCCGGCGGCCATCTGATGCTCTCCACCCCCAACCTCGCCGCCTGGTACAACCGCGGGCTGCTGCTCGCCGGGGTCCAGCCCGTCTTCTCGGAGGTGAGCATGCGCGGGATCCACGGCCGGCCCGGTACCCAGGTCGTCGGCCATCTGCGGCTGTACACGGCCCGTGCCCTGCGCGGCTTCCTCGCGGCATCCGGCTTCGAGGCCGTACGGATCGCCGGTGCGCCGTATCACGATGTGCCGCGGCCGCTGCGCCCCCTCGACCGCGCCGCGTGCCGGGTCCCGTCGCTGGCCTCGATCCTGCTCGCCCATGCCCGCCGGGCGGGGGAGTAGCGCGGTGCCGTGGTGGGGCGTGGCGTCCGCGCTGCTCGCCAACGTCCTGTACAGCACCGGTTTCGTGCTGGAGAAGCGCGCCCTGGCCGGGCTGCCCGCGCTGAGCACCCGGCAGCCCCTACGGGTCGTCGGCCGGCTGCTGTCCAGTCCGCTGTGGCTGGCCGGCTCGCTCGCCCTGGCCGCCGGTTTCGCCGCCCAGCTCGCCGTCTACCGCACCCTGCCGCTGGCCGCCGCCCAGGGCCTCTTCGTCTCGGGCCTGGTCCTCTTGCTGCTGCTGTCCTCGGTGGTGCTGGGCGAGCGGACCAGCGGCCGGGAGCGGCAGGGCATCGTGGCGATCCTGGTGGCGCTGGTGCTGGTCATCGCCTCCCTCCAGGGCGAGGACGCCGGGGCCGTCGCCCGTACCGCGCCGCCGGCCACCCTGCTGCTGATCGCGGTGCCGTCACTGGCCGTCGGCCTGCTGCTGTACCGCTCGGCGGAACGCCGTGCCCGGCGCCGCCACCGGCTGCCCACGGCAGGTGTCCCCTACGGGGTGGCCGTCGGTCTGCTCTACGGGGTCAGCTCGCTGGCCATCAAGGGCGTCTCCGGTCTGCTGGCTCCCCACGACCTCCCGGCCGTCGCCGGCCGGCTGCTCCGCTCGCCCTACCCGTACCTGCTGCTCGTCACCGGAGCCGCCGGTCTGGTGCTGTCCCAGACCGCGCTGCAACGCTGCCGGGCGTCCGTGATCGTCCCCGTCTGCACCACCGTCACCTGTGTGTTCACCGTCGTCTGCGGCACCGTCGCGTTCGGTGAGCCGCTGCCCGCCGATCCGCTGCGGCGCGCGCTGCGGCTGGGCGGCACCGCCGTCGCCGTGGCGGTCCTGCTCGCCCTGCCCCGCCATGACCCGCCCGTCCCCGAACCGCCCACCGGAACCCCGGAGTCGCTCGATGAAGCCCGATGACCCGCTGCTGAAGATCCTCGTCTGCCCGCTCGACAAGGGCCCGCTGACGCTGCTCGCCCCCGGTGACGCCCTCTACAACCCCCGGCTGCGCCGCCGCTATCCGATCCTCGACGGCATCCCCCAGCTGCTGCCCGCGTCCGGCGAGCAGCTCAGCGACGCCGAGCACACCCGCGCGCCGGTCCGGCCCGCGGACCGGGAACCGGGGTCGTGACGCTCGCCGCGCGGCTGGGGCCCCGGCTGCCGGGCCGGCTGGTGTCGGCGCTGGTGGCCGGGCTCTATCCGCGGTTCGAACCGGAGCTGCGGCGGCTCGCCGACTTCTGCCCGCCCGGCGGCACGGCCGTGGACGTCGGCGGGTGGTACGGCCCGTGGACCCGGCGGCTGGCCCGGCGCGCCGACCGGGTGGTCACCCTCGAACCGGTCCCCCACCTGGCCCGTCTGCTCTCCTCGGTCACTCCCCCGCATGTCGAGGTGGTGTCCGCCGCGGCCACCGACCACACGGGCTGCGCCACCCTCTGGCTGCCCCCGGGCGGCCGCGGCGACCGCGGGGTGTCCTCGCTGGTACGCCGGGAGCTGCACACCGCCGCCCTCGACGTGCCCTGCCTCCCGCTGGACGCGCTGGGGCTGGCGTCCGTCACCCTCATCAAGATCGACGCGGAGGGCGCGGAGCTGGCGGTGCTGCGCGGCGCCGCGCACACCGTCGAACGCCAACTCCCTGCGCTCTTCGTCGAGTTGGAGACCCGTATCCAGCCGCTCGGCCCCGTACTGGACTGGACGGCCGCGCACGGCTACCGCGGGTGGGTGCTGCCGCACGACCGCTGGCTGCCGCTGGCCGATTTCGATCTGCCCGCCCATCAGTCCCGCACCTGCCAGGTCGCCGAGCACGGGCTGCTGCGCCGCTCCCTCGCCCCGCACCGCCGCTACGTCAACTCCGTGCTCTTCCTCCCCGACGGCGAGCGCCCCGGCCGCCCCGTATCCCGCGCCGTCCACCACCATGTCCCTCATGGACCACACCACGGACAATGACCCACGCGGCGGCTCCGGCGCCCCCTCCGGTCTGCCCGGACCGGTCGCCTTCCAGGTCGTCCTGCTGCGCCGGATGGCCGACCACCACCCCGGCCTGGTCGAGGAGGCACTGCGCACCCTGGGCGTCTCCCGCGCCGAGATGCGCGAAGCCAACCGCCGCTGGCAGGCACGGATGCACGCCCCGCGCGCGCCCGGCGGCAGCCGGCCGTATCGTGCGCTGCTCGGCACCCCCGAGACCGTCACTCCCCGCCGCATCGGCGATCTGCGCTGCGAGGCCCTGACCTGGCCGATGCCGCTCTGGCCCGATCTGCGGTTCGAGGTCCTCACCGGCGGCCGGGACGTCGTCTGGAACGCCTGGCTCGTCCGGGCACCCGGCGCCACCGCCCCTGACCTGCGCAGCACCACGGATCTCCGGCCCTGGTCCTGCACCGTCGACGAGGTCGCCCGGGCCTTTGCCCCGGCCCGCCCCATGGAGGGCAGCGCCCCCACCCGCTGGCGGCTGGCGTGCACCGCGCCCGGCCCCGACGGCACCCCGCAGAACATCGTCCCCGAATTCACCTGGGGGCTGTACCAACGACTGGCCGGCTGAGGCCCCGCCACACCGGCCTTCCGGGCCTCGTCACCCCTTCGCCGCAACCACCCCGCCCCCGTCCCCCGAGCGGACCTTTCCAGCAGGCGGCGGCCTCTCCACGACCGGAGGATGGCGCACGAGCGGTCCTTGCGAACCGGCCGCGCGACCGCTCCGCCCATACCGGCCCATCGGGGAGGAATCACCCATGACCATCAGCCTCGCCCAATTGCGGCGCTGTTCGGCCGCCATCGACATCGGCGCGGCCCGGACCAGGGTGTATGTGAAGAACCAGGGGCTGGTCGTCGACGAACCGACCGTCGCCGCCATCAACACCCGCAGCGGGGCGCTGCTGGCCGTCGGCGCCCAGGCCGAGGTGATGGACGGCCGCACCCCCGACTACATCCGGGTGGTGCGCCCGGTCTCCAACGGCACCATCGTCGATATCGACATGGCCCAGCGGCTGCTGCGGACCCTGGTCGGCGACAAGCTGCGCAAGTCCTGGCGGCGCCGGCCGGCGATGCGGGCCGCGGTCTGTCTCCCGTACGGCAGCGAGCCGCTCGCCCAGCGGGCCGCCGTGGAGACGCTCACCGGGCTGGGGGCGCGGCGGGTGGAGCTGGTCGACACCCTGGTCGCCGCCGCGGTGGGTTCCGGGCTCCCGGTGGAGCAGCCCGAGGCCACCATGATCGTGGTGTGCGGCGCCGGAACCACGCAGGTCGCGGTGCTCTCCCTCGGCTCGATCGTGGCCGCGGAGACCGTGCCGGTGGGCGGCAACGCCATCGACCACGCGGTCGTCCAGCATCTGCGGCTGCACCACGAGCTGATGCTGGCGGGCCAGGCCCTACGCCCGCTCCAGTGGATCCTCTCCGGTGGCGACGGGGTCACCCCGGGCTCCACCGAGGTGCACGGCCGGGACGTGATCAGCGGGATGGCGCGCTCCGTGCATGTCGACACCGAGCGGGTACGGGACGCCATCACCACCCCGCTGACCTCGATCCTCGACGGCATCGGTGCCGTGCTGCGCCGCTGCCCGCCGGATCTGGTGGCCGACCTCGGGGAACGCGGCATCGTGCTCGCGGGCGGCAGCGCCCTGATCCCCGGCCTGGAGCCGATGATCCACCAGGCCACGAACATGCCGGTACACACCGCGGACCACCCCGACACCTGTGCCGTCATGGGGCTCGGCGCCATGATCGAGGGCAAGGTGCAGCCGTTGCATCTCGATCCGATGGATCCGTAGCGCGCCGGCGGCGGCACCCACACGGGAGCCGGGCTCACAGGGGCCGGGCTCGCAGCAGCCGGCTCACAGGAGCGGGGCTCACCGACTCCGGGCGTTCCAGGCGACCACCGCGGGCCGGTCGTGTTCGGTCCCCAGGACGCCGACCGCCCCGGTCTCGAAGGTGAAGAGGCCCCCGGCGGCGGGCGGCAGCCCGAGCCTGCGGGCGGCCAGCACCCGCAGGAAGTGCGCATGCGCGACCAGCGCCACATCGCCGTCATCGGCGGCGAGCTGTGGCGCGATCCGGGCCAGCAGCAGGTCGGCGCGCGCCCCGACCTGCTCCGGCGACTCGCCCGGATGCTCCGGCGGGCCCTCGGCGACACCGTCGGAGAACAGATACCAGCCGGGCCGGTCGCGGTGGATCTCGGCGGTGGCGATGCCCTCATAGCCGCCGTAGTCCCATTCCCGCAGGTCGGCGTCGATCTGCGGACGGGCGAGGCCCGCCAGCTCGGCGGTGCGCAGCGCCCGCTGCATCGGGCTGGCGTACACCGGCCCGATCTTCCGGTCCGACAGCAGCGGCCGCAGTGCGCGGGCCTGCTCCTCACCGGTGGCGGTCAGCGGCAGATCGGTCCAGCTGGTGTGCCGGCCGTCCCTGCTCCACTCGGTCTCGCCGTGCCGGACCAGAAGGAGGTCGCTCACGAGCCCTGCGCCTGCTGTCCCTGCTCGGCCTGGGCCTGCTCGCTCTGCTGGGCCTCGGCGACCGAAGCGCGGACCTCGTCCATGTCCAGCGCACGGGCCTGGCCGATGACGTCCTCCAGGGCCTCCGCGGGCAGCGCGCCGGGCTGGGCGAAGACGGCGATGTTCTCCCGGACGATCATCACGGTCGGGATGGACTGGATCTGGAGGGCCTGCGCCAGCTCGGGCTGCGCCTCCGTGTCGACCTTGGCGAAGACCAGGTCGTCATGCGTCTCGGAGGACTTCTCGAAGACCGGGCCGAACTGCTTGCAGGGCCCGCACCACTCGGCCCAGAAGTCGATCAGGACGAAATCGTTGCCGGAGACGATTTCGTCGAAGTTTTCCTTGGTGAGCTCAATGGTGCTCATGCCTGTTTCCCTGCTTCCGGTCTGTCGACGCTTGTCACACGGTCTCCGGCTGCGGCAACGGGATCAACCCGTGACGTATTCCGCACGCCGGACCGTCCCGCACCCCTGCCCACCGAGCGCGTTCCTAGACATCCGGATCCACGTGGCGAAGCACACGCCACCCGGCCGGCCGACGCGGCGGCGCACACCACGCCCCGGCCTCGCTCCATACGGGCCGGACAGCTCCACGGGTCGGACAGCGTCCCCGCCCCCCGCGCGGTCACTCCCGGCCTCTGCCTGCTCTGCCCGCCCGACTCGTCCAGCCCTTCTCCTAACCCCTCCCCCAGCGCTTCTCCTAGCCCTTCGCGTAGTCCTTCGCCATCTGGCCCGCGAAGTCGTACACGATGCACTGTTCGTCCCCGACGACCCAGGCGTCATGTCCGGGCGGGCAGACGAAGACATCGCCGGGTCCCACTTCGGACTCCGCGCCGTCGTTCATCCTGATGCGCATCCGGCCCTGGACCACGAAGCAGTTGTGGTGCACCTCGCAGCTGTCGGTCCCGGCTATCGGGCCTACCGACTCCGTCCAGTGCCAGCCGGGCTCGAAGGTGGCCACGGCGAAGTCCAGTCCGGTGAGGTGCAGGGCCTCCAGGTGACCCCGGGGAAAGTCGCGCCGTTCATCCGGCTTGTCGACCGTCTTGACTTCCATCATGAGGGCTTCCTCCGTCCACCCCCTGGGCATCCGTGCAACCCCCCGGTCCTTCCATGGTGCGCCGGTCCGGCACACCCGGCATCCGCGAGCTCCCGGCCCCGGCGAGGGCGTTCCCCAGCGTTCAACGGCCGGATGTCGCCGCGGAAGCGCCGTGGCACACAGTCGCCGCCCCCGGCGGCTAGCATCCCGACAAGACCGCCAAGAACGGAGCAAACTTCTGTGCGTCATCTGCGCGTAGGCGTCGCCATCTTGACCATGGGAAACCGTCCCGCCGAACTGCGGGCGCTGCTGGATTCGGTCGCCAAGCAGGACCTCCGGCCGGCCCACATCGTGGTCATCGGAAACGGCTCCCCGCTCCCCCCGCTGCCGCACGGCGCCGTCGGTGTCGAGCTGAGCGAGAACCTGGGAGTCTCCGGTGGCCGCAATGTCGCCCTGGACGAGCTGCGCAAGCTCGGGGACGTCGACGTGGTGGTCGACCTGGACGACGACGGCCTGCTGATCAGCCCGGACGTCTTCAGCCGGCTGGCGGAACTGCACGCCCGCGAGCCGGAGTTGGGGATCGTCAGCTTCCGCATCGCCGACGAGCGGGGCCGCACACAGCGCCGCCATGTCCCCCGCCTGCGGGCCGGCGACCCGGCACGCGGCGGTCCGGTCACCACCTTCCTGGGCGGCGGGCACTCCCTGTCCGTACCGATGCTGGACCGGATCGGCAGCTGGCCCGACGACTTCTTCTACGCCCACGAGGAAACCGACCTGGCCTGGCGGGCCTTGGACGACGGCTGGCACATCCGCTACGCCCCGGAGCTCGTGCTTCAGCACCCGTACACCTCACCCACCCGGCACGCCGTCTACCACCGCATGGTCGCCAGAAACCGCGTCTGGCTCGCCAGGCGGCACCTCCCCGCGGTCCTGATCCCCCTCTACCTCGGCGTATGGGCCGCCCTGACAGCCGTCCGCAGCCCCTCGGTGGCGGGCCTGCGCGCCTGGGCCGCCGGTTTCGCGGAGGGGGTACGCACCCCGTGCGGCCGCCGCCGTCCGCTGCGCTGGCGCACGGTGTGGCGGATGACGAAACTCGGCCGCCCTCCAGTGATCTGAGACCGCCCCTACGGGCCGGGACTCGTCGCGCCCCTCGCCCCGCCGGGAACCGGTAGGGCCGACCGCCCTACAACTGCGGATCCGTCACCCCGCCCGCACAGCGGTGCCGTTCGACATCCCACCCGGCCCGCCCGGCCCCGGCACGGTAGGCACTCTCGTAGAAGTCGAGCACGGCCGCACGGGGATCGGCCTCCGCACGGGCGTCGTCGTACCGCAGCACGGCCAGATGGCTCTGCCCGCGGGCGACCCACCGCGCCGCCGCCGGCCGCAGCGGCTCAGCGGCCAGATCCGCGGGCTCCGGCGCGGTGTACGAGTAGAACGCCGGCTCGGGGAAACCGTCGTCCCCGAACCAGAAGCCGAAGCTGATCACCTCCCTGGAGTACGCCTCCCGCGTCACCGGGTCGGTCTCCCGCGGCTGCTCGACCCGCCGCTCGGAGAACCGGGTGTGCGCGATGTCGAAGGTGTGCCAGAAGTGGTGCACCGGGCTGACCTTCCCCTCATAGCCCGCGGCGAATTCCTCCAGCACCGAGGCCACCTGGCTGAGCACCTGCCAGTAGCGCTGGGCGTGCCGGGGGTCGTAGGCCGCGTGCTCGGTGTCCTCGGCGAACGGCCGTCCGGCGTCGGGCAGGTCGAACGGCCTGGGAACGGCGAGCCGCACCCGGATCCCCAGTCCAGCCAGCGCGTCCATAAGGCTGTCGTGGAAGGCCGCCACGGACCGCCCGGCCAGCGGAAACGACACCGCCCGGCCGTCCAGCACCGCCACGACCAGCTGATGCCCCACGAAGTCGAAGTCGATCGTGAAGAGCGGATTGCCGTCGAGCTGCCCCATCGGCCGGGCGGTGATGCCCCGCCCGGTGAGATGGAACGGCACATTCCACCAGTGATTGCGCCGCGCACTGGCAGCCAGCCGGACCTTCCCGACCACCTGCGCAAAGCGATGAACCGTCTCTTTGGTGTCCCGCCACTCGCCATACGGGATCGCCGGAAACAGCTCCATCGCCCTCACCTTCCCCTTCCGCACCGCACTCCTGACGGCCGGACGGCCGCGGATGACCATGATGAGCACGCGGGGACACATACGGCACGTTGGTCCGGAAGGCGCAGCAGGGCCGCCACATCCGCGTGGCGGCCCTGCTGTCTGTCCTGTCCCAGGTAGAAAGGTTCTCCCCCCTGGGTGCTGCGGTGGGGCGGGTGGGACTCGAACCCACGGCCGACGGATTATGAGTCCGCTGCTCTAACCGGCTGAGCTACCGCCCCCCACGGCGCGGCGCGCACATTTGTGCGCGCCGTCTGCCGCAGCATAGCCGCTCATACGATCTGTTGCCCGTGAGGGCGGCCGACCCGCGACCACGCACGCCCAAGAGGACTTCGATCACGGGCCGTTCGGTTCCATGGCACAAGAAAAAGGACCCCTTGCGGGGCCCTCGTTCTCTCTGCTCCCCCGACTGGACTCGAACCAGTAACCCTCCGGTTAACAGCCGAATGCTCTGCCAATTGAGCTACAGGGGACCGAGCTCCCCCGACTGGACTCGAACCAGTAACCTGCCGGTTAACAGCCGGCTGCTCTGCCAATTGAGCTACAGGGGATTGCTCTGTGTGCCTCGAATGCACCGCTGACCGGTCTTCCGGACGGCGCGCGCTCGCTGCGACACATACATTAGCGCAAGCAGGGGGGTGCTCCGCCAATCGGTATCGCCTCAGGTCACCTCGGGTGATCTGCGGCCCCGGAGGGTAGGCGCGCGGCACAGCCCGGCACTCCGGTGCGTACCGGCACCGGACGGGACCGACGAGAGGAAGGGTGGAGCAATGCGCTACCGGCTCACGTTCATCGCGGGACTGGCCACGGGGTATGTGCTCGGCTCACGGGCCGGCCGGGAACGGTACGAGCAGCTCCGCAAGGCCGCCCAGCGGATCTCCCAGAATCCCGCGGTCCGGAACACCGCCGAGTCGGCCGCGCTGACCGGGCGCGAGGCGGCGTCGAAGGCCTTCGGGACGGTATCGGCCAAGGTCGGGGACCGGCTGCCGGCCTCCGTCACCGACCGGGTCCGCTCGCTGCGCGACCAGCGCGGCTCCGACGAGGACGACTGGGGCACGAGCAACACTTAGGGCCTGAACCACACGACAGGCCCTAGGGGTGTTCCCCGGGTAAGCCCTGACGCTGCTCCTATGCGTCGTATGGGGCATCATCTGAGGCCATGGGGATAGTCGCCGGATTGGACAGTTCGTCCGAGAGCACACGGATCGTCGTCTGCGATGCGGACACGGGCGCCGTCATCAGGCGCGGGTACGCGCCGCACCCCGGCGAGAGGGGGCCCGAGGTCGATCCACAGGCGTGGCTGATCTCGCTCGGGGAGGCGGCGGGCCACGGGCTGCTCGAAGGGGTGCAGGCGATCGGCGTCGCCGCGCAGCCGCACGGTCTGCTGCCGCTGGACGTCGAGGGGAATCTCGTACGGCCCGCGCTGGTCGGCAATGACAAGCGGGCACAGAGCGCGGCGGCGGATCTGATCGACTCGCTCGGCGGGCGTACCGCGTGGGCGCAGGCCGTCGGGGCGGTGCCGCAGGCGACCCATGCGGTGACCAAGCTGCGCTGGCTGGCGCGTAACGAGCCGGCGCACGCGGCCCGGATCGCGGAGGTCATGCAGCCGCACGACTGGCTGGCGTGGCAGCTGCTGGGGCGGCCCGCCCGGCGGACGACGGACCGTGGCGGGGCCTCGGCGACCGGTTTCTGGTCGGCGGCGACCGAGTCGTACCGGCCGGATCTGGTGGAGCTGGCGCTGGGCCACCAGGTGCGGCTGCCGGAGCTGCTGAGCCCGTCGGGGACGGCGGGGTTCACCCCGGAGGGGCTGCTGATCTCCGCCGGTACGGGCGAGACGATGGCCGCCGCCTTCGGGCTCGGCGTCGGGGAGGGCGACGCGGTGGTGTCGCTGGGCGCCTCGGGGTCGGTGTTCGGGATTCATCACGAGGCGCTGGTGGACCCGAGCGGCACGATCACCTCGTTCGCGGACGCGACCGGCCGGTATCTGCCGGTGGTGCACACCAGCAACGCGGTACGGGTGCTGCGCGGGGCCGCGGAGATGCTGGGGACGGATCTGGCGGGCGTGTCCGAGCTGGCGATGAAGTCGTCGCCCGGTGCGTACGGGATGGTGATGCTGCCGTATCTGGAGGGCGAGCGGACCCCGCATCTGCCGCATACCGCCGGGTCGTTGCACGGGCTGCGGCGCGACAGCATGAAGCCGGAGCATCTGGCGCGGGCAGCCGTGGAGGGCATGCTCTGCGGGCTCGCGGACGCACTGGATGTGCTGCGGGGGCGGGGCATGGCGGTGCGCCGGGTGTTCCTGCTGGGCGCGGCGGCGGAGCTGTTCGCGGTGCAGGCGGTGGCGCCGGCGCTGTTCGGGGTGCCGGTCGTGGTGCCGCAGCCGGCGGAGTACGCGGCGCTGGGCGCGGCCCGGCAGGCGGCCTGGGCCTGGGGGGTGGCGCACGGCACCCTCACCCCGGCCGGCGGCGCGGAGTCCGGCACGGGCAGCGGGCCCGCCTGGGTCGATCCCCCGCAGTGGCCGGCCGCCGCGAGCCAGGTCTTCGAGCCGGGTGAGGAGCTGGCGGTCGGCCAGGCCGTACGCCAGCAGTACGCGGCGGTGCGCGACGAGGCCTATCCGGGGGCTTTCCAGCGGGAGGCGTGAGGCCCCGGGCGGGGGTCGGACGGGCGGGGCTGTTGCTTGGCCGGGCCGGGCGTGCGGGGCCGGACGGGCGGTGCCGGGGCCGGCCGGTCTCAGTCGAGGTAGCCGCGGAGCTGGTCGGCGAAGGCGTGGTCGCGGAGCTTGTTGAGGGTCTTGGACTCGATCTGCCGTATCCGTTCGCGGGTGACGCCGAAGATCCGGCCGATCTCCTCCAGCGTCCGGGGGCGGCCGTCGGCGAGGCCGTAGCGGAGCTGGACGACCTTGCGCTCCCGTTCGCCGAGGGTGGACAGCACCGCGTCGAGGTGCTCGCGGAGCAGCAGGAACGCGGCGGATTCGACGGGTGAAGCGGCGTCGCCGTCCTCGATGAGATCGCCGAGGGCGACGTCCTCCTCCTCGCCGACGGGGGCGTGCAGCGAGACCGGCTCCTGGGCCAGCCGCAGCACCTCGCTGACCCGTTCCCCGGTCAGGTCGAGATGGGCGGCGACCTCCTCGGGCGTGGGTTCGTAGCCGCGTTCCTGGAGCATCCGGCGCTGGACCCGCACCACGCGGTTGATCAGCTCGACGACATGGACCGGGACGCGGATGGTCCGGGCCTGGTCGGCGAGGGCGCGGGACATGGCCTGGCGGATCCACCAGGTGGCGTAGGTGGAGAACTTGTAGCCACGGGCGTAGTCGAACTTCTCGACGGCGCGGATCAGCCCGAGGTTGCCCTCCTGGACGAGGTCGAGCATGGTCAGCCCGCGGCCGACGTAGCGCTTGGCGACGGAGACCACCAGACGCAGGTTCGCCTCTATCAGGCGGCGCTTGGCCATCCGTCCCAGGACCACCAACTTGTCGAGGTCGAAGGCGAGTTGGGAGGAGAGATCGGGGGCGTTGGTGAGCTTCTCCTCGGCGAAGAGACCGGCCTCGACGCGGCGGGCGAGCTCCACCTCCTCGGCGGCGGTGAGCAGCGGGATCCGGCCGATCTCGCGGAGGTACTGGCGGAAGAGATCGGCGGACGGGCTGCCCGCCTCGGGGCGCGGCACCGGCTCCGGGACGATCTCCTCGACGATCATCTCGGCGGCGGGTGGTTCGGCCTGCTGCGGCACGGTGAGCGGCTCCGCGGCCGGGTCCGTGTCGTGTTCCGTGGCGGCCGGCGCGTCGGCGAGGGTCTGGGTCTGCACGGGGGCGACCTCCAGGGTGATCGCTGCTGAAGCGGCAGAAAGGTCGGGCACGGTGGCGGCCGGGCCGCCGTCCGTCCCGTACGTCACGAGTGGTTCCGCGGGGGATTCCGGTGGGGTACGGCCGGGCCCGCGGCGCACCGAGGACTCAGGCACCGCTTCTCAGTGTGGAGTACGACACACGCCTGCCACGAGGGGCGTGCGTGCACTTTTTGAGTCCGGTCCGTGACCGGACGGCTACCGCGGGGTGTTACGGGCGGCGCGGCGCGCGGACCGGCTCCCCGGGGCGGGCTCCCGGGGACTACAGGGCGGCGTAGCCGCGTTCGCGCAGGGACTGGCCGTACTGCTGGAGGACCCACAGTTCGTTCTGGACGGCCGCGAGGTGTTCGGGGTCTGCGCGGGGGCCGAGGCGCTGGAGGGTGCCGCGGATCTCGGTGACGCGCTGATTGACGGCGGCGAGGCGGACGGCGACCAACTGGACGCCGGCGTAGGCGTCGTCGGGATCCCGGCGGGTGTGCAGCGGTTCGACGGCGAGCTCGGTGACCATGGCGCGGACGGTGTCGTCGGGGGCGGCCTCCCGCACCCGGGGGATGAACGCCTGGTCGGCGGCGCCGGCCGCGGCACCGCCGGCGTCCTCGATGCACTGACGGACCACGGCGTAGGGCGGGGCGGTGAACTCGTCGGCACCGTAGGCGTCGAAGGCCGGGGAGACCAGGTCGGGGCGCTGGAGCGCCAGCTTGAGAAGCTCCCGCTCGACGCGGTGGGCGGGGCTGCGGAGGTTGAGCGCCGGGCCGCGCGGGCCGGGCGCGGGGCCGGCCTCCGCGGGCGCCGGGGCCTGGCCGCGGCGCTGCTGACGGCCCTGGTCGGGACCGCCGTCCCGGCCGCGTTCGCGGGCCCAGCGGGCGAGCTGGGAGACCCGCTTGACCACGAACTGGGTGTCCAGGATGCCGAGCATGCCGGCGAGCTGGACGGCGGACTCGTGCTGGATGGAGCTGTTTTTGATGTGCGCGACGATGGGGGCGGCCTCGTCGAGGGCGGCGGCGCGGCCGACGGTGGTGTCGAGGTTGTGCCGGGAGACGACATGGCGCAGCGCGAACTCGAAGAGCGGGGTCCGGGCCTCGACGAGATCGGCGACCGCCTGATCGCCCTTGGCGAGCCGCAGATCGCACGGGTCCATGCCGCCCGGGGTGATCGCGATGGAGGTCTCGGCGGCGAACTTCTGGTCGTCCTCGAAGGCGCGCAGGGCGGCCTTCTGGCCTGCGGCGTCGCCGTCGAAGGTGAAGACGACCTCGGAGCCGGAGTTGTCCATCAGGAGGCGGCGGAGGATCTTGATGTGGCCCTCGCCGAAGGCGGTGCCGGAGGTGGCGATGGCGGTGGTGACCCCGGACAGATGGCAGGCCATCACGTCCGTGTAGCCCTCGACGACGACCGCGCGGTTGGTCTTGGCGATCTCCTTCTTGGCGAGGTCGATGCCGTAGAGGACCTGGGACTTGCGGTAGATGGGGGTTTCGGGGGTGTTGAGGTACTTGGGGCCGTTGTCGTCGTCGCGGAGCTTACGGGCGCCGAAGCCGACGACCTCGCCGGCGATATCGCGGATCGGCCACATCAGTCGGCCGCGGAAGCGGTCGATCGGGCCGCGGCGGCCCTCCTGGGAGAGGCCGGAGAGGACCAGCTCCTGGTCGCTGAAGCGGCGGCCGCGCAGAAAGCGGGTGAGGTGGTCCCAGCCGGCCGGGCTGTAGCCGACGCCGAAATGCTGGGCGGCGGCCTGGTCGAAGCCGCGCTCGGCGAGGAACTTGCGGGCGATCTCCGCCTCGGGGCTGTCGAGCTGCTCGACGTAGAACTGGGCGGCGGCCTTGTGGGCCTCCACCAGGCGGGTGCGCTCGCCCTGCTGGCGGCCGGGGGTGTAGCCGCCCTCCTCGTAGCGCAGGGTGATACCGGCCTGGGAGGCGAGGCGCTCGATGGTCTCGGCGAAGGAGAGGTGGTCGATCTTCATGACGAAGTCGACGGTGTCGCCGCCCTCCTGGCAGCCGAAGCAGTGGTAGAGCCCCTTGGCCGGACTGACGTGGAAGGACGGGGACTTCTCGTCGTGGAAGGGGCACAGGCCCTTGAGATTGCCGCCGCCGGCGTTGCGGAGCTGGAGATACTCGGACACGACGGCGTCGATCGGGACCGCGTCCCGTACCGCCTTCACATCGTCATCGTTGATCCTGCCTGCCACGCGTGAATTCTACGGCCGGGGTCGGACAGCCCTGGCCGCGCGTCGTCGCGAACGCCGGGGCTCTCCCCCCACCCCCGAACCCACCCCCGCCCCCTCCCCCCGAAGGGGGAGGAGGGGGAGGGGGCGGGGGAGCAGCAGGAGGGCGCCGCGGCCCGCCCGGCGCCCCTGCCGCTCACCTCAGGAGAACCCCGCGACCCGCCCGGCTCCCTCCCCTCACCCCAGCAGTTCCACGAACCGTTCCAGCCCTACATTGCCCCCCGAGATGATCACGCCGACGCGGGGCGGCAGGGGGCTGATGTGGCCGGCCAGGAGGGCGGCCAGGGCGCTGGCGCCGCTGGGTTCGGTGACGATTTTGAGGCGTTCGAAGGCGAACTTCATGGCCGCGCGGATCTCGTCGTCGGTGACCAGGACGACCGAGTCGAGGAGGCGCCGGTTGATGGCGAAGGTCAGTTCGCCGGGGGTGGCGATGGCCTGGCCGTCGGCGATGGTGTGCGGCACGGGAACGGTGACGGGGTGGCCGGCGGCCAGGGAGCGCAGGGTGTCGTCGCCGGCCTCCGGCTCCACGCCGATCATGCGGATGCCGGGGACCAGGGCGGTGGCGGCGGTGGCCGAGCCGGCCATCAGCCCGCCGCCGCCGACCGGTGCCAGCAGTGCGTCGAGCGGGCCGGTCTCCTCGAGCAGCTCCAGGGCCGCGGTGCCCTGGCCGGCGATGATGTGCGGATGCTCGTACGGCGGGATCAGCGCGAGGCCGCGTTCCTCGGCGAGCTGCCGGCCGATCGCGACGCGGTCGCCGGTGTAGCGGTCGTAGGTGACGATCTCGGCGCCGTATCCGGCGGTGGCGGCCCGCTTGGACTCCGGGGAGTCCTCGGGCATCACGATGACGGCGTGGCTGCCCAGCTCCCGGGCGGCCAGCGCGACGGCCTGGGCGTGGTTGCCGGAGGAGTAGGCGGCGACTCCACGGGCCAGCTGTTGCGGGGACAGCCGGGAGAGGGCGTTGTAGGCGCCGCGGAACTTGAAGGCGCCGACCCGCTGGAAGTTCTCGCACTTGAGGTGGACCTCGGCGCCGGCCAGGGCGTCGAGGGTGCGGGAGCGCAGCACGGGAGTGCGGTGGGCCACCCCCGCCAGCCGCCGGGCGGCGTCCCGGACGTCGTCGAGGGTGACGACGTCCGGGACGTCGGTGCTGCCGGGGCCGGAGGGACCGCTGGGGCTTGGCGTCATACGGGCACGCTACGGGAGCAGCGAGGCCAGCGGTACCTCCGGATCGGCCAGCGCCTCGGGCGCCAACGGCGCCCCGGAACGGATCAGTTGCTGGATGGACTCGGCGACGTCCCAGACATTGACGTTCATCCCCGCCAGCAGCCGGCCGTCCGCGCCGAGCCAGAAGGCGGTGAACTCCCGCTTGGCGACGTCACCGCGGCAGACGACCTGCGCGTACGAGCCGGGCGGGGCGTAGCCGGAGTACTCCATGCCGACGTCGTACTGGTCGGAGAAGAAGTACGGGATGCGGTCGTAGCTGACGTCCTGGCCGAGCATGGCGCGCGCGGCGGCCGGGCCGCCGTTGAGGGCGTTGGCCCAGTGTTCGACGCGCAGGCGGCTGTCCAGGACGGGGTGGTCGGCGGCGGCGACATCGCCGGCGGCGTGGATGTACGGGTCGGAGGTGCGCAGCGCCGCGTCGACCGCGATACCGCCACCGGCCTCCCGGTCGACGAGGTCCAGCCCGGCCTGTTCGGCGAGGGCGGTGCGCGGGGCGGCGCCGATCGCGGCGAGCACGTCGTGGGCGGGGTGTTCCTCGCCGTCGTCGGTGCGGACGGCGAGGACCATGCCGTCCTGGCCGACGATCTCGGTGAGGCGGGCGCCGAAGTGGAAGCGGACGCCGTGTTCGCGGTGCAGATCGGCGAACAGGCCGCCGAGTTCGGGGCCCAGGATGCCGTGCAGCGGGGTGGGGGCGGGCTCGACGACGGTGACCTCGGCGCCGTAGGAGCGGGCCGCGGCGGCGACCTCCAAGCCGATCCAGCCGGCGCCGGCGATCACCAGATGGCCGTTTTCCCGGCCGAGGGAGGCCAGGACGCCGCGCAGCCGTTCGGCGTGTGCGAGGCGGCGCAGGTGGTGCACGCCGGCCAGGCCGGTGCCGGGGATGTCCAGGCGGCGCGGCTCGGCGCCGGTGGCCAGCAGCAGCTTGTCGTAGGCGATGAGGGTGCCGTCGCCGAGCCGGACCGTCCTGGCCCCGGGGTCGAGGTGGACGGCGGGCTGGCCCAGGTGGAGTTCAATGTGTGCCTGGGCGTACCAGGCGGGTTCATGGACGAAAACGCTGTCGCGCTCTTCCTTGCCGAGCAGGTACCCCTTGGAGAGCGGGGGGCGCTCGTAGGGGTGGTCGCGCTCGTCACAGATGAGGATCACCCGGCCGGTGAAACCTTCCGCGCGGAGCGTCTCCGCGGCCTTTGCCCCGGCCAGGCCACCCCCGACGATGACGAACGTCTGGTGTGCGTCGACCACTTGCTTCCTCCTCGTTGCGGTACCTGCGTCCGCGTCCGCGTCCGTGAACGCCCCGATGTACCCCCCGGTGCTCTTCCGGTGCTCTCCCCCGTTGATGCGTCCGGTGGCCTCGGGGTTCCCGGGCGCCGCCGATCGGGGTTCCCGAGCGCCGTCCGCCGAACGGGGTTGCCGTGCCGGTCAGGGCTCGCTGTTCGCTGTTGTCAGGGTGCTCCGTTCGAAAACGGTGGGGTTCGAGCGTCCCGCACGGAGCGTGAGGGGGGAAGAGGGGCTTTCCTCCAGGGTCACCCGCGGTGGGCCTCGCCGTGACCGGGACGACGGGTGAGACGGGCGTGCAGCGAGCGGGCGGAGGCGTCGGTCAGGGCGGCGATCTGGTCGATGACGGCGCGCATCCGTGCGGTGTCGTCGGGGGCCGTGTCGAACAGTGAACGGAACTGTGGATCAAGGCCGTCGGGGGCGCGGGCGAACAACACCTCGGCCAGTTCGGCGAGGACGACACGCTGGTCGGCGCGGAGCGCCTCCTGGTCGGGGCGCTGCATGACGTACCGGTCGGCGACGGCTTTCAAAACGGCGCATTCCAGCCGGGTTTCGTCCGGAACCACCAGCTCCGCTCCGTAGCGGGTGAGCCGTCCGGTGCCCCACCGGGCCCGCGTCGCGCCCTCCGCGGCGAGACAGAAGCGGCCGATCAGCTGGCTCGTGGCGTCCTTGAGGCGGGCCTGGGCGAGGGCGGAGCCGTCGTAGCCGTGCGGCCACCACTCCTGCTCCAGGAGGCGGTCCAGCGCCGCGGCCAGCTCCGCGGGGCCGGCGCCGGGGGCGTAGCGGGCACCGGCGACCTCGAAGATCTCGGCGCGTTCGGCGTCGGCGAGCAGGAGGTTGGGGTCGAGGTGTCCGGCGTGCAGCCCGTCCTCGACGTCGTGCACCGAGTACGCCACATCGTCGGACCAGTCCATGACCTGCGCCTCGAAGCTGCGGGCTCCGTCGGGGGCGCCCTGCCGGAACCACGCGTAGACCGGCGCGTCGTCCGCGTAGACGCCGAACTTCGGGGACGCGGGGTCGGTGGGGTGACCGCCGCGCGCCCACGGGTACTTGGTGGCCGCGTCGAGGGCGGCGCGGCTGAGGTTCAGCCCGACGCTGACCGTCGAGCCGTCTTCGGCGGGCACGAACCGCTTGGGCTCCAGACGGGCCAGCAGCCGCAGCGACTGGGCGTTGCCCTCGAAGCCGCCGCAGGGCGCGGCGACTTCGTTGAGCGTCTGCTCGCCGTTGTGGCCGAAGGGCGGGTGGCCGAGATCGTGCGCCAGACAGGCGGTCTCGACCAGGTCCGGGTCGCAGCCGAGGGCGGCGCCGAGCTCCCGGCCGACCTGGGCGCACTCCAGGGAGTGGGTCAGCCGGGTACGCGGGCTGGCGTCCCAGGCGGCGGTGTGCGCGCCGGGGGTGACGACCTGGGTCTTGCCGGCCAGCCGGCGCAGCGCGGCGGAGTGCAGTACCCGGGCGCGGTCGCGCTGGAAGGCGGTGCGTCCCGGCCGTTTGTCGGGCTCGGTGACCCAGCGTTCGAGGTCGGCCGCGGTGTAGCCGGGGATGGTCGGTGGTGTGCCCGTCATACAGCGACGGTAGCCGCCCGGCGGGCCTCCGGGCCGGATCCGGCGGGAGCCTGGAGGGCCTGGTCGTAGCGGCGCAGTACGAGACGGGCCAGTGCGGGGTGGTCGCCCAGGGGTTCGGCGGCGGGCCCGGGAGCGGCGGCCGCGCACTGGGTGGCGAAGCGTCCGGGGGCGGTGAAGCAGCCGGCGACGGCGATCCGGTCGTGGCCGCGGGCGGTCAGCGTGCGGACCGCGTCGGCGACGGTGGGGGCGGCCGCGGAGGCGTAGGCGGGCAGGACGGGGGTGCCGCCGAGCCGGGCCGAGAGGAGGTGTGCGGTGCGTTCGGTGTCCTGGGCGGAGCGCGGGGCGCGGGAGCCGGCGGCAGCCAGGACCACGGCGGTGCGCGGGCCCGGGGCCTCGGGGAAGCCGGCCGCCAGCAGCCGGCCGTGCAGCGCCTCGGCGAGCAGCGGATGCGGCCCGAGGGGTGCGGCGATCCGGCCGGTGAGCTGGGGTGCGGCCGCCAGGGCGGCGGGCAGGTCGTGGGTGACGTGATGGCCGTGGCCGAACAGCAGCGGGACGAGGACGGCCGGGCCGCACAGCCCGTCGAGGGTGTCGGCGAGCAGCGGCCGGTTCAGCTCGATGTGCCCGAGCCGGACGTCCAGGCCGGGGCGCAGCGCCCGGACCCGGTCGAGCAGGGCCCGGACGGTGGGCAGGGCGCGGGGGTCGCGGCTGCCGTGGGCGACGGCGACGAGGGTGGGGGCCGGGTTCTCCGGGGCGCGGAAGCC
The DNA here is from genome assembly GCF_057708345.1 of Streptomyces sp. bgisy130. NCBI lineage: Bacteria > Bacillati > Actinomycetota > Actinomycetes > Kitasatosporales > Streptomycetaceae > Streptomyces > Streptomyces sp. bgisy130. Next base: position 124,929 of record NZ_JBYISA010000005.1, read on the forward strand.
GCGCAGCCGGACGCGGCGGAGCTGGGTGCTGAGCTGGGCGGTGATCTCGGCGGCGAGGCCACCCGTGCCGAGGGGGGCCAGGGACGCGGAGGGCAGGTGCGGTATCGGCGCCGTCATGATCCGAGCGTGGCAGCCGGGCGTTGCCGTGCTGTTTCCCCGGGGCGAACGTTGTGTTCCGGCCCGCTGCCGGCGGCCCGCGCCCCGGGGGCAGGACGGGCGGCAGGGGACCTCTCACACGGCCCTGCCGCCCGGGGGCCTACGCCTGGTGGGCGTCCACTTCCCGGAGGTACCGCTCGCGGGTCGGCTCGTCGAGGAAGGAGGCGCGGAAGGAGTTCCGGGCGAGGGTGCGCAGGGTCTCCTGGTCGAGGCCGAGGGCGTCGCGTACGGCGGTGAAGTTGTCGTCCGCGTAGCCGCCGAAGTACGCCGGGTCGTCGGAGTTGACGGTGACCAGCAGCCCGGCGTCCAGCATCGCGGGCAGCGGGTGGTCGGCGAGGTCGTCGATGACCCGCAGCCGGACGTTGGACAGCGGGCATACGGTGAGCGGCACCTGGTCCGCCACCAGCCGGGCCACCAGCCGCTCGTCCTCCAGGGAGCGCACCCCGTGGTCGATCCGGTCCACGCCGAGGACGTCCAGGGCCTCCCACACATAGGCCGGGGGCCCCTCCTCCCCCGCGTGCGCCACGCACTTGAGCCCGGCCTCCCGCGCCAGCGCGTAGACCTCCCGGAACTTCGACGGCGGGTGCCCGACCTCGGCGGAGTCCAGGCCGACGGCGGTGATCCGGTCGAGGTGGGGACGGGCCGCCTCGAAGGTCGCGAGGGCGGACTCGGCGCTCTCGTCGCGCAGGAAGCACATGATCAGGCGGGTGCTGATGCCATAGGTCTCGGGGGCGCTGTCCAGGGCGCGGGCCAGGCCGTCGATGACGGTGCCGATCGGGACGCCGCGCGCGGTGTGCGCCTGCGGGTCGAAGAAGATCTCGGCGTGCCGTACGCCCTGCTCCTTGGCGCGGGCGAGATAGGCGTGGGCGAGGTCGGCGAAGTCGTCCTCGGTGCGCAGCACGGCCATCAGCGCGTAGTAGAGGTTCAGGAAGGACTGGAGATCGGCGAAGGAGTAGGCGCGGCGCAGCTCGTCCTGGGTGGCGTAGGGCAGCTCGACGCCGTTGCGCTCGGCGAGCGCGAAGGCCAGTTCGGGTTCCAGCGTGCCCTCGATGTGCAGATGCAGCTCCGCTTTGGGCAGCGGCTCGTGGGCAGTTGCGGAGGGGGAGGACGGGGAGGAAGCCACGCGGTCACACCTGTTCTGCGGTACGGGAAGGGCCCTCGGTACGGGTGGAAGCCCTGGTACGCGAGGGGTCGTCCAGGTTAGCCGGGGCGGGGGCGGCTGCCGCGGCGGCGCCCGGGGGCGGCCGGGTGGCGTGCCCGGGCGGGCTGCGGGGCCGGTCAGCCGGCCGCGGCCCGCGAGGCCGGCCAGTCGCCGCCCTCGATGGGGGTGCCGGTGGCGCGCAGCCGGGCGGCGAGCGGGCCGGCCGCCAGGTAGACCCAGGCCCGTACGGTCCGGCCGTCCGGGCACACGGCCTCGGTGGCCACCCGCTCGTAGAGGTTGTGCGGGTCGCCGGGGGTGTAGCCCTCCAGCCGGTCCAGGACCGCGCACACCGCGTCGTAGTCGGTGTCGCGGGGCCGGACCAGGGCGCCGTGCACCACCGCGGCGGCGGGCCCGGTCGTCGCGTAGGGGTAGCCGGGGCCGTCGTACAGCAGCGCGCCGCCGATGTGGGCCGGTTCCTCGGCCGCGGTCCGGCCGCGCAGGGTCCGGCCGTAGTTGGCCTCGCCGGGCCGCAGCGTCCCGTAGACGAAGAACGGCAGCCGCTCGGGCTCGCGGGTCATGGTGGTGCGGTCCTCTCCGGGCGGGGTGCTCTCTGCCACGATGCCAGGCCCGCGCTGCAACCATCACGGGTGCACCGGGCGTCGGAGCCTGCGAGATCGATCGCGAGCGGACGGGGGCGGGGATGCGCGGGCCGGTACCGGGACTGGTGCGACGAATAGGGAGCAGGGTGCGCCGGCTGCGGCTGCCGCGGACCCGGCGGGGCCGGCGCCGCGTGTTCCAGGCCGTGGTGGCGCTGACGGTGCTCGCGCTGGCGCCCGCGACCTGGATGAACGCGACCGCCGGGCCGCGGGTGCACGGTGTCGCGGACGTCCCGGAGGCGCCGGTGGCCCTCGTCTTCGGCGCGGGCCTGTGGAACGGCGCGCCGTCGCCGTATCTCGCCCACCGGCTGGACGCGGCCGCCGCGCTGTACGAGCGGGGCACCGTCCGCGCGGTCCTGGTCACCGGCGACAACAGCCGGACCGACTACGACGAGCCGGACGCGATGCGCAGCTATCTGCTGCGGCACGGCGTCCCGGCGCGGAAGATCGTCAGCGACTACGCGGGCTTCGACACCTGGGACTCCTGTAGCCGGGCCCACCGGATCTTCGGGGTGAACCGGGCCGTGCTGGTCAGCCAGGGCTTCCACATCCGGCGCGCGCTGGCCCTGTGCAACGCCGCCGGGGTCGACTCCGACGGCGTCGGGGTGGCCGCCAAGCACGATGTGACCTGGGCGTACGGCGGGGTGCGGGAGATCTTCGCGGCCGGGAAGGCGGCGGCGGACGCGCTGCTGCGGCCCGATCCGCAGTTCCTCGGGCCGCAGGAGAAGGGGGTGACGGAGGCGCTGGCGGACGCAGGTTAGCGCCTCCGTCGGAGGGTCACTTCTCGGCCGCGCGGGCGTACAGGTTGAGGATCTTCGTCCCGAAGTACGGGCTGTAGGAGATCCGGTCGGCGTCCGGGCCCTTCGGGCCGCCGCCGTTGAGGCCGCCGATCACGCCGATGACCCGGCCGGTCCCGCTGTCCTCGTTGAAGTCGCTCAGCCAGGGGCTGCCGGAGGTCCCGCCGTAGAACCCGCCGCATTCCATGCGCAGTTCACGGGTGCCGGTCAGCCGGCCGGTGCGGGTCGCGCAGCGTACGGCCCGGTCCTCCGGGTCGTTGCGGACGTTCGGGTAGCCGATGACGGTGACGTCGTTGGTGTAACCGGGCGTCGGGGAGAGGGTGTTGCCGCCGGTGACCTCTTCGAGGGTGCGGTCGTCCTCGTCGGGGGCGACGGTGGCGAAGGCGAAGTCGAGGTCCGCTCCGGCGCCGGTGGTGCCGCGCCCGGGGTAGGCGAAGGTGTCCTCGATCGCCCATACCCCGTGCGGCTGGGTGGCCGCGCCGGAACGATACTGCGGGACGAACGCGGCACGGGTCCCCGGATTGCAGTGCCCGGCGGTGAGGATGAGGTTGCCGTGCGGGCTGTGCACCACGCTGGCGGTGCAATGGTGTGCCTTGGAGTCCCCGTCGACGGAGAACAGCACACCGACGGACGGGATGCCGTTGAAGTGCCGGGCGGTGCGGGCGGCGCGGGCCGCGGCGGCGGTCCCCTTCGGCGCGGCGGACCGGGTCGTGGCCGCGGTCGGGGTGGGGGCCTCGGGCCGGGCCGGGGTGTCGCTGCCGGCCGGTGCGGCGGCCGCCATCCGGTCGGGCGTCCAGTAGTCGGCGGCGTCCCGGCTGGTCCAGGTCGCGTCGGGGCTGGGGGTGCCGTCGCCCGGTGCCGCGTGCCGGGCCTCGTTGACGGCGTGGCCGACGGTCGCGGTGGCCAGGCACACCGTCACTCCGGCCACCGCCGCCGCGGCCCTGATCCAGCGCTTCCGGGTGGGCCGCGCCCGGTCAACTCGGGTCGTGGCGCCGGGTTCGGTGGTGTCGCGCTCCATGGTCAGCTCGTCTCCTCTGCGACCCAGGACAGATAGCCGGTGCCACCGCGGGTGATGGGGGTGGCGATGATCTCGGGGGTGTCGTAGTCGTGCGCGTCGAGGAGATAGGCCGCCAGCGCCTCGTAGCGTGCGTCGGCCGTCTTGAACAGCACCTGCCACTCCTGGCTGGCCTCGACCGCGTCGTCCCAGCGGTACACCGAGGTCACCGGCGCGCTGATCTGCGCGCAGGCGGCGAGCCGGCCCTCGATCGCCCCGCGCGCCAGCTTCCGGGCCTTGGTCTCGCTGTCGGTGGTCGTCATGACGGTCAGGAATCCGGTCTGCCGCCCGGTGGAGTCGGGCGGGTTGTTCGGGGCAGTCGGGTCGGCCACGGGTGCGCATCCTTCACGGTGGGGGGCGGGAGGGAACGGACGGGACGGTGGGGCCGCTTCGGCCGGGCGGACCGGCCGGCGGCAGGGGTCCGTGGCGTGGCCGAGCGGACTCGGCGACGCCACGGACCGCCTCGCATCGTACGGACCGGATGATCATCCCGTAAGTGACCGGCCCGCCCCACGGCGGTATGCACCCGGACGCCGTCCGCCCCCGCCCGCCGGGCTCCGAGGGCCGGGGCGGGCTCCCCGGTTGCGTCCCCCCGTGCACCGGCAACGATGGAAAGGGCAGCCCAACCGCCGGTCCGTACGCGAAAGGCCAGCATCATGGACGATCTCGATGCGCTCGCCCGCCAGCAGCTCGACGAGGCCAGGGTCTCCACGCACGGGCGCAGTGCCCGGCTCTTCCTCCACGACGACCGGCTGCGGCAGACCGTGATCGCGCTGGTCGCGGGCGCCGCGCTGGACGAGCACAACGCGCCCCCGGCGGCGAGCCTGCAAGTCCTGCGGGGGCGGGTCCGGCTGACCGGGGCGGGCGGCGGCCAGGAGTTGATGACCGGTCAGGTCGCCATGACGCCGCGCGAGCGGCACGGTCTGCTGGCCGTGGAGGACTCGGCGGTGCTGCTGACCGCCGTCACGGAGATACCGGCCGGGGCGCGCCCCGCGCCCCTGGCGGGGGCGGACCCGCGCTAGCGCGGGGGCAGCCCGCGCCTCCTCCACAGTCTCCGGAATTCTGAGTCTTCACATTTTTCTGAATCTTAAGTACTCTGTACTTCATGATCAGTCCTCGTACCGACCCGCGCCCCCAGGTGCATCTGACCGAGGAGAAGGAAACCCTTCTCGCCACGCTCTACGGCCGCGCGGTCGACAGCCGCGCGAAGGATCCGATCCTCGGCGACACCACCGCCGCCGAGACCGTGCGGCGGCTCGACTACGACTTCGGAAAGATGCGGCTGAGCCCCGGCAAAGCGGCCGCGGTCGCGCTGCGCGCCCGGCAGTTGGACGTCTGGACCGCGCGCTTCCTCGACCGGCACGAGGAGGCGACGGTGGTGCATCTGGGCTGCGGCCTCGACAGCCGCGTCCAGCGTCTCGACCCGGGGCCGGGGGTGCGGTGGTTCGACATCGACTACCCCGAGGTCATCGAGCTGCGGCGGCAGCTCTACCCGGAGCGCACGGGCTACACGGCCATCCCGTCGTCCGTGACCGACCCGGCGTGGGTGGCGCGGATTCCCACGGACCGGCCGGCGATGATCGTGGCCGAGGGGCTGCTGATGTATCTGACCGAGGAGGACGGCACGGCGCTGCTGCGGCGGCTGATGGACCGGGTGCCGAGCGGTGAGCTGGCCTTCGACGCCTTCAGCAGGTTCGCGATCCGCGCCCAGTGGCTCAACCGCGTCGTGGTGAAGGCCGGCGCGCGGCTGCACTGGGGTACGGACGCCGCGGGGATCGCGGCGCTGAGCCCGAAGCTGGAGATCGTCGAGAACATCAGCGCCCTGGAGATCCCCGGCATCGAGAAGCTGTCGGCGGGCAGCCGGCTGGCGGCCCGCATGGTGGCGAAGCTGCCCGGGGTGCGGGACATGGGGCGGATGTACCACTGCCGGTTCTGAGGGGGCGGGGGCGGCCGGCCGGGCCTACGGCGCCGACCTGGCGGAGGGGGCCCCACGGGGGTGGGCCCCCGAACCAGGCCGGGCCACCGGCCACCGCCGGCCCGCCCGCCCCGTCAGGCCGCCAGCCACTGGTCGTAGCCCAGCTTGCACAGCAGCGCGACGACCACGACCACCAGCACGCCGCGGACGAAGCCGACGCCGCGCTTGAGGGCCATCCGGGCGCCCACCATGCCGCCGGTGAAGTTGAACAGGGCGAGCAGGGCGCCCAGTTGCCACAGCACGGTGCCCTGGATCGCGAACATCGTCAGTGCGCCGATATTGGTGCAGGAATTGACGACCTTGGCGGTGGCGGAGGCGGTGACCAGGTCCATGTGCAGCACTGCGGCGAGCGCGATGATCAGGAACGCCCCGGTCCCGGGCCCGATCAGCCCGTCGTAGAAGCCGATGCCCAGACCCGCGATGAGAATGGCCGCCAGGACGCGCTGCCGGGAGACCGGCCCCGAAGGCGCGGGGGCGGTCCCGAAGGCGGGCCGGAGCAGGATGAACACCAGCACCCCCAGCAGGACGGCCATGATCATCGGACGCAGCACCGCACTGTTGATCCCGGCCGCGAAGAACGCCCCGGCCAGCGAACCGGCGACCGCGGCGAGGCCGATGCGCAGCGCCGTCCGGACATCGATCGGGGTCTTGCGGACGTAGGTGACCGCGGCCGCGGTGGTGCCCACGATGGCGGTGGACTTGTTGGTCCCCAGTACGTACGCGACCGGGGCGTGCGGCAGACCGACCAGCAGCGCGGGGAGCAGCAGCAGTCCGCCACCGCCCACCACGGCGTCGATCCAGCCCGCCGCGAGCGCGGCCAGGCAGAGCAGGGTCAGAGTGAAGAGTGATATGTCAGGAGGCACCGGCTGATCTTATGAACCGGCCGTCACCTACGGGACGGCCCTTAGACTCCGAATGCATGGATGCAGACACTGTGTTGGCCGATTTCTCCCTCGGCGGGGAGCTGCCGGTCCGGCGGCTCGGCCTCGGCACCGGCGGGCTCGTCGGCCCCGGCTACTGGGGCCCCCGGCACGACGATCCGCGGCACTCCGTCGCACTGCTGCGCCGCGCCGTCGAGCACGGCGTCACGCTGATCGACACCGCCGACAACTACGGCCCGGACGTGGCCGAGGAGCTGGTGGCCCGCGCCCTGCATCCGTATCCCGAGGGGCTGGTGATCGCGACGAAGGGCGGGGTGGTCCGTACCGGCCCGGACGTCTGGCACCTCGCGGGGCGCCCCGAGCAGCTGCGCGCCGGCTGCGAGGCGAGCCTGCGCCGGCTGCGCACCGACACCCTCGGCCTCTACCAGCTGCACCGGCTCGACCCGGACGTGCCGATGACCGATCAGCTGGGCGCGCTGCTGGACCTCCAACGGGAGGGAAAGATCCGGCACATCGGCCTGGACTCCATCGACGCGGCCGAGCTGACCCGGGCCCGGGAGATCGCCCCCATCGCGTCGGTGCAGAACCGCTACAACCTGCTGGACCGTGCCGCCGAGGACGTCCTGGAGCTGTGCGAGAAGCACGGCATCGCGTTTCTGCCGTGGTTCCCGCTGGGCAACGGCGCCCTGACCGGTGCCGCGGGCGCGGCCCTCACCGCCGTCGCCGCCCGGCACGGCGCGACCACCGGCCAGATCGCCCTCGCCTGGCTGCTGCACCACTCCCCCGTCCTGCTCCCCACTCCGGGTACCGGCTCCCCCGCCCACCTCGACGAGAACCTGGCGGCGGGCCGGATCGCCCTGACGGAGGGGGACTTGGGGGAGTTGGAGGCGTCGGCATAGGGCGCCTGGGGACGCGGGCCCGACTGCGGACTTCACGGTGCCGCGCGGAACGGTGCCGACGGCGAGCCGACCGGCGCCGAGGCCGTGCTGACCAGCGTGACAAAGCCGCCGCTCGGCTGCTCGGGAAGGTTGTACCCGGCCGGTGTCCGGTCCGGGGAGACCGGGGCGTCCGGGGTGATCGTCCGGGACACCAGGGTGGCGGTGAGCGCGCTCGCCCCCACCAGGCAGGCGGCGAGCTGACGGCGGGCCCACACGGTGACGGCCGGGACGGTGTGCGGTTTGCGGTGTCGGGCCATGAGGGTGACTTCCTTGCGGGTCGGGACGGCGGTCGGGGACAGCGGGGCGGGCTGGTGGCGGGCCGGCGAGGGCTCTCAGAAGGTGAACTGCTCGGAGTGAATGCGGTCGGCCGGCACCCCGGCCCGTTCCAGGGCGGCGGCCGCGGCCGTGGACATGCCGGGCGGGCCGCACAGGTAGACGTCGTGCAGCGCCAGGTCCGGGACGAGGTTGCGCAGGGCTTGGGGCGCCAGCGGATCGAAGGGGCCGTCGGACGGGCCGAGGAGGTAATGCAGCGCCGCGCCACGGGCCGCGGCGATCTCCTCCAGCTCCTCCCGCAGCACCAACTGCGCGGCGTTGCCCGCCCGGTAGAGGAGCGTGAGATCCCCGGGCTCACCCGGCAGGGTCTCGAAGAGCGCCCGCATCGGCGTGATCCCGACGCCGCCGGCGAGCAGCAGCACCTTGCGCCGGGTGCGCCGGTGTGCGGTCAGCGCGCCGAACGGGCCGGTGGCCACCACGCGTACGCCCGGCCGCAGCCGGCGGATCCGGCGGGTGTGGTCGCCGCACGCCTTCACGGTGATCCGCAGGGTGTCGTCACGCACGGGTGCGGAAAGCGAGAAGGGCAGGGCCGTCCGCCACAGCCGCCGGGACAGGAACCGCCAGCGGAAGAACTGTCCCGGCTCGGCCCGCAGCGCGTCCAGACCCAGGCCCCGCATGACGACCGAGACCACGTCCGGCCCCTCGACCCGCACCTCGGTCACCCGCAGGCCGTGCCGCAGCGCCTGACGTGCGGGAACGACCAGGCGGTACCAGACCAGCAGGGTGCCGACGGTGGTGTGCAGCAGCGTCCACAGCCAGCCGGCGAACGCGCCGCCGGCCAGATCCGGGCCGGCGAGCTGGTGGGCGAAGGCCAGGGCGGCGCCCACGTAGGTCAGCAGATGGACGGCGCGCCAGGTCTCATGGCGTACCCGGCGGCGGACCGTACGGGCCGAGGTGACGCCGACGGCGACGAGCAGCGCGGTGCCGACGGCGGCCGCGGCCAGCCCCGGGTAGCCCATCAGGTCGACGGTGGCGTCGAGGACATCGGTGCCGGTGTGGACGGCGTAGCCGCACAGCGCGAAGGCGGTGTGGGCGAAGCACAGGGTGAGGACATGGCGGCCGCCGAGCGCGTGCCAGCGGGCCAGCCGGTCGGCGCCGACGCCGTGTTCGATGGCCGGGACCCGGGCCATCAGCAGCAGCATCACCAGGATTCCGTAGCCCGCGAGCAGTCCGGTGAGATGGGCCAGGGTGGCGAACAGCGCGTCGAGCCGCACCGAGGGCTCGGCCTGCGCCAGCCACAGCCCCACGATCACCACCGCACCGAGGCCCAGCACCCGCAGCAGGGTCATGGGCGAGAGGCGCAGCGGAGGCGCGGGCACGGGAGCCCTGCGGGGCGCGTAGTCCGGCTGGGGCGGCAGGTACCGGGGGCTGAGCCGCGAGTACAGCGGGTGGGTGGGCGGCGGGTCGGCGGGGCCCGTAGGCGGGGCGCCAGGGCCGGGTGCGCCGCCCGGCGCGTACCCGTCGCTGAGGCCGGCGTGGATCGTCACGGCGTCGAAAATACGGCCGCTCGGTGGCCGGAAACAGCAGGTCAGGGCCTCTGCGCAGATCCTTAAGGCGGCCTTGAGGGTCCGCTGACCGGCGGTTAAGAACCGCGGGTTCCGCGGGGCGCCTCCGGCGCCGGGCTCCTCACCCCAACAACTCGGCCAGCCGGGCGCCCCGGCTCTCCGCGACGCGGTGCACATCGGCGAGCGCGGCGGTCAAGTCCTCGGCCAGGAGGTGGATTTCGCCCGGCGTCCAGCGCCGTCCGGCGAGCACGGCCCGCGCCTCTCCGATGAGTTCGGCAGCGGAACCGAGCTGCGTCGCCTCGATGGTGTCGGCGGTGCGGGACACGAAACCGGTCCCGTCGCCCGCGACATAGCACGGCTTTCCGTCGGGGCTCGACCAGGGCAGAAGCCGTGGGGTGGATTCGGTCATCTCGCGAACTCCCTAGCTGTCTTCGGTGGCTGTCTTTGGTAACTGGATGTAGCCAATTGGTCACCTGGACACGTGTCGGGCAATAGGGTCGGAGTGCTTGAAGCGGCCGTGCGCAAGTCTGCGACGTGCCGCACTACCGGCACGCACCCATATGCCGAGAGGTCATGGCGTTGGACGAAACGACCCCGCCCGAGCACTTGAATCCGCTACAGCGCTTCGGGCGCGACATCAAACAGGTACGACTGGCCCGCAAACTCACCCAGAAGCAACTGGGCAAGGCCACCGGCTACTCCGAGGGCTACGTCAGCAAGGTCGAATCCGGCACACTCCTGCCCCGCCCCAGCGAGAAGTTCGCCAAGGGCTGCGATCTCACGTTCGGGACGGGGGAGTTGTTCGCGGGGTTGCTGCGGAGGATCGATGAGGGAGACCACCCGAGCTGGTTCTTCCCGTATCTGCATCTGGAGCGGAAGGCTGCGCGGATACTGGACTACTCGGCGAGTCTGGTGATGGGCATCCTCCAGACCGAGGCCTACGCGTGGGCAGTCTTCCGAGCGTCACATCCACGCGAGGATGCGGAGCTACTCGAAGGCCGAGTCTCCGCCCGCCTGCGCCGTCGTGAAATCTTCGAGGGAGAGGACCCACCGCTGCTGTGGGTCATCCTTCACGAGACATGCCTGCGGACGGTCGTCGGCGACGATGAGGTCATGGCCGAACAGCTCGAATATCTGCTCACGGCGGCCAACTCACCTCACATTGACCTCCAAGTCCTGCCGTTCTCCGCAGGAGCTCCTGGGGTGCACACGAGGCCGTTCACCATACTGACCTTCGCCAAGTTCCCTACGGTGCTTTACGCAGACGGCCCGCAAGGCGGCAAGCTGTACGACTCTGCCCAGACAGTCTCGTTGCACCTCGACAGCTACGATCGGCTGAGGGCACATGCACTGTCCCCCGGCGATTCAGTGGCCCTCATCAAGTCCCTGGCAAAGGAGTACAGATCATGAGCGCTGACCTCGACCTCACGAACACCGAGTGGCTCAAGTCGTCCTACAGCGACGGCAGCGGCGGGGACTGCGTCGAGTTCACGCGCGACTTCACCTGGCTCAAGTCCTCGTACAGCGACGGCGACGGCGGCCAGTGCCTCGAATTCTCCCGCGCCCTCACCGAACCCCACGGCCTCGTCCCCGTCCGTGACAGCAAGGACCCGGACGGCCCGGCGCTCATATTCCCCGCGGGCGGCTGGTCCTCGTTCGTCTCGGCCGTCAAGCGCGGGCAATTCACCGCCTGACGGGCGTCTCCGTGCACGGGAGTACTTGAGGCGCGGTGTCGGTACCCGCCATGGATACGCGCTGCGCCATCCGGGCTAACCCGGTCGTCAACTATGGCGTGTCGTGCTGGCGGTCCCTTGAATCGGTGCTACCGACGGTGGGGTGCCCATCCCCTGGCGGGGGACCATGGACGGCTGCTGGTGTGATGCGGTTCCGTCGTGTTCTTCAGGGCACCCCCGACAGGTGAGCGCGCCAGGACAGTTGCCTGCCCTCCGGCGTGCCACAGCCCCCCACCTCCGCATACGGAGCCTTCGAAAGGGGCTGTCCAGCATGGCACTCGTTCTCACACTCACCCCGTCAACCGTCTTGGCGGGCCAGACCTTCCAAGCCGCTGTCACCGGGGCGGTGGCAGGTGAGGCGATCACCTTCACCTACGACGGAGCGACCCCCCAGACCGTTATCGCTGACGCCATGGGCAACGCGAGCGCCACGTTCACCGCGACCACAACGGACGTGGTGGTCGCCGCCGGCCCCACCAGTGGCGCCTCCTCCGTGACGCTGACCGTCACCGAGCCGGAGAACTGTGTCGTCACGGTGACGGCGACGCCGACCAACCCGACCGCGGGCCAGCCGGTCACCGTGACCGCCACCGTCACCTGCGGCGGCGTACCTGTCGAAGGCGCGACGGTCCTCTTCGCCACCACAAGCGGCTCTCTCGGCGTCGGCGTCACCTCGGCCGCCGGACAGGCCAGCGTCACCACCAGCGCGCTGCCCACCGGCGTCAACGTCGTCACCGCCACGGTCACCGCCGCCAACACCACCTGCACCTGCGTCGGCGTCTCCGCCACCGCGACCGTCACCGTCACCGCGCCGCAGAGCTGCGTGGTCACCCTGTCGGCGACACCGACCAACCCGTCCGCCGGTCAGCCGGTCACCGTCACCGCCACCGTCACCTGCGGCGGCGCCCCCGTAGCCGGCGCCACCGTCCTCTTCACCACCACCAGCGGCTCCCTCGGCGTCGGCGTCACCTCGGCCGCCGGACAGGCCAGCGTCACCACCAGCGCGCTGCCCACCGGCGTCAACGTCGTCACCGCCACCGTCACCGCCGCCAACACCACCTGCACCTGCGTCGGCGTCTCGGCGACGGCCACCGTCACCGTCACCGCGCCGCAGAGCTGCGTGGTCACCCTGTCGGCGACACCGGCCAACCCCGCCCCGGGCCAGCCGGTCACCGTCACCGCCACCGTCACCTGCGGCGGCGCCCCGGTGGCAGGCGCGACCGTGCTCTTCAGCACCACCGGCGGGCCGCTGGGGATCGGCGTGACCAACGCGGTCGGCCAGGCCAGCGTGACCACCAGCACCCTGCCGGCCGGGGCCACCGTCGTCACCGGCACCGTGATCGCCGGCACCAGCGCCTGCACCTGCGTCGGCGTCTCCGGCACCACGACCGTGAACGTCCCCCCGGCGCAGAGCTGCGTGATCACCCTGTCGTTCACCCCGGCCCGGCCGACCGCGGGCCAGCCGGTCACCGTCACCGCCACCGTCACCTGCGGCGGCGCCCCCGTAGCCGGCGCGGTCGTGCTGTTCAGCACCACCGGCGGCCCCCTGGGCATCGGCCTCACCAACGCCGCCGGCCAGGCCAGCGTGACCACCAGCAGCCTGCCGGCCGGCAGCACCGTCGTCACGGCCACCGTGCTCGCCGGCACCAGTGCCTGCACCTGCGTCGGTGTCTCCGGCACGGGGACGGTGACCGTGGGCGTGGGGAGCGGTTTCACGGCGCACCCGGCCTGCTACACGGTCAGCTTCCCCCCGGTGCCCTGGGCCTTCGCAACGGCCACGTTCAGCGCCAGCGGCGCGACTCCGGGCGCGCTGGTCACCTTCCACCTGGGCGGCGCCAACGGGCCGGTGGTGTGCACCGCCACCGCCGACGCGAGCGGCAACGCCAGCTGCACGGCCACCCTCAACATCGGGCAGGTGCTGTTCGCCACCTACACGGCGACCACCAACGGCGCCAGTGGGCCGCTCCAGTCGTCCAGCAGCCTGGGCATCTGCACCTGACGCCCTCCCCGGCGCGTGCACCGCACGGCCGGTAACAGAACGCCGCGCGGCTGAAGCGGCGCGCACACCCCCGGGCTGACGAGCCCCGGCGAAGCAGCCGTCCCCCGTAACGCAACTACGGGGGACGGCTGCGGGCCCAAGACAGGCCCGGGGACATCCTCCCCACACCGGCCGGGCCGTATCGGCCCGCCTCGCGAAACGTCACTCAAGGAGCGGACCATGGGCTGCAATTGCGGCGGCGGTGCCCGTACGGGCGTCACCCTCTACCAGTTGACTCTGCCGGACGGCACGGTGCGCCTGTTCTACACCTGGCAAGAGGCCGAGGCGGCCAACCAACGGGCCGGCGGCATCGGCACCATCACCGTCATCACTCAATAAGGGACCGCCCCGCGCCCGCGCGGTGACAGGGTGGAGGTGGAGTGCATGAGCCTTCCGGAGTTTCTGCTGTCCCTCGGCGCCACGTGCCGGCTCACCAGATTCGTCACCAAGGACACCCTCGCGGCGGGGTTCCGCTCCTGGGTGGCCGACCGCTTCGGCGATGACTCCAAACCGTCGTACCTGGTCAGCTGTAGCTGGTGTACGAGCGTGTGGGTGGCCTCCGCGATGGCCCTGCTCACGCACTGGGCCGGCGGGACCACCGCGCTCCAGGTCACCACAATGGCCCTGTCGCTCTCCTACCTCGCCGGGCTCGCCTCCCGGTGGCTCGACTGAGCGGCCCGTCGCCGCGTGGCGGGGCGCGGGCCCTGAGCCGACAATGAGGGGCAGAGCGGACGGTGGCCAGGGACCGCGGCTGCCCGCCGCAGTCGTCCAGGAGGTGGCAATGCGCCAGACCCAACTCACCAGGGAGTCGACCGCATACGCCGACGCCCGTGAGGAGCTGCGGCAGGCCGAGATCGAGCTGATGCGCCGGCGCGAACGGGTCGCCGAACTGCGCCGGGGGCTGCCGCCGGGCCCCGTCGTGGACGACTACGTCTTCGAGGAGGGTCCCGCGGATCTGCACGCCGGGGACGCCCCGGCGCGGTCCGTCCGGCTCAGCGAGCTGTTCAGCGGGCCCGGCCGGGACCTGATCGTCTACCACTTCATGTTCGGCAAGCAGCAGAAGCAGGCCTGCCCCATGTGCACGATGTGGATCGACGGCTTCAACGGGATCGCCCACCACCTCACCCAGAACGCCGACTTCGCCATCGTCGCCGCGGCCGGGCTGCCGGTGCTGCGGGCGTACGCGCGCGACCGTCAGTGGACGAATCTGCGGCTGCTCAGCGCCGCGGGCAACACCTTCAAGTACGACCTGGGCAGCGAGGACACCGACGGCAACCAGGACTCGACGGTGTCGGTCTTCACCCGCGACGACACCGGATCGCTGCGCCACTTCTACTCGGCGCACCCCCGTATGGCCGACGACATCGACCAGCGCGGCATCGACCTGCTCACGCCGGTGTGGCATCTGCTCGATCTCACGCCCCAGGGGCGCGGGGAGTGGTTCCCGGCGCTGCGGTATTAGGTGTTGGTCCGGTGCGCCCTGCGGATATCAACCGGCCGTAGCAGAAGATGAATTCGGCCATCAGCCTCTTCCCCCGTCTGGCTCTGCCAATGCCCTGCTACGGTGATCATTCTTCGCTGTCCGTGCGTGGGCACGACGGCGAGACGCGAGAGCCTTGGCCGGCAGAAGAGGACCCCGTATCTCGGATGCGGCATGTTCTGGTGAATGCTCTCGGATTCCGGTGCCGATCCAACTCGCTTTGCCAAGTTCGCGCATGACCGGCGTGAACTCGGCGGGGAAGCCGCGCCGGGAAGAATCAACTCGGGGAAGCTCCATGCACGAAAAGAGGGGAAATTCCATGCGTGACAAGAAGTGCACGAACCACCGAGGCGGAGCGCTGCGCCGTACGGCTGCCGCCGCATCTCTGACCCTGCTTATGGGGGCTCTGCCGGTGGCTCTCGCGACGCCTGCCTCGGCGTCCCCAGGAGCATGTGCGAGTTACCTGGCCGCGAAGGGCTACAAGGTCGGCCCGTGGGTGAAGAAGGCATGTGCCAGGGGGACGGGCCCCGCGGGCACGCCGGGCCAGCATGCATGTTGGTCCATGCTGGTGGAGCTCGGAGTCAAGGGCGACCACGCAGTAGACGCCTGCTACCGGGCGCGCTGATCGGCTTCATAGCTGACGTGACGCCACAGCACCCCAGCCTCGGCCGGGAGTGCGGCGAAGAGCGGGCGGCGCTGAACTCAGCGGAGCGTGATGCTCCGGACGGAGCGGCACGACAGCGCTGAGAAGACCCATCAGCCCCAACGGTCGTCCTCGAACAGCAGGCTCCCGGGACTAAGTCCCGGGAGCCTGCTGCGCATTCCGCCTCTGCGGCCCGGCGCAGGGGCTCCTCATCTCCTCCCGCGGACTCGCCACATGAGGCGCTTCTTAGAACCCTCTTAAGACCTGGGACTATCCAGTCCCCATGACATCCGAAGTTCTCCAGTCCCCCAAAGCCACCGGCCGTCGCCGGACCGCCACCCGTGTGCTCGCTGCCTCCCTCGCCCTCACCGCGACCACCTTCGGGGTGGCCGGCTGTGACAGTGCCGCCGCCGGCACGCTGGAGGGCAGCCGGCTCGAACTGCCCGTGTCCGGTGGCACGGCCGTGGTCGACACCGCCTCGCTTGCGGTCACCGCGCAGACGGGCGGCAGACGGGCGCTGGTGCTGTCCGGTCCGGCGGGCGGCGGGCTCGGGAAGCCGGGGCCGGTGACGCGTACGGCCCACGGGGCGCGCTGGAGTTACCCCGCCAAGGGGCTGGAGGTGACGGCCGGTTCGGAGCGCGGACGGCTGCGGATCAAGCTGCGGGCGAACCGCGACGGGTCGGTCAGCTGGCCGGTGACCGGTACCGACCGGGCCGCCGCCGCCCTGCAACTGCCGCGCGGCGAGGGGCTGGACGTGCCGGTGCGGGACGCGTTCTGGAACTCCAGTGCGCCGAAGGGCGGGCTGGCCGGCAGCACCCTCGACATGGGTGAGGGCCTGGCGCTCCCGCTGTGGGGCTACTCCATGGGGGCGGCCGGCGTCAGCTACCTCACCCCCACCGACCTCGGCACCTCGCTGAAGTTCGCCTCCACCGGCGGACGGCTGCGCACCACGGCCGAGCACGCCTTCGACGCCGGTGAGGGCACCCGCGACTACGAGGTCTCCTTCGCCCTCACCGACGGCAACCCGGTCGCCCCCGCCGCCGACTACCGCTCCTACCTCGCCCAGCGCGGACAGCTCGGCAGCCTGCGCCGGAAGATCCGGCAGAACCCGGCCAACGGCAAGCTGCTCGGCGCATTCCACGCCTATGTGTGGGGCGATGCGCGGACCGCCGCCGGGGTGGACAAGCTGAAGAAGCTGGGCGTGGACCGGATGTGGCTCGGGTACGACGCCGGTCCTGGCCCGATGAACGCCGCGGCGGTGCGGGCCGCCAAGAAGGCGGGCTACCTCGTCGGCCCGTACGACACCTTCGCCAACGGGCAGGACCCGAAGACCGCCGACAGCCCCACCTCGGTCTGGCCCGGCCGGGTCTACCCCGACTTCTGTATACGGAAGGCGGACGGCACCCCGGAGACCGGGTTCGGGGGCCGCGGCTGCTACCTCAGCTCCCGCGCCTTCGAGAAGGCCGAGCCGGGCAAGCGCTACCTCGCCGACCGCACCCGCACGATGGTCGCCAACGGGGCTGACAGCTACTTCCTGGACGTGGACGCGACCGGTGAGGTGTTCCGCGACCACGGCAAGGGCCATGAGATGACCAAGGCCGGTGACCGCGAGATGCGGCTCGCACGGATGCGGCGGCTGTCCCGGAACCTCGTCCTCGGCTCGGAGTCCGCGCAGGGCTGGGCCAACAAGGTGCTGGCCTACGACCATGGCTCGGGCACCCCGGCCGCCGACGGTCTGTGGAAGCTGGAGCGCGACAAGAAGACCTGGGGCGGCTACTTCCCGGAGAAGGCCCCGGGCGCCTTCTTCAAGCCGGTGAAGCTGCCCGCCGAACTGGCCACCGCCATGTACGACCCCAAGTACCGCGCACCGCTCTACGAGACCGCGCTGCACGGTTCGCTGGTCAACGCCGAGCGCTGGGAGCTGTCGTACGAGAAGCTGCCCGGGCAGAAGACCGACCGGGCGCTGCTGGCGATGCTCTACAACACCCCGCTCAACTACGTCCTCGACGGCCCGACGCTCGACAGGAACGGGCCTGAGATGGCCGCGCTCCAGAAGTACTTCTCGCCGCTGCACCGCGCGGCCGGCACCGAGCGGCTGACCTCGTTCCGGTGGCTGTCCGGGGACCGCAGCGTGCAGCGCACGGTCTTCGGCGACGGCACGCTGACCGTCACCGCCAACTTCGGCAGCCGCACCCACGAGGGTCTGCCGGGCGGCTGTGTGGACGCCAGGCTGCGCACCGACGACAAGCCGCGGCGGCTGTGCCCGGCACAGCCGCAGGGCTGACCGGCCGGTCAGCCCGACCCTTAGGGGCAAGGGGCGGGCCCTGCCACGGCGGGCCCGCCCTCACACGGCGGCCCGCCCGCCACTGAGGGCAGCGTTCCGCCCGGGAAACAGAGCAGATGCGGGCGGGTAACAGCCGGACCGCAGGCTGATGAACATGACCTCGATGCCGCCGCACCCGGAAGCCACGCCAGCCGCCGCGCCTGGCACCACCCCCACCCTTGTCCTCATCGGCCACGGCATGGTCGGCCAGCGCTTCCTGGAGGAGCTGGCCGACCGCGGCGTCACCGAGCGGACCCGGGTGGTCGTGCTGTGCGAGGAGCCCCGCCCGGCCTACGACCGCGTCCAGCTGACGTCGTACTTCGCCGGCCGCAGCCCGGACGACCTGAGCCTGGCCGATCCGGACTTCATGGCCCGCCACGGCATCGAACTGCACCTCGGTGACCCGGCCACGGCCGTCGACCGCACGGCCCGTACGGTCACCGCCCGCTCCGGCCTGACCGTCCGCTACGACACCCTGGTGCTGGCCACCGGCTCGTACCCGTTCGTGCCGCCGGTGCCCGGCAAGGACAGTGCGGGCTGTTTCGTCTACCGCACCATCGAGGACCTGCTCGCGATCGAGGAGTACGCCGAGAACGCCCGCACGGGTGTGGTGGTCGGCGGCGGGCTGCTCGGCCTGGAGGCGGCCGGGGCGCTGAAGGGGCTGGGGCTGCGCACCCACATCGTGGAGTTCGCGCCGCGGCTGATGGCCCTCCAGGTCGACGAGGGTGGCGGCCGCGCGCTGCGCCGTACCGTCGAGGAGATGGGCCTGGAGGTGCACACCGGCGTCGGCGGCAAGGAGATCGTCGCGGACGGGGCCGGTGCGGTGACCGCCATGGGCCTGTCCGACGACTCCCGTATCGAGACCGATCTGGTCGTCTTCTCGGCCGGTGTCCGGCCCCGCGACCAGCTCGCCCGGGACTGCGGGCTGCCGGTCGGCGAGCGCGGCGGCATCGTCGTCGACGAGCGGTGCCGCACCACCGACCCCGCCGTGTACGCGATCGGCGAGTGCGCGCTGGCCGCCGACGGCCGGGTCTACGGTCTGGTCGCGCCCGGCTACGACATGGCCCGCGCGGCCGCCGGCACCATCGCCGACGCGCTCGGCACCGGCCCCGGAGCGCCGGACGGCTTCACCGGCGCGGACCTGTCCACCAAGCTCAAGCTGCTCGGGGTGGACGTCGCCTCCTTCGGCGACGCGCACGGCGCCACCGACGGCTGTCTGGACGTGGTCTACTCCGACGCCCGCAGCGGTGTCTACAAGAAGCTGGTGATCGGCGCCGCGGGCGAGCTGCTGGGCGGGGTGCTGGTCGGCGACGCCGAGGCGTACGGCATGCTGCGCCCGCTGACCGGCAGCGTTCCGCCGGTGTCGGCCGAGCAGCTGGTGCTGCCCGCCGGGGCCGAGGGCGGGGCCGCCGCGCTCGGCCCGTCGGCGCTGCCGGACAGCGCGGTGCTGTGCAACTGCCACAACGTGACCAAGGGGACGGTCCGGGCGGCGGTCACCGAGCACTCCTGCGGCACCCTCCCCGAGGTCAAGAAGTGCACCAAGGCCGGTACCGGCTGCGGCAGTTGCGTCAAGTCGCTGACCGCCGTGATGAACGACGAGCTGGCCGCGTCCGGCGCCACCATCGACACCGGGCTGTGCGGCTGCTTCCCGCACACCCGCGCCGAGCTGTACGAGATCGTGCGCACCCTGCGGCTGACGACCTTCGCCGAACTGCTGGACTCGCACGGCCGCCCGGAGGCGCGGAACGGCGACGGCTGTGAGATCTGCAAGCCCACCGTCGGCTCGATCATCGCCTCGCTCGCCCCCAGCGTCGGCGCCGACGGCTATGTCCTCGACGGGGAGCAGGCTGCCCTCCAGGACACCAACGACCACTTCCTCGCCAACCTCCAGCGCAACGGCTCGTACTCGATCGTGCCGCGCATCCCCGGCGGGGAGATCACCCCGGACAAGCTGATCGTGATCGGCGAGGTGGCCCGCGACTTCGGCCTCTACACCAAGATCACCGGTGGTCAGCGGATCGATCTGTTCGGCGCCCGGGTCGACCAACTCCCGCAGGTATGGGCCCGGTTGGTGGACGCCGGCTTCGAGTCGGGACATGCGTACGGCAAGGCGCTGCGCACCGTGAAGTCGTGTGTGGGGCAGACCTGGTGCCGCTACGGCGTGCAGGACTCGGTCCGTATGGCCATCGAACTGGAGCTGCGCTACCGGGGGCTGCGCTCCCCGCACAAGCTCAAGTCCGCGGTCTCCGGCTGCGCGCGGGAGTGCGCGGAGGCCCGCGGCAAGGACTTCGGCGTCATCGCCACCTCCAACGGCTGGAACCTCTACGTCGGCGGCAACGGCGGCGCCGATCCTCGGCACGCCGATCTGCTCGCCCAGGACCTGAGCGACGCCGAACTGATCCGGCTGATCGACCGGTTCCTGATGTTCTACATCCGCACCGCGGACCGGCTGGAGCGCACCTCCGCCTGGCTGGAGCGGATCGAGGGCGGCCTCGACCACGTCCGGGACGTCGTCGTCCACGACTCCCTGGGGCTGTGCGACGAACTGGAGGCCCTGATGGCCGCCCATGTCACCCACTACCGCGACGAATGGGCCGAGACCCTCGCCGACCCCGAGCGGCTGGCCCGCTTCGTCTCCTTCGTCAACGCGCCCGACGCGCCCGATCCGTCCGTCCGCTTCGTGCCGGAGCGCGACCAGGTCAAGCCGGACCTGACGCTGCTGGCCGGCCCGACCCTGCCCGTTCGCACCCTGGAAGGGACCTCCGTCTGATGACCACCGCCACCGCCACGCGCACCCGCACCGAGGAAGACATCGCGGCCGCCACGGTCGAGATCCGCTGCCCCCAGGGCTGGGTCGCGGTCTGCACCCTGGACGACCTCATCCCGGGGCGCGGGGTCGCCGCGCTCCTCCCGGACGGCACCCAGGCCGCGCTCTTCACCGACCGCGCCGGGCAGCCCTATGCGATCGGCAACCGCGACCCGTTCACCGGCGCCCAGGTGCTCTCCCGCGGCCTGACCGGCTCCGCCGACGGCCGCCCGTTCGTGGCATCGCCCCTGCTCAAGCAGCGTTTCGACCTGGCGTCGGGCAGCTGCCTGGACGATCCGTCGGTCTCCGTACCGGCGTATCGCGTACGGACCGGGAGCGGGGAGCGCGCCCACTGAGACCTGTCCCCGCCGGGACGCAATGCGCAACCCATCGGTTGCACCTCCTGCCGCCACGTGCAACCATTGGGTAGCACGTAAGGCATCAGCCGATCCGAGAACGGCAGGAGGCGCACGCCATGAGCACCGACAGCCACCAGAACACCGACAGCGGCGCGGGCGGCAGCAGGGACCGCATCGAGCGGGAGATCAGCATCGCCGCGCCCATGGAGCGGGTGTGGGCCGTGCTCACCGAACCGGAGCACGTCGGCTCGTGGTTCGGGCAGGGCAAACCGACGCCGGTCGATCTGCGGCCGGGCGGCATCATGGAGCTCGACCACGGCGAGTACGGGCAGTTCCCGACCACCATCGTGACGGTGGACCCGCCGCGCTACTTCGCGTACCGCTGGGCCAGCGCCTTCCCGGGCGAGGTGGCGACCGAGGGCAACTCCACCCTCGTCGAGTTCACCCTCACCCCGGACGGCGACGGCACCCGGCTGCGCGTCGTGGAGACCGGCTTCGCCGCGCTCAGCATCCCCGCGGACCGGCAGCCGACCGCCGGGTACGAGAGCCACTCCGAGGGCTGGTCCGGCCAGGTGGAGAACATCCGGCGGTACACGGAGCAGCTCGCGGCATGACGAGGGACGCGGGGGCAGGAGCGGGACGGCCGGGGGCGGGGCCGGACGGGGGGCCGGGGAGGGGTGCGGGGGCCGGAGCGGGTTCCGGTCCGGGCTCCGGCCCTGTCCCCGGCCCGGACGGCGGTGCGGGCGGGGACGCCGTGGCCGAGGTGTTCGCCGCGCTGGCGGACCCGACCCGCCGCCGGATACTCGACGCCCTCGCCGCGCACGGCGAGGCGACCGCCACGGTCCTGGCGGCGGAACTGCCGGTCAGCCGCCAGGCCATCGTCAAACATCTGGGGGTCCTGGACCGGGCCGGTCTGGTCGCCGGCCACCGGGAGGGCAGGGAGGCCCGCTACCGGGTCATCCCGGAGCGGCTGGGGGTCACCGCCCGGTGGATGGACCGGGTGGCCGCCGCCTGGGACACCCGCCTCTCGGCGATCAAGCGCCTCGCCGAAGGGGAGTGACCGGGGCGGCGTGACGGCGGGAGCGGTGCGGCGGGAGCGGTGCGGCGGGAGCGGTGCGGCGGGAGCGGTGCGGCGGGAGCGGTGCGGCGGCGGTGGGCGGACCGGCAAGCGGCCGTGGGCGGACCGGGGCGGCAGCGGCCGGTGTCCGGGCGCGCCGCACCCGTCACCTCCGTCCCTCCCACCCCATCCGCCCCACCGCCCGGCGTAACCTGGTTGCCCCCTACGGAGGAGTGCAGGCGTGACCAGGTGGAACACCAGCCACATCCCCGACCAGACCGGCCGCTCGGTGGTGGTCACGGGCGCGAACAGCGGTATCGGCTATGTCACCGCCCGCGAACTGGCCCGCCAGGGCGCCCGCGTACTGCTGGCCTGCCGCAACGAGACGCGCGGGATCGCCGCGCTGGACCGGCTGCGCTCCGAAGTTCCCACCGCCGAGGCCGAGTTCCGGTCACTGGACCTGGCCGATCTGTCCTCCGTACGGGACTTCGCCGCCGCCCTCGACGACTTCGACGGCGACCGCCTCGACCTGCTCATCAACAACGCGGGCGTGATGGCCCTGCCGCACCGCACCACCGCCGACGGCTTCGAGATGCAGTTCGGCACCAACCACCTCGGCCACTTCGCGCTGACCGGGCTGCTGCTGCCCAAGCTCCTCGCCACCCCCGGCGCCCGGGTCGTCACGGTCTCCAGCATGCTGCACGCCCTCGCCGACCTCGACTACAGCGACCTCAACAGCGAGCACTCCTACCGCCGCTGGATCGCCTACGCCCGCTCGAAGAGCGCCAACCTCCTCTTCGTCCACGAGCTGACCCGGCGGCTGGCCGCGGCCGGCTCGCAGGTCGTCGCGGCCGCCGCGCACCCCGGATACGCCGCCACCAATCTCGCGACCGAGGGCGTCCGGATGGAGGGCCGCGCCGCCACCGAGCGCATGGTCGAGCGGGCCAACCGGGTGCTCGCCCAGTCCCCCGACGGCGGCGCCCTGGGTACCCTCTGCGCGGCCACCGCCCCGCACATGCGGCCGGACTCCTTCATCGGCCCGCGCAGCGGACTGCGCGGCGCACCCGCCCAGTGCTTCCGCGCCCCCTGGACCAAGAAGGACGCGAACGGCGAGCGCCTGTGGGCGGCCTCGGAACAACTCACCGGTGTCCGCTACGACTTCTCCCGGCCCGCCACGGCGTTCTGACCCGCACGGCATGGAAAAATCCGGACCCGTGTACGAAAGATCTTTCCCTCCGCAGCAACCCTCCCCGCAGGGCCCGCCACTGCACCAGCAGCCCTACCCGCCGCAGCCGTACGCCCCGCAGCCGGCCGCGCAGTCCCCGTACGCGCCGCCCGCCGCGGCCGTGCGCATCCCCGACGAGGCGCGACCGCTGCGCCGGTGGGGGGCGCTCCTCCTCGACGGTCTGCTGGCCCTGACGGCCGCCTACGTCGCCCTGAACTCCGCCGACCACGCCGGTCTGCCCGCCCTTCAGACCTGCTACGCGGTCGCCGGCGCGGGCTTCGGGCTGTCGTTCCTCAACCAGGTCCTGCTGACCCGTATCGCGGGCGCCAGCCTGGGCAAGTTCGCCGTCCGTACCCGCGTCATCCGCGAAACGGACGCCAGCCGTCCGCGACTGCCCCGGCTGTTCCGCCGCTGGCTGGGCGGCTACCTCTTCATCGTGGTCTGGATCATCGCGGCGTGCTTCGAGATGGAGGACGACCCCGAGGACTTCTGCGGGATCCGCCTGGTCCGCCACAAGGACCTGCGAGCACTCGTTCCGACAGCCTGACCGGCCCCACCCCCGTCAAGAACGCGTGAAGAACGGTCCGTCGCCCGCCAAGGGGCCGCCAAGGCCGCGGGCGCCGGCCGTCGCGCCCCGCACGCTGGCCTGGTCCCGCACGGTGCGCACGGAGGTACGACGAACAATGCCGCAGGTGTCCCCAGCCGATGGCCGACCGGAGGAACCACCGGATACCGCCACCGTCACCGCCGCAGCCACCGCCAACGGGCGGGGCGGAACGGGCGACGGCCTCCACTCCGAGGCCGGGGCCGGAGCCGGGGCTGGGGCCGGAGCCGGGGCCGACTCCGGCATCTCCAACGCCCCCCGCGGCGCCACCGTTCCCGAACCCGACGCCCGGCACCGACTCACCGCCCTCCAGGGTCTGGCCGCCCTCTCCCTCGACGCCATGGCGTCCGTGGCCTACGGCCCCGAGGCGATCGTGCTGGTCCTGGCCGCGGCGGGCGGCCACGGCCTCGGTTTCACGCTCCCCGTCACCCTCGCCATCGCCGCCCTGCTCGCCGTCCTGGTCGCCTCCTACCGTCAGGTGATCGCGGCCTTCCCCAATGGCGGCGGCTCGTACGCGGTGGCCAAGACGCACCTCGGCCGCCGCACCGCCCTGTTCGCCGCCGCCTCCCTCGTCCTCGACTACGTGCTGAATGTCGCGGTCTCGGTGACCGCCGGTGTCGCGGCCCTGACCTCGGCCTTCCCCGCCCTGCACGACGACCGGGTGGGTATCTGCCTGGCAGTCCTCGCCCTCATCACCGCCCTCAACCTGCGCGGTATCGCCGACTCAGCCAGGGCCTTCCTCGTCCCCACCGCCGTCTTTGTCGGCGCCGTCCTGACGATGATCGCCGTCGGGCTGTTCCGTACCGCTCCCGCCGCCACCGTGGCCGCCGACGGACACGCCTCCGTCGTCGCCGACAACGCCACCACGGTCGGCGCCCTGCTGCTGCTCAAGGCGTTCGCGGCCGGCTGCTCGGCGCTGACCGGGGTCGAGGCGGTCGCCAACGCGGTGCCCTCCTTCCGGGCCCCGGCGGTCCGGCGTGCCCAGCGCACCGAGGTCGCGCTCGGCGCGCTGCTCGGGGTGATGCTGATCGGGCTGTCCGTCCTCATCGGCCGTTTCCACCTCCAGCCGGTGGAGGGCGTCACCGTCCTCGCCCAGCTCGCGGACGCCTCGCTCGGCCACCACGCGGCCTTCTACGTCGTCCAGTTCGCCACCATGGTGCTGCTGGCCCTCGCCGCGAACACCTCCTTCGGCGGCCTGCCCGTCCTGATGGGCCTGCTGGCGCGGGACAACTACCTCCCGCACGTCTTCGGCCTGAAGGCGGACCGCCCACCTCTGGCAGCGCCTGCTCCAGAACCAGCGCGGCGCGGTCGTCGCCCACGCGATCCGCCGCGACACCGACGCGGTGATCTGCCGGCTCCGCTTCCGCCTGACGGCGCCCGCTCACACAGGGTGACAGCGCATTGTCAGTGGGTGGCCCTACCGTGACGACATGGACGCCACCATGGATTACGACGACCACTGCGCCGAAATCGTCCAGCAGGCCGAGCTGCTGAGCTCCCACCTCGACGAGAACACGGCCCTGACCACCTCGGTGCCCTCCTGCCCCGACTGGAACCTCGCCCAGCTGCTCCGGCATCTGGGCGAGGCCCATCGCTGGGTCGAGCACCTCGTCCGGACCCGGGCGACCGAGCCCCCGCCGGAGACCGCACTCCGGGTCCTCCCCCGCGAGACCACCGAGACCCCTGCCGCCCTCGCCGGCTGGCTCACCCAGGGCGCCCGGCTCCTCGCGGACACGCTCCGCGCCGCCGGCCCCGACGCCCGGATCTGGACCCCGCTCCCCTCCGGCTCCCCGCGCTTCTTCGCCCGCCGGATGGCCCACGAGACGGTGATGCACCGGGCCGACGCCGCTCTCACCCTCGGCGCGGACTTCACCGTCGACCAGCGGGTCGCCCTCGACTGCCTCGACGAATGGATGGAACTGGGCTCCCTGCCCGAGATGTTCGACCACCACCCGGACCGCCGCGCCCTCCTCGGCCCCGGCCGCACCCTCCACTTCCACGCCACGGACACCCCACCGGACGCGGCCGCCGACTGGCTCGTCGACCTCACCGGCGACACCCTCGCCTGGCGCCGCGCCCAGGAGCCGGCCGCCGTCTCCGTCCGCGCCCCCCTGACGGACCTCCTGCTCCTCATCTACGGGCGCGTCCCGGGCGACCGCGACACCTTCGCCATCACCGGTGACCAGGAACTGCTGGAATTCTGGCTGTCACAGGTGCTGTTCGGGTGAGGAGGGGCACCCCGGAGGCGAACCGATCGGGCCGTCACGGCGTGAGTTAGGTTGACCCTCATCCGCATGTCCAGCACCAAGGAGTCAGAACATGACCGATTCCGACCAGTCTGGCAGCGTCCCGGGCCTGCCCCCCACGCCGCCCCCGCTCCCCCCGCAGACCGGACCGCAGCCCGTGCCGGCGAACGCGGACGAGGCACTGGAGATCGGCCGTCAGCACTTCCCCGAAGTCGGTTCACCCGGCGGCCCGTCCGGTCTGTTCGTCCATGAATTCGACATCGGCTACCTGATCCACGCGAGCTGGCCGCCGCCCGCGGACCCCACCGCCCCGCCCGCGGAGCCCGGCGGAAGCAATGTCGTCATCGCCAAGACCGACGGCGAGGTCTCCTTCCTGCCCAACTTCCCCCCGGAGTCGGCCGTGGAGCTCTACCACCGCCTGCGCGGCGGTCACACCTCCTGAGGCTTCCCGGCCTCGGTCGCACCCCTGAAACCTCCCGGCCGGAGCTCCACCGACCACGCGCAGAGCGCTCCGCCCGCAGCACCTGGTGGGCTGTCAACCGCGCCAGTTAGGCTTTGGCTTGAATTTTGACCGGGTCAGCGCGAACACGGGGGACGTCATGGCCGGAGCCGGTGGTTTCCAGACCGATGTGGAGAGCCTCAAGGCTCAGGGCACCAACTTCGTCAAGCTCGGTGAGGACTTCTATTCCTCGGTCGCCCGGCTGATGGACGGCCTGCACGCCCTGGGGGCCGGGCCGCCCAGCAACGGGCAGGAAAAGCCGCCGCCGGAGAAGTCGTTCGGTGAGCAGTTCGTGAGCGGTCTGACGACGTTCGACAGCAAGGACGGGGCTCCGCCGTGGGGCGATGACGAGATCGGCGAGAAGTTCGGTGTCGTCTACGAAGGTGTGCGGGACGGCATGAACGAGTCGATGGGCCATCTCTCCGCCCAGCTCCAGAAAATCGGCAAGGCACTGACGTCGATGTCCAAGAACCATGCCGAGAACGAGGACTTCAACGACTCGCTGATGAAGCAGCACGTCGAGAACCAGCAGGCGTGGCGCGACCCGACCGTCGACGACACGGTCCGCACCTCGATCACGCCCGTCAAGCACTGACGCCACCGGCCGGTTCCGGGGATACGGACGCGGCGGCCGTTCCGCGCGGCCCGCGTCCGCCACACGCCTAGAAGCACTTTTCTAGAAGTACATTTCACGGGGGAGCTTCCGCCTTGTCTGTCATGCTGCCTGATCCGCTTGAGTGGGTCCTGGACATGCTCGGCTTCAACTGGCCGCACGCGGACGAAGACAAGTTGCTGGAATGCGCGCAGGTCTGGCGCAATTTCGCGGCGGAGGTGCAGGGGCATCAGGCCCGGGGTGCCACCTATGCGAGCAATGTGCTCGCCGAGAACTCCGGCGATGCCATCGAGGGCTTCGGCAAGGCGTGGGAGAAGTTCTCCGGGAATTCGGGGTATCTCAACGATGCCGCGCAGGCGGCCGAGGTCATCGCGTTCACCTTCGAGGCCGCCGCCACGCTCGTGATCGGCATGAAGGTCGCCGTGATCGTCCAGTTGGCGATTCTGGCCGCGGAAATCATCGCGGCCCAGGCCGCGGCCCCCTTCACCCTCGGTCTGTCCGAAATAGGCGCCGCGGCCGCCACGTTCGCCACCCGCGAGATGGTCCGCAGGATCCTCAAGGAGGTCGCCAAGCAGCTCCTTGACGCGATCATGGAGGCCGCCAAGGAGCCGGTGATCTCCGCGCTGGAGGCCATGGCCTCCGACCTCATCGCCCAGACCGTCAACCAGAACTTCGGCGCCCAGAAGGGCTACGACCTCGGCCGCACCGCCAAGGAAGGCCAGAAGGCCGCCACCGACGCCCTCAAGAACACCGGCGAATCCCTCGGCGAAAGCCTCCGCGACGGCGCCGGCGGCCGCGCCGGACGCCGCGCCCGCAACGGCCTGGACAGCGCCGCGGGCCACGGGAGCGACGGCAGCGACTCGACGGACGGCGGCAGCGGCGACGGCGGGTCGAGCGGGTCGGATAGCGGGTCCGGTGGCTCCGGTCGTGGGTCGGGCAGCGGGGCGGGGGCCGGTGACGGGGCCGACGGGGGTGGCTCCGGCAGCAGCTCGGGAGCGGGCTCGGGTACGGGCTCAGGTACGGGCTCGGACGGCGGCTCGAACAGCGGTTCCGATGGGGGCGGTTCCGGTTCCGGTTCCGGTCGCGCCTCCGGCGACACCGGCGGCAGCGGCAACCGCGGGGGCGTGGACTCGGGCAGCGCGGACTCCGGCGGTTCCACCAGCCACTCCCCCCGCGCCTCGGACAACGTGGGCACAGGTACGGGCACGGACGGCGGCAGCGGCTCCCGTACGGATTCCGGCGCGGGCTCCGGTACGAACCCCAGCTCCGGCTCGGACGCAGGCGCGGGCACGGGCACCAACCCGGGCCCCTCCGCCGACAGTTCCTCCCCCGGCTCGGACCCCTCGCGCAGCGTCCCGGAGGCCCAGCCCCTCCCGCCGCCGGGCCAGCGCTCCCCCTTCGACGAGGGCTACTCCGGCGGCAACGACAGCCCGTACGGGACGTCCCCCACCCCCGACTCCGGGCACGCTCCGGACAGCGGCCCGACCCCCGACTCCGGGCACACTCCCGAGTCGGGCCCGACCCCGACCCCGGACGCCGACTCCCCCAGCACCCAGCCCACCCCCGACAACACCCCTGACTCAGCCCGCCCGGACCCGGACAACATCACCACCCAGCCCGCACGGGACACCACCCCGGACGCCCTACGCCCGGACGCCGACAACATCACCACCCAGCCGGCCCCGGACCACACCCCGGAAGGGGCGCGCCCCGCCCCCGCCCCGGACAACGCCCCGGACGCGGCCCGCCCGGCCCCCGCCCCGGACCCCATCAGCACCCAGCCCGCACCGGACCAGTCCCCCCAACAGGGCGGGCCCGCACATCCGGACGCGCCCCAGGCCGCGCCGGCACCCTCGCCAAGCCCGGACCCCGTAGCCGGCAACCCGCCCTCCAACAGCGACAACTCCCCCGACGCGGGCAACAACAGCACCTCCAACGGGGACAGCTCCACGGGCGGCGGCCGCACCTCGATGCCGCACGCCGGCACCCCGCCGCAGGGCGCCCCCGTACAGCACAGCCCGTCGTCCGGTCAGCCCATCCAGCAGCGTGACCCGGCTCCCGGCGACCCCATGCCCACGGTGGACGACCCCGACGACACCACCGTCACCACCCAGTCCGCGGGCACCGCAACCCTCCCCCCGCCGACCCAGCACACCGCCGACACCGGCACCCCCACCACCCCCTCCCCCCAAGGGACCCAGCCCCACACCCCCCAGGCCAACGGCCCGATGATGACGGGCGCCATGCCGCCCCAGGCCGGTGGCACCGGCACCCCCCGCGGCACCACACCGCCCACCGGCAACACCAACGGCAACGCTTCCGCCCGCCCCAACCGCCGCCCCGACGGCTCCCAGGCGATCCACGACGCAAGCCAACAACGACGCCCCGAGCAGCCCGCGTACAACCCGCGCCTCGACGGCCCCCGCCGGGAAGAGACCTCCCGGCCCTACAACCCGCGCCTGGACGGCCCCCGCCGGGAAGAGACCTCCCGGCCCTACAACCCGCGCCTGGACGGCCCCCGCCGCGACATCCCCACCACGCCTCCCGGCAACAACCGCCGCCCCGACGGCTCGCAGATCATCCAGGACCACACCCAGCAGCCCACCCCCGAACGCCCCCCGCACAACCCCCGCCTCGACGGCCCCACCCGCGCCAACGAGCCCCGCCCCGAGGAGAACGCAGCAGGCAACGGCAACCCCGCGACGCCCCAATCCGACCCCGCCCCCACCACAACAGACCAGACCACCCCCGCCGAACCCCACGACCAGCACACACCGCCGGACACATCGGACACGTCGGACGCATCTCACCCCGCAGACCACTCCACACACTCGGACCAGGCGGACCACTCGGAGCAGGCAGACCACTCGAAGAACTCCGACCAGAACAACCCCACTCCCGCCTCCGACACCCGCAACCGCGAGCGTCCCGGCGGTCTCGACGGTCCCACCGACGCGCATCAGCAGCAGGTCGAGGACGCGATACCCAAGGGCGAGGACGGCGAGCCCCAGCGCCACCCCGACCCCGAGGACGGCAACTGGGTCGACTCCATCAACGACCCGGGCCCCGACGCCCCCGGCCGCAGCAACAACTGCGTCGACGCCGCACTCGCGGCCGCCGACACCTACTCCGGCAACCCCACCGCCGCCGCTCACCGCACCCCGGACACCAACCCCGACGGCACGCCCTCCGACCGCGGCGAGAACAACGGCCGCGACCGCATCGAGAACACCCTCGGCGCCCGCTTCAGCGACTACGGCAACGGCCCCAGGGCGTTCAACCGCCTGGAAAACGACCTCCGCAACTCCGGCCACGGCTCCCAGGCCGTCATCGTCACCCAGGACAGCAAGGGCCGCGCCCACGCCTGGAACGTCGTCAACCACAACGGCAAGATCACCTACGTCGACGCCCAGACCGGCCAGCGCAGCAACAAGCCCCTCCACGACGGCACCAACGGCGTCCACGCCATCCCACTCAATGCCAACCGCCGTCCCCTCCAGGATGGTTCACCCCGCCACGACGGAGCCACCCAAGGCGACCGCCGCCCCGCAGCCGAACCCGCAGGCAACGGCAAGGGGAACCAGCACGACCCCTCCCCCGACGACATGGACATCGACGAAGTGGGCCAGCCCCACGACGATTCCGACGTCGACATGGCCGACGCCGACGGTGACGGAACACCGGACCCGACCAAGCTCAACGGTCCAGAAGGCGCGCACGATCCCCAGCTCGGCCTGCCACCGGACGAGGAACAAGAGAAGCTGCGCAGCCCGAAGAACCCCGTTTACAGGCTCGGGGAGGATGCGCTCAGCGACAACTATGGGGCCGATGGACTGTCGCATGTCCATGACAGCCTCCGCGGTTGGGCGCGTGACGGCAGCCTGGCCAGCATCTTGGAACGCGCCGAGGGACGGATGGCGGCACAGCGCCGCGCCCTCGCGGCCGGGAACACCAACCCTCCGCCGACGACCATCACGCGACGGGAGTTGGAGGCCACCCTCGGAGACCGGTTCCGCGCCATGAACGACGGTCAGAAGATGGCAGTGGTCGGCTCTCTGGCGCGAATGAGTGCGGTGTATCACGAGAGTCAGGGCGTCGGGAAAAACCCTGGATATGACTCCCAGCCCTACGCCAACGCCGACGCTCGTCAAGACGGCACGGATGACCTGGCCAAGAGCAGGGATCGAGGAGTGAGTTCGCAGGCCCGCGAGGAAGCGAGCCCTAATTTCCCCGTGAAGCACCGCAGCGCTCCCGAGACCAAGCGCGACATGAAAGAGCTCTACAACCGGATCACCGGAAACAAGGCATCAGCAAAGGGGCCGTCGAAGAAGCAAATCGACGAGATGATCGCCGCGACCGCTGCACACAAGCCAGATTTCTCTGGAAAGAACTACGCAGTTGTCGAGGTCGTTGACGCCGACGGAAATTCGACATACGTCGTGGATTCATCGGTCCCCGCAGAAACTTCGGGAGTGTCTCCGCGCCACTCGGAAAAGCACCTGCTCCAGTGGATCGACCGGCAGAACGAGAAGCCCGGTGGGTCGCAGTACACACTTCGGGGCCTTTACACCGAGCGCGAGCCCTGCGGCAAGGGACAAGGACATGCCCACTGTTCCGACAGGCTCCGCGAGCATGATCTGATGGCCGGCGTGCCCGTGTACTACAGCACGACGTACCGAACGGATGATGCCGGACTCAAACTGCGGTCCAACGAACGCGAACTTCAGAAGAAGAAATTCGCATCCCAGATCCAGGCGGCGCAGGCCATGACCGACGAGAAGGACAGGCGAGCCGCACTGAAGGAAATCAGCAAGAAGATCAACAATGAGGTGAAGAAGAAGAAGTCCGACAAGGAGTTGCTCATGCAGCAAGAAATGGATGACCATCTGGACGTCATCGGTGAGGTTTGGGCAACGACCATGCGTCATATCGTTCCGAGGTAATCACGTGAATCAGCCCAGTACCCCCGGCCACCACCACCTCTCGACCGACGAGGCGGTCTCACGCGTTGTCGAGTGGTGGAACCAAGGGCGTCCCGCCGGCAGCCGCTGCGACATCGTGGGCGGGCACGCCGCGGACGAGGTTCTGCACGAAGTACACCGGCGAACGCCTCGAAGTCTGCTGCTCGATGCCGCGGGGCAGACGCCCGGGGAGATCGTGACGGAGGTACTTGGCTTTGTCGGCGTGCCGACCTCAGCCCACATCAACACGCCGTGGCGCCATTTGCGCAAGTATTTCTCCGCCGACACGTGCATCCTGCTCAAGAACGCACACCGGGCAGGCCGGACCCGGTGTTCGGCGCGGCCTTTGCAGGTACGGGACGAGCTTGCCGGGAGGCTCAGCCACCAGCGCAAGGTCGCCGTGGTCGTTGCCGCTCCGCCACAGGCCGATCCGCCGGCCCGCGAGTTCGTCCTGCATCTAGACGATGGTCCTGAATCCCCCTGGGATTCAGAGCTCGTTGACGTACCGGCGCAGATCCGGGCACTGGCGCTGGCCGAGCCGCGCCGGGTTCCGCTCCGGGTGTGGCGGGAGCTTGCGCAGTCCGCCGGGCTGCGCGATACGGAGGAGGTCATGCTTCAGGAAATCCTCGCCCGGTTCCCCGACCTGGTGACGCACGACTCCGACGGTGTCACATTCGTCGATGAAGGGCTGGCGGAGGCTCTTCGCGAGGCCGCCGACGAGGAGACGGTGCTCCGCGTCAACCGGCACATGGTCGAATGGCTCAGGGAAATGTCCCCCCAATTGCTGCACACCGAGGGGTGGGCGGCCTCGGGGGAAATCGGACGCTACGCCGCACACGGGCTGGCAATGCATGCCGTCCAAGCCGGGCTGTTCCACGAATTGCTGTGCGATGGCTCCCTCATCGCCAACATCACGCAGGAAGCACTGCTTGATGCAGCACATTGCGCCTTCGACGGATCGGTTCCGGGAAACAACCCCGCAGCCGACGCCGTACATCTGTGGAGCTACGGGGTGACCCCACCCACCCAGCCGGAGTGGGCTGCCTGGCTGCATCTGATGGCGACCGCACGCGAGGACTCCGCATTCGCGACAGGCATTGCGGGCTCGGGACTGGGCATGCCGTGGACCACGAGCTGGACCCACTGGCGTCCGCCGGGCGGCTATCACCCGCGCTATCTCACCCCAGGGGTGGTCAATGACCTTTACCCGGTCCATTGGCACGGCCGCCCCGCAGTGGCCGTCGAGTGCGAATCCCCTTCCCCCGTGCACGTCCGGGACATCGCAACCGGCGAACTGCTGGGCGGTCCCTGGTATGGCGACGACCTGCCGGAAGCCGCACAGCAGGCCCTCACCTGGGCCGACCCCGACGCCCATGACACCAGCGGCCCCCTCACCCTCAGCGATTTCGAGGAGGCCGACGGGGCCGACGAAGGCCCCGACGAGGAATTTCTCTACCTCGCCCGGACCGTTGAGGACCGCGTCATCGTGGCCGGCGCGGGCGGCCTGTTCGGTGTGGCGCCTGCCGAGCCAGACGAGTTCCCGGGCCTCACACCGCCGACCGGCCCGCCCCTCTCCGGATGCCCGACCGTGGCCGGCCCCACCCGCCCTGCGCACGCCCCCGAACCCGCCCCGACGGATCTGACGGAACTGCTCGACGAACCCCTCGTCGTGCGCACGCCCATCGACGGCTTGCCGAGCGGCCTCACCGACGCGGCGGCCCGGCGAACGCTCTCCGAAACCGGACTCCCCGTCATGGACACGAGAGGAATCGCCCTGGAACCTGATCTCCCCGGCTTCCTCTCGGAGATCGCCTGGCAGGAGGGCCTGGAGGCGCCCGACGCCGCAGGCCCATTCTTCAAGATCGGCCGATGGATGGGCGGCCTGATCGTCATCGACGGCCCCACCGGCCGCACACTGCGTATGCCCGGCAGCCCTGACGAAGACGGCCTGGAAGGGACACTCGTTGCCACCAGCCTGGATTCCTTCCTTACCAAGGCAGCCCAATGGATCACGGGTCGGCACATCCTCGATGCCACGGAAAACGAAATCGAAGCCCACTCGCTACGACGGGACATCGAAGACACCTTGTGGAACATCGACTGGCGCGGCTCCACGGCGGGGGCGTGGGTCTATCCCCTCCACAATGACTGAGGATCTGCGTCCTTTCGGAGGTGCTGACGCTGGTGTGACGCCGCCCCGGATATCGCCCTGAAGTCGATGGGAGTGCAAGTACGTGGAGTCACCTCCAACTGCCGCGGCGGAGCTGGAAGCCTGGCTCGGTGAGCCGCGGCGCAAGGGCGGCGTGCTCGTATTGCGCGGCGCCGGCGGCTCCGGTGCCGGGCAGGTGCTCGACGACCTCCGTCGACGAGTGCCCGACGCAGTGTTCGTCGATTGTCTCCATCTGAGTGCCGAGGAAGTGGCAATTCATGTACTTCTCGGTCTGGGGGTGGATCCGGAGGCCGCTCACGAACGGCGAGCGAGCTTCTGGAGTGCGCAAGGGCTCATCAACCGTGATGCGGTCGTCTTGCTGGCCAACGCCCAGTGGGCCGGACCCACGATCACCTCGACGGAGCCCGGGCGGGTGCTCCGTCTGGTCGCGGAACGCTTGGGGCGCGATGACCGCCGGTGTCTGCGGATAGTGGTGGAAGGTGATATCGATCGTGCGCGTATCCCCCATCGCCGCCAGTCGCAGGAGGTGTTGATAGCCGATGGCGACGCGCCGGGTAGCGCCGGAACTCTTCAAGAGGCCAGCGCCATGTGCCGGCACCGTGCCATTCAGCTTCTCGCTGCGGCCGAGACGCCCGCTATTGCCTTTCCTGTGTGGTCAGCGCTCTGCGAAGCTTTGGGGCATCGCGCGGACGAGGGCGAGCTCCGGTCACTCGTCGCCCAGTACCCGAACCAGCTGTCTGTGGAAGCCGCCGAGGACGACGCCGAAAGCATTTCTTTCACCACACCCATGACGCGGTCCATCGCTCGCGAGGAAAGCGCCCTCTCCCCCGCGGATCAGCAGGCCCTTTTCCATTACCTTTCCGCGCACGCGGGCACGCCCGAGCTGACGCGATATGCCGCTCAGGCCCTCCCCATGCACGCGGCACTCGGTGGTTCCCTTGAGGAGTTGCTGGGCAATGGTGAGATGCTCGCCCGCACGGAACGCTACGGGCTGCTACAGGGACTTGCAGCGGCCTGGCCGTCGGGTGTACCACAAGGCACCGTCGCGATGGACATTCACTATCTGGAAGCGCAGCGAGTTGATCCCGTATCACGCGGCGAGTGGCTTTCCTGGTTGCACTGGGCGGCAGTGAACCATGGGCAGCACGAGCTGGCAGACGGACTCGCAAACGCCGGCATCGAGCTGCCTTGGAAGACGCTCTGGTCTCATCAACGGCCGTACGGCGTATTCGGTCCGATGGACGGGGAAGTGGGACGCGTCGACCAGGTGCGCGTGGAGCGCAGGGATAACGTGCCGGTCGCCGTGATGAGGCGGGTCGTCCAGTACGACGACATGGGCGGGCCGTTGAACGAGGAGTATGTGGAACGTGTCTTCGCTCTCGATGACGGCACGGAGGTAGGCGCGGAAAGTGTCGTACGGATTCCGCATACCCAGGACACCCCCAGGCCGGCGGAATTCCAGGAGGCCGCAGCGCTACCGGCCCCCAGAACTCCCGATGCCAACAGAAGCATCAGGCCGGCTGGGCCGGGCTGCTGGGTCATCGGCGGGCACGGCGGGCTGTACGCAGTGCACGCAGTGGCCTCGGCCGATGCCGAAGCGGGCGTGTGGGCCACGGGGCCCTACCTCGGCTCTGTAACAAAGGCCGCCACCTGGCAGTGCCCCGAGGAGGCGCTTGCCGATGGTGCCCCTTCGGCGTCATGGCTGGAGAGAATCTTCGGTGGCGGAAGCTGCCGGACAATGAGTGCTGCTCACCTACCCGACGGCCTGCGCAATCCCGCCGCCCGGGAGTTCTTGAACACGACTGGCCTGCCGTACGTGAACGGCCAGATCCCTTTCTTCTCCTCTCTCCCCCTGGACGGACAAGGGCTTCCGGAGTTCGAATGGCCAGACGATGCGCCGGATCCGGAGGCGGAGGGCCCCTTCTATCGGATCGGCTCGTGGAGGGGAGGAGCCGTGGTACTGGACGGATCGAGCGGCGCAGTCCTCCAGGACACGGAGAGCGGCTATTCGACAGTCCTCTTGGCCGGCAGCCTCCCGCAATTCGCCACGGCGCTAAGGCTCTACTGCGAGTACCGCACCAGTTGGCTGTCCACCCTCGCCGAAGTCATCGACGCCCGGTGGAGCCTCAGGGAATGGGCCGAGGAAATCGACCCCGCCACGGAGACCGCTGATCACTGGGACGAGGTATTCGAAGGCGGATTGGACAACCTCGGATCCTATTGACGGAGCGGCGAAATTCCCCGGCGAGACCGTGCACGACAGGAGCAGTAGATGACCAGGCCGCAGGGCAGTCCCACACCGCCCACTACCCCCGAGGAAGCGCTCGCCATCGCCCATAGCCGCCATGCCAAGCCCGCTGCCGGCGGCCGGCAGGCGCCCCGATAGAGCCCCCCGCCCCCGTTATCCACAGACGCAACACACCCCCACCCCCATACGGCACCATGGACGACCGCACCATCGGTGATCGACCATAACCATGACGTGACAAGCGCACGGGGCGATGCGTCGTGCGCGACGTGGCAACCGCACGAGGCGGCATGTCGTGCGGAACGTGACGAGCGCAGGGGGCGACGTGGCATGACGGAGATCAACAGGCGGCGGTTGTTGGCGGCTGGTGGTGGGGTCGCGCTTGCCGCGGGGCTGGCGACGGCGTGTGGGTCCAATACCGGGCGGGGAGGCGGGGGTTCGGGGGCGGAGATCAGGCAGTGGTATCACCAGTACGGGGAGCCGGGGGCCGAGCGGGCCGTGAAGCGGTATGCGGCCGCGTACCGGAAGGCGGATGTCTCGGTGCAGTGGCGGCCGGGGGATTATGACCGGCAGACGGCGGCGGCGCTGCTGACCGACTCGGGGCCGGATGTCTTCGAGGTCAATGGGCCGCTGCTGGAGCAGATTCAGGGCGGGCAGGTGGTCGATCTGACCGATGTCGTCGAGCCGGTCAAGGATGACTTCCACCAGGCCGCGCTGGCGCCGAAGATCTGGCAGGACAAGGTCTGGGGCATCCCGCAGGTCGTGGACATGCAGCTGCTCTACTACCGCAAGAGCCTGCTGAGGGAGGCCGGGGTCCGGCCGCCGCAGACGCTCGATGAGCTGGTGGACGGGGCGAAGAAGCTCAGTAACAAGAAGGCCAAGGGGCTGTTCCTGGGGAACGACGGCGGGGTCGGGGTGCTCGGCGGGACGCCGTTGTTCGCGGCCGGGCTGAGTCTGGTCGATGCGGACGGCAGGGCCGGGTTCGACGATCCGGCCGCGGCGCGGGCGCTGGGGAAGATCCGGCAGCTGTACGCGGACAAGTCGTTGCTGCTGGGGGCGCCCACGGACTGGTCCGATCCGGCCGCGTTCATCCAGGGCCTGACCGCGATGCAGTGGTCGGGGCTGTGGGCGCTGCCGCAGATCAAGAAGGCGCTGGGGGACGACTTCGGGGTGCTGCCGTTCCCGAAGGACGGAAGCGGCGGGAAGCCGTCCGTTCAGGTGGGCGCCTATGGCTCGGCGGTCAGTGCCCGGAGCAAGCGCAAGGCGGAGGCGAAGGCCTTCGCGAAGTGGCTGTGGGTGGACCGCACCGACTTCCAGCAGGATTTCGCGCTGTCGTACGGGTTCCACATCCCGGCCCGGATCTCGCTGGCGAAGAAGGCCGAGCAGCTGCGGGAGGGGCCGGCGGCGGATGCGGTCCGCTTCGCGACCGAGCACGGTTATGCGGAGCCGCTGTTGTGGACGACCGCGGACCGTACCACCTATCAGGACGCGCTGAGCCGGATCATCAAGGACGGCGCCAACCCGGAGAGTGAGCTGAGGACCGTGGTGCGCAAGGTCAACGCCGAGCTTCAGCGGGTCAGGAAGAAGTGACGGCGGGAGGGAGCGGAGGGGCGGTCGGGGTCAAGGACGAGCCGGTCCGCCGCCGGGCGGCGGTCGCGCCGGCTGCCGGGCGTCCTTCGCTCGGTGTCCGGCTGCTCGGGCAGCAGCGGCGGAATCTGTGGTTCTGGGCCTTCGTCGGGCCGTTCGCCCTCGGTCTGGGGCTGTTCACCTACGTGCCATTGGTGTGGAGCGTCTATCTGAGCTTCTTCGACGCGCACAACACGGTGAGTCCGTCCGGCGCGGATTTCGTCGGGCTGGGCAACTACGGCGCGATGCTCAGCGATGCGTCCTTCCTCGGCAGTCTGGGGACGTTTCTGCTGTTCACGGCGTTCATCGTGCCGGCGACCTATGTGCTGTCGCTGGCCCTTGCGCTGATGGTCAACCGGCTGCGGTTCGCCCGGGCGTTCTTCCGGTCGGTGTTCTTTCTGCCGACGGCCTGCTCGTATGTCGTCGCGGCGGTGATCTGGAAGCTGTCGATCTTCAACGGGGTGCGGTTCGGGCTGGCCAACACCGTGCTGGGGTGGTTCGGGGCGGACCGGACCGCCTGGCTGTCGACGACCGAACCACCCTGGTACTGGCTGGTCATCGTGACCGTACGGCTGTGGTTGCAGGCCGGGTTCTACATGATCCTGTTCCTGGCCGGGCTCCAGCGGATCTCGCCGCAGCTGTACGAGGCGGCGGCGGTGGACGGGGCGCGGCCCGGATGGCAGACCTTCCGGTACATCACCTTTCCGCAGTTGCGGGCCACATCGGTGGCGGTGGTGCTGCTGTTGGTAATCAACGCGTTCCAGGCGTTCGACGAGTTCTACAACCTGCTGAGCGATGCGCGCGGCTATCCGCCGTACGCCCGGCCGCCGTTGGTCTACCTCTACTACACGGCGCTGGGCCGGGATCAGAACCTCGGGCTGGGCAGCGCGGGTGCGGTGATCCTGGCGCTGATCATCGCGGTGGCGACGGTGGTGCAGGCCCGCTGGCTCGGCCTCGGTCGCAAGGAGGAGTGAGTGGGGGATGGAGGAGTGAACGGGATGGACGATGCGCTGACAAGGGCCGGGCGGGCGCTACGGGTGGTGCTGCTGGTGGCCCTGGCGCTGCTGTTCCTGGTGCCGTTCTATCTGCTGGTGCGGAACGGGCTGGCGACCGAACAGGACATCACCGCGCCCGACTGGACGTTCTTCCCACGGGTGCTTCAGTGGTCGAACCTGACCGAGGTCTTCCAGGACCCGAACCTGCCGCTGGGGCGGGCGCTGCTCAACTCCACGCTGATCGCCGTGTCGACGACCGCCGGTACGGTACTGCTGGCCTCGCTCGCCGGGTACGGCCTGGCCCGGATCCCGTACCGGCACGCCGATGTCGTCTTCTACGCGATCCTGGGGACGCTGATGGTCCCGGCGGCCGTGACATTCGTGCCGAGCTTTGTGCTGGTGTCATCGCTCGGATGGATCTCCACGCTGCGCGGGCTGGTCATTCCGACGCTGTTCAGCGCGTTCGCCTGCTTCATCTTCCGGCAGTATTTCCTGGGCTTCCCACGGGAGCTGGAGGACGCGGCGCGGGTCGACGGGCTCGGCTACTGGCGGACGTACTGGCGCATCGTGGTGCCCAACGCCCGCCCGGTCTTCGCCGCCGTCGGCACGATCGTGTTCATCGGCGCCTGGAACGCGTTCCTGTGGCCGCTGGTGATCGGGCAGGACCAGGAGGCATGGACGGTGCAGGTGGCGCTGTCGACGTTCACCACCGCGCAGAACCTCAATCTGCATGAGCTGTTCGTGGCCGCGGCGGTCTCGATCGCCCCGCTGGTGGTGGTGTTCCTGGTGCTCCAGCGGTACATCGTCGCGGGGGTGGAGCGCAGTGGGATCGATGACTGACGCATTGAGGACACCTGGCTGAGGCGGTACGGTGCGTGGCATGAGCACGCACCTGGACGTCCGTGAGGCGGAGCCGCGCGACCGCGGCCCCCACGGCGAGTGCGCGCCCCGCGGCCTGAGCTTTCTGCGCCGCCGCGGCCGGGTGGGCTCTCCCCCGGCCGGTTGTTCCTGTACGTCCTGACGGCTCCGTGAGCTGAGCTCCGGCCGCCGGTCATCCGCGTGCCGGGCCCACCGGCGCCCCCGGCGACTCTCCCGTAACCCACCGCACCCCACCGGCACCCTGCCCTCTCCTTCTCCCCTCCAGGAGGATCAGTTGACGGCTCGCACCGACTCCGCCGCTCCCGCCCCGGCCACCACTTCCGCCCCTCCCACCCCTTCCGCCCCTCCCGCCCTGCGCCCCCACCGCATCCCCGCCGACGGGCTGTACGAAGGGCCCCGTCTGCTGCGCCGGACCCCCGACGGCTGGGACGACCGGCCCTACGAGCGCTTCGAGGTCGTGCCGCAGGCGGCCACCATCGGGGCCGAAATCCGTGGGCTGGACCTGTCCCGGCCACTGTCCGCGGAGCTGCGTACGGAGCTGAACCGGGCGCTGCTGGAGTGGAAGGTGCTGTTCTTCCGCGGGCAGCGGCTGAGCTCCCGGGAACAGCGGGAATTCGCCAGGAATTGGGGCGAGCTGGAGACCAATCCGCTGCTGGCCCGGGGTGATTCGAAGGACGTGGTGCGGTTCGACAAGGCGGCCGGCGGGGTCCCGACGTTCGAAAATGTATGGCACACGGATGTGACGTTCCGGGAACGTCCGGCGATGGGCGCGGTGTTGCAGCTGCGTGAGGTACCGCCCGCCGGCGGGGACACGATGTGGGCCGATATGGCGGCGGCATACGACAATTTGCCGTCGGAAATCCGGGCACGGATCAATGAGGCGCGGGCGGTGCACGACTATCTCCCGGGCTTCGCGCGCTTCTACTCCCCCGCTCAACTGGCGCCATTTCAGGAGGAGTTCCCTCCGGTTGCGCATCCGGTGGTGCGCCGGCACCCGGAGACGGGGCGGCGGATGCTGTTCGTCAACGCATCCTTCACCACCCACATCGTGGGGCTCGGCCGGGCGGCGAGCGACCGGTTGCTGCGGCTGTTGTTCCAGCAGGCGCAGGTGCCGGAGTTCCAGGTGCGCTGGCGCTGGCAGCCGGGGGATCTCGCGTTCTGGGACAACCGCGCCACCCAGCACTACGCGGTGAACGACTACGGGACGCACCGCCGGGTCGCCGAACGGGTCGCCATCGCGGGCGACCGCCCCTTCTGACCGCGGGGACGCCGCCGGCGGAAGTCCGTCCCTCCCGCACCCGCCCGGCACCCGGCACGGCGTCCCCGGCGCCCCTCACCGGAGCCGCTCGTACGCCGCCTCCTCCGCCGGGCGTGCGCCGCGCAGCAGGGCCGCGCCCAGCGGGGTGAGGGTGTGCAGCACCGCGTTGCCCTGCCGCAGGGTGAGCAGCAGACCGGCGTCGCGGAGCACCGTCGCATGCTGGCTGGCGGAGGCCAGCGAGACATCGGCGCGCCGGGCGAGTTCGCTGGTGGTGCAGCCGACACCGATCCGCTGGAGTATCGCGGAGCGGGTCTGGCCGACCAGCCGGCCCAGGGAGCGCTCCGGCGGGACCTGGGGCGTGAGCCGGGGCGCGGGATGCTCGACGGGGTAGACCAGGACGGGCGTCAGCTCCGGGTTGTGGAAGGTGACGGGGGTGCGGCGGCAGAAGTACGACGGCAGCAGCAACAGCCCCCGGCCGTTGAGGTGCAGATCGCGGTCCACCGGATAGTCGGCCTCCAGGACCGGCGGGCGCCA
This sequence comes from Streptomyces sp. bgisy130, assembly GCF_057708345.1. Classification (NCBI taxonomy): domain Bacteria; kingdom Bacillati; phylum Actinomycetota; class Actinomycetes; order Kitasatosporales; family Streptomycetaceae; genus Streptomyces; species Streptomyces sp. bgisy130. The sequence goes on from NZ_JBYISA010000005.1 coordinate 166,662, forward strand.
GCGCATCATCGGCGGGAGCGAGGCGAGCAGCCGGTCCGCGCCGCCGTCGAGCAGTGCCCGGCCGCGGGCCGCCCGGTCGGCCTCTATGCGGCCCTGGACGCGCGCCCAGTACGGGGCGACGGCCGCCTCGTAATAGCGCTGGAGTATGCCGGCGAGCCGGCCCAGCGCACGGGTGTCACCGTCGGCCATCGCCCGTATCCAGGACGGGAACGGGCGGGCGGCAGTGGAGAGCCGGGCGAGCTCGGCACCCAGCCGGGAGGCGGGCGTCTCCCGCAGGGCGGCGAGCGCGTCGGTCATCCCGAGGAGCCCTTCGGCGGGCGTCAGGAAATCGGGAAAATAGCCGCGAGTGGGCACCAGCGGCGCCAGCAGCCGCGCTTCGCCATTCAACCTTCCCCGTGTTTCCGATCGCCATTTGCCGAACGCCGAATCGTCCCGTCTGTCACGTAGCCGATGAAAGCTTAAGACGGTCTCCCACAGTGCGTCCGGGCGTGCCGCAATGCGCACACGGGCCAGATCGAGTCCACTGAAATGGACGCGTAACACCGAACCCCCACCCCTGGTTTCCTCAGTCGGCCCCCGGCACGCCTGAGTATGCACGCCAACACGCGCGGTCACCATGCCCTTTTGGCCAGACTTGAAAGTGGTCGCGCCACCAGGGGGCCGGAAGGAATGCTGTACTCAATTCAACGGCGGCGCGAACGGACCGGGTTGCTCGATCCCGTGGGGGGTGATGGGCACACCACCGGCCGCTCGGCAGCCCCGTTGAAGGCCGCCTTCCCGCGCCGACCGGGGTGGCGGCAGCTCCCGAGGGGGGAGTCCGGAGAAAACGAGGGCGGCACCTCCGCACAGGTGCCGCTCTCGTCGGACCGGGCAGGAGCACGAGGGCCCTATCGCCCCGCTCCACCGGATGCACCCTCGGGGACACGGGGGCAGGCTGGAGTCATGGCCGAGCACCCGCCCGTCATCGTGCATCCGCCGTCGCCCACCGGTGGCCGGCGCGTCACGATCGAGGGCGAGATCCTCGGCCTCGCGTACAGCAGCGTCGATCTTCTGGAGTTTCTGCGCCGGGCCGGTCTGGACACCGATGTGGTGTCGCTGGACGACCGCGACCTGATCGAGTGGCGGGGCGGCGGCCACAACGTCTGGATGTGACGAAGGGCGGCACCTCCGCACAGGTGCCGCCCTCGTCGGGGTGCCGGAGCCGGCGTCAGGCCGGTGAGGGTGAGGTGCCGTGGCACCGGCTCCGGTGGGCTGTCCCGGGGCCGCGGACGCGCCTGGCGCCCGCGGTACCCCGGTGGGGTCAGCGGCTGTCGCTGCCCTTGGACTCGGCGGCCGCCCGGCCCGCCTCCAGCCGTGCGACCGGGATACGGAACGGGGAGCAGGAGACGTAGTCCAGGCCCACTTCGTGGAAGAAGTGGACGGACTCCGGGTCACCGCCGTGCTCGCCGCAGACCCCGAGCTTGAGGTCGGGGCGGGTGGCGCGGCCGGCCGCGGCGGCGTTGCGGACCAGGGAGCCCACGCCGTCCTTGTCGATGGTCTCGAACGGGCTGACGCCGAAGATGCCCTTCTCCAGGTAGGCGGTGAAGAAGCTGGCCTCGACGTCGTCGCGGCTGAAGCCCCAGACCGTCTGCGTCAGGTCGTTCGTACCGAAGGAGAAGAAGTCCGCCGACTCCGCGATCTGACCGGCCGTAAGGGCGGCGCGGGGCAGCTCGATCATCGTGCCGAGGGTGAGCCGGAGGCTGACGCCGTGGGCCTTCTCGACCTCGGCGATGACCTGCTCGGCCTCCTCGCGGACGATCTCCAGCTCCTGGACGGTGCCGACCAGCGGAATCATGATCTCCGCGCGCGGGTCGCCCTTGGCGTTCTTGCGCTCGGCGGCCGCCTCGGCGATCGCGCGCACCTGCATCGCGAACAGACCGGGGATGACCAGGCCGAGGCGTACGCCGCGCAGACCCAGCATCGGGTTCTGCTCGTGCAGCTTGTGCACGGCCTGGAGCAGGCGCAGGTCGTTCTCGTTGGCGTCCTTGCGGGCCTCGGCGAGCGCGACCCGCACCGACAGCTCGGTGATGTCGGGCAGGAACTCGTGCAGCGGCGGGTCCAGCAGCCGGACGGTCACCGGCAGCCCGTCCATCGACTCGAACAGCTCGATGAAGTCGGCCTTCTGGAGCGGCAGCAGCTGGCTGAGCGCGGCGTCCCGGTCGGTCTCGGTGTCGGCCAGGATCAGGCGCTCGACCATCTCGCGGCGCTCACCGAGGAACATGTGCTCGGTGCGGCACAGGCCGATGCCCTGGGCGCCGAACCGGCGGGCGCGCGCGGCGTCCTCGGCGTTGTCGGCGTTGGCCCGTACGCGCAGCCGGCGCACCCGGTCCGCGTACGCCATGATCCGGTGGACGGCCTTGACCAGCTCGTCGGCGTCCTCGGCACCGGCGTGCATCCGGCCCTCGAAGTACTCCACGACCGGGGAGGGCACGACCGGCACCTCGCCGGCGTAGACCTTGCCGGTGGAGCCGTCGATGGAGACGACGTCGCCCTCCTCGATGACGATCCCGTCCTGGGTCGTCATCCGGCGGGCCTTGGTGTCGACCTCCAGCTCCTCGGCGCCGCAGACACAGGTCTTGCCCATGCCGCGGGCGACGACGGCGGCGTGCGAGGTCTTGCCGCCGCGGGAGGTGAGGATGCCCTCGGCGGCGATCATGCCGTTGAGGTCGTCGGGGTTGGTCTCCCGGCGGATCAGGATGACCTTCTCGCCGGAGCGCGACCACTTGACGGCGGTGTACGAGTCGAAGACGGCCTTGCCGACCGCCGCGCCCGGGGAGGCGGCGATACCGCGGCCGATCATCTCGGACTTCGCGCCGAGGTCGAAGCGGGGGAACATCAGCTGCGCCAGCTGCGCGCCGTTGACCCGCTGGAGGGCCTCGGCCTCGTCGATCAGGCCCTGGTCGACAAGCTGGGTGGCGATCCGGAAGGCGGCACCGGCGGTGCGCTTGCCGACCCGGGTCTGGAGCATCCACAGCTTGCCGCGCTCAATGGTGAACTCGATGTCGCACAGGTCCTTGTAGTGCGTTTCGAGCGTCTCCATGATCTGCATCAGCTGGTCGTACGACGCCTTGTCGATCTGCTCCAGGTCCGCGAGCGGGACCGTGTTGCGGATACCGGCGACGACGTCCTCGCCCTGCGCGTTCTGGAGGTAGTCGCCGTAGACGCCCTGGTGGCCGCTGGCGGGGTCGCGGGTGAAGGCGACACCGGTGCCGGAGTCGGGGCCGAGGTTGCCGAAGACCATGGAGCAGACGTTGACCGCGGTGCCGAGGTCGCCGGGGATGCGCTCCTGGCGGCGGTAGAGCTTGGCGCGGTCGGTGTTCCACGAGTCGAAGACCGCGCGCACCGCGAGGTCCATCTGCTCGCGCGGCTCCTGCGGGAAGTCGCGGCCGGTCTCCTTGGCGACGATGTCCTTGAAGTGCGCGACCAGGCTCTGGAGGTCGGCGGCGTCGAGGTCGATGTCGACGCGGACACCCTTGGCCTGCTTGGCCTCCTCCAGCGCCTCCTCGAAGAGCTCGCCGTCGACGCCCAGCACGGTCTTGCCGAACATCTGGATGAGGCGGCGGTAGGAGTCCCACGCGAACCGCTCGTCGCCGGCCTGCGCGGCGAGGCCGGAAACCGACGCATCGGAGAGGCCGATGTTGAGGACGGTGTCCATCATGCCGGGCATGGAGAACTTCGCCCCGGAACGCACCGATACGAGCAGCGGGTCGTCGGCCTGGCCGAGCTTCTTCCCCATCTTCTGCTCAAGGGCGTCGAGGTGCTGCGAGACCTCGGCACGCAGTGCCGCGGGCTCGGTGCCGCTGTCCAGGTAGACCTTGCAGGCTTCAGTAGTGATCGTGAAGCCGGGAGGGACCGGAAGCCCCAGGTTGGTCATCTCGGCGAGGTTCGCGCCCTTGCCGCCTAGCAGGTCCTTGAGCTCCTTGTTGCCCTCGGTGAAGTCGTAGACGAACTTCGCGACCGAAGGCTGCGTTACGTGGGGATCTTGTGTTTCCGGCACGGCACTGACTCCTCGCCGACGGGCTGCCCTGACGGCGAGGAACATACCCAGATCGAAGGCGTATGGGTACGTCCACTTGGTCGACATACCTGCGTAACCAGTCGTCCGCCACCAGATCGAAAGTGATCACGCGTTTGGACGATGCTTCATTACCTGAATGCATCACTGCGCTACGCAGTCATGGATAGGTTCTATGCTACGCACTGCAACGAATGGCTTAATCAGTCGAACACATGATGCGTGGCACCCGGTGCCACCATTGGAGAGATAGAACCCCACTCACACTGCTCATCTGAGCGCCACCCCTATCAGGGGTGGCGAGAATCACGCGCTCATGTGTGACCGGGTTCCATCATTTGGACCCACTCGTGGCTATGTGATCAAGGAAAGCGTCCACCAACGCGCGGGCACGCGCGCGGACGGCAGGGAGATCTGCCCGCAATTCGGCCACCAGCCGCTCCGGGTCGACGCCCACCTCGGCCGCGATCGCCGTCCCGTCCTCGTCGAACCACGCCTGGAGCACCTCCGGCGTCAGCTCCGGATGGAACTGCACGCCCCAGGAGCGGCCGCAGACGAAGGCCTGCGAGGCGACGTCATTGCGCGCCAGCTCCCGGGCGCCCGGCGGCAACAGCCAGCGGTCCCCGTGGAACTGGAACCAGGGGCCCGGCCCGACCAGCTCCGGGGCGTCAGTCGTGAGGCGGCTCCAGCCCAGCTCGAAGCGCGGGGCGGCCTCGATGTCCCCGCCGAGCGCGGTGGCCAGCGCCTGGCCGCCGAAGCAGATACCGAGCACCGGGACCCCGGCCCGGTGCGCCGCGCGCAGCAGGGCCAGTTCCGCCTCGATCCAGGCGTTCCTCCGCGCCACCGACCACGGAGCACCGAGCGTCAGGATCAGGCCATAGTCCTCGGCCGCCGGGAACGCCACGTCGACGTCCGGAGTTGTATACCGCTCGGCCGGCACGACGAGCAGTTCGTCGAGCTCATAGCCCCGTTCGGCCAGCCGCTCGCCCACATGGCCCGCGGTGGACAGATGGTCGTGAACGATGACCAAGGCACGCATGCCGGTCACTCCCCTCCCTTTGGCGGGGCCGCCCGGACCCCGGGTGCGGACGCTCCGTTTGGGCTCAAACTTCAGTATCACCCGGGGGCCGCCCGACGCGACGGGTCCCTCTTCTACCTCTTCGCCCGGCGTCCGCTCCGCCGCGGGCGGGGGTCCTGGCCGTCCAGCAGCTCCAGCCGCCGCTCCTCGCCCCGGGTCTCGACCTGCGCCACGACCCGGCCCAGCAGCTCCGCCAGGTCCAGCGCCTCGTCATCGCTCAACCCCTCGGTGACGAAGACCTCTTCGGCGTGGAACTCCGGGAAGACCCGGGCCATCAGCCGCTCGCCCTCGGGCGTGAGCGCGAGCAGGGCGAGCCGTCCGTCGGTCGGATGGTCCTTGCGCTCCAGCAGGCCGCGGCTCTGGAGGGTGCGGGCGACGCCGGTGAGCGTCCCCTTGGAGATCCCGGCGTCCTCGGCGACCCGGCGGGTCTCCCGCTCGCCCCCGATCCACACCACCCACAGCACCACGAAGGAGGTCCAGGTCAGCTCGACGCCGCGCAGTACGGAGTTCTCGAAGTGCTGCCGTACGGCCGCCGCGGCGCGGTAGAGGTGTGCGACCGCGGCCATCCGCTCGTGGTGCACGGGGGTGTCCCCGAGCTTGGCCTGTACGTCCTTCTCCGTGTCCCCGGTGGAACGGTGCCCGCTCACCACAGCGACTCCCTCGGCCGGTCCGTCGGTTCCGCCCACCGTCTGCCGGACCTCGTGGGCGGCCGTACGAGCTGCCGCAAAACGCCCGTACGGGATCAAACGATAGCGCCGTACGGTGCCGTTGGGCCCCGACCGCGCGCCGACACGCCCCAGGGGTACACGGGTGCCGTAGGCCGGACGGCGGCCTCCAGGCCACGGGGCTCGTGCGGGGAGCCGTGCGCCGGAGCAGCCGGAGCGGCCGCCGGGGGTCAGCCGCCCGAGGTGTCCAGCTCCGCGCCCGCGTCCACGCCCGCGCAGTCGTACGGGTCGTCCAGCCAGCCGTCCGGCAGCACGACGCGGTTGCGGCCCGACGTACGGCCGCGCGGGCCGTCCGCGCCCGCCGGCCACGGCTGGTCCAGGTCCAGCTCCGACAGCAGCGCGTCCAGTTCGTCGAGGGAGGAGGTCACCGCGAGGCCGCGGCGCATCTCGGAGCCGATCGAGAAGCCCTTGGTGTACCAGGCGACATGCTTACGGAAGTCGATCACGCCGCGCGTCTCGTCACCGATCCACTCGCCGAGGAGGGTGGCGTGCCGCAGCATGACGGCGGCGACCTCCTTCAGCGTCGGCTGGGCGCCCGCCCGTCGCCCGCCACCACCCTCCTGTGGAAGCGCTTCGCGCCCTGGTTCTGTGCCCTCAAAAGCGGCGACCAGGTCCCCGAACAGCCACGGCCGCCCGAGGCAGCCGCGCCCCACGACCACGCCGTCGCAGCCGGTCTCCCGCATCATCCGCCGGGCGTCCTCGGCCGACCAGATGTCGCCGTTGCCGAGCACCGGGATCTCCGGGACATGCTCCTTGAGGCGGGCGATGGCGTCCCAGTCGGCGGTGCCGCCGTAGTGCTGGGCCGCGGTGCGGCCGTGCAGCGCGATCGCCGTGATGCCTTCTTCGGCCGCGGTCCGGCCCGCGTCGAGGTAGGTGATGTGGTCGTCGTCGATGCCCTTGCGCATCTTCATCGTCACCGGCAGGGCGCCCGCGTTCGCCACCGCCTCCCGCAGGATCGAGCGCAGCAGGTTCCGCTTGTACGGGAGCGCCGAGCCGCCGCCCTTGCGGGTCACCTTCGGGACCGGGCAGCCGAAGTTCAGATCGATGTGGTCGGCGAGATTCTCCTCCGCGATCATGCGGACGGCCTTGCCGACGGTGTCCGGGTCGACGCCGTACAGCTGGATCGAGCGCGGCTTCTCGGTCTCGTCGAAGTGGATCAGCTGCATGGTCTTCTCATTGCGCTCGACCAGCGCCCGCGTCGTGATCATCTCGCTGACGAACAGGCCCTTGCCGCCGCTGAACTCCCGGCACAGCGTCCGGAACGGGGCATTGGTGATCCCGGCCATCGGCGCGAGGACCACGGGCGGCTGCACCGCGTGCGGACCGATCTGGAGCAGAGTCATGGCGGCGATACCTTCGGCTTTCTTCGGCTTCCGTTGGCGGGGCGGGCGGGCCGCGGCCGTACGGGGCACCGGCCGCTGCGACCTCCTATTGTCCCGCACCGCGCGAGTGGCCCCGTCAGGGCCGGGGACGGCGGATCGCTGTAGCGTTCAAGAATGCCTGAGCTGAGTCGTCGACGGCGTCTCCTGGTGCTGGCGATCTGCTGTATGAGCCTGCTGATCGTCAGCCTCGACAACACCATCCTCAATGTCGCGCTGCCGTCCATCCAGCACGATCTGCACGCCACGGTCGCCGGCATGCAGTGGACGATCGACGCCTACACCCTGGTCCTGGCGGCGCTGCTGATGCTGGCCGGCTCCACCGCCGACCGGCTCGGGCGGCGCCGGGTCTTCGTGGTCGGCCTGGTGGTCTTCGCGGCCGGCTCGCTGCTGTGCAGCCTGGCGCCGAGCCTGGAGTGGCTGGTGGTCTTCCGGATGGTGCAGGCGGTCGGCGGCTCGATGCTCAACCCCGTCGCGATGTCGATCATCACCAACACCTTCACCGAGCCGCGGGAGCGGGCCCGGGCGATCGGGGTGTGGGGCGGCGTCGTCGGCATCAGCATGGCTGCCGGGCCGGTGATCGGCGGGCTGCTGGTGCAGAGCGTCGGCTGGCGCTCGATCTTCTGGATCAACGTCCCGATCGGCGCCCTCGCGCTCTTCCTGACCCTGCGCTACGTCCCCGAATCGCGCGCCCCCAGGCCGCGCCGCGTCGACCCGGTCGGCCAGCTGCTGGTGATCGGGGTGCTCGGCTCGCTGACGTACGCGATCATCGAGGCCCCGGACGCCGGCTGGGCGTCCCCGGAGATCCTGGCCTTCGTCATGGTCGCGCTGGCCTCGCTGGCCGGGCTGGTCGGCTATGAGCGGCGCCGCCGGGAACCCCTGATCGACCTGCGGTTCTTCCACAGCGCGCCGTTCAGCGGGGCCACGGTCGTGGCGGTCTGCGCCTTTGCCGCGCTGGCCGGCTTCCTCTTCATCAACACGCTGTATCTCCAGAACATCCGCGGCCTGTCCGCTTTGGACGCCGGTCTCTACATGCTCCCCATGGCCGGGATGACGCTGATCTTCGCGCCGCTGTCGGGACGGCTGGTCGGCAGCCGGGGGCCGCGGCTCTCCCTGCTCCTGGCCGGTGCGGCGATGGGGGCCAGCGGAGTGCTCTTCGCGGCGTTCGACGCCCAGTCGGCGGACCCGCTGATGTTCACCGGCTACGTCCTGTTCGGCATCGGGTTCGGCCTGGTCAACGCGCCGATCACCAACACCGCGGTGTCCGGGATGCCCCGCGCCCAGGCCGGGGTGGCCGCCGCGGTCGCCTCCACCAGCAGACAGGTTGGACAGTCGCTCGGCGTCGCGGTGATCGGCGCCGTACTGGCGAGCGGGGCGCATGCCGCCGCCACCGCGGACGCCTTCCTCGCGGCCGGCCGCCCGGCGTGGTGGATCATCGCCGGCTGCGGCGCGGCCGTCCTGCTGCTCGGCGCACTGACCACCGGCCGCTGGGCGCGGGCGACGGCCGACCGCACGGCGGCACTCTTCGAGGAAGAGGCCCCGGGGTTCCGGCCGGCGGACGCGCGGTCTTAGGCGGTGTCCCTTGGCGCTGGACGCAGGCGTGGTGCGCGGGCGCTCACTGCGCGCCCAGGAGTGCCAGCACCTTGTTGACGGCCTCGACGATCGGTACGCCGAGCGCGCCGAAGGTCGCGGCGATGCCCGCGACGGCGTACAGCGCGCGGTGGCGCTCCTGCTGCGGGACGTTCGCCTCGGCGCGGAGGGCGGGCAGCGAGTCGTCGAGGGCCGCGGCGCCCGCCTGCGGGACCTGGCCGCGCAACTCCTGGACCAGGGCGAGGAGTTCGCGGGCCTCTGCCGGCGGGTTCCACGACGGCTCCGCCGGACCTGTTGACGTCATACGAGTCCCCCTCTTCAGACCTCACCGGGCGAGATCCGGTCACCTCGCGGCAAGGAGATCTTTCCCTCTCTCCGTGCCGCACCATGCAAGAGGATTCACTGCGTCAGAGGTGCTGCCACAGAAGGAAGTTGGTTCTCTGCAAGCAGCCGTCCACGTCCCCTGAGCCCCTCGCCCGTACGGTCACACCGCCGCGAGCGCCGCCGGTTCGGCGGCCAGTTGCTCCAGCCGCTCCCGGGACATCTCGTCCACGGGCGTGTAATACAGCAGCTTGGGACCGGGGTTGGGCCCCGTCCACAGGCTGGTGGCGGTCAGCTGGAGGGCGCCCACCTGTGGATGCCGGAAGACCTTCACGGCACTGACCGGGCGGAGGACCTCGTGCTGCGCCCATATTTCACGGAACTCCGGCGAGGCCTCCATCAGCCGCGCGACCAGCGCCTTCCAGGCCGGCTCGGCGAGATGCTCGGCCATCGAGGCCCGGAACTTGGCGGCCATCACCCGCAGCGTGGCCTCCAGATCGCCGAGGCCCGCCCGCCACACGGGGTGGGTGAACGCCAGCCACATACAGTTGCGGTCCTCTTCGGGCACCGCGTCGAGATCGCACAGCAGACGGCCGTAGGTGCGGTTGTAGGCGAGGATGTCGAACCGGCTGTTCTGGACGACCGCGGGGAACGGCGTGAGCTGGTGCAGTAGTTGCCACAGCTCCCGGGTGACGCCCGTGCACTCCCTGCCGGGCATCGGATCGACCGCCCCCGCCAGCGCGAACAGATGGCTGCGCTCGGCGCGGTCGAGCAGCAGCGCACGGGCCACCGCGTCCAGGACCTGCGGCGATACATGGATGTCCCGGGCCTGTTCGAGCCAGGTGTACCAGGTGACGCCGACCGCGCCCAGGTGCGCGACCTCCTCGCGGCGCAGACCGGGCGTACGCCGGCGGGCGCCGCGCGGCAGTCCGACCTGCTCGGGTGTGATCCGCTCCCGTCGGCTGCGCAGAAAGGCGGCCAGCTCGGCCCGGCGGGCGGCGCCATCGCGCGGGGCGGTGCCGTACGGCGGGGCGGCGGCGCCACCGGGGCCTGTGGCAGGCTGCGGCAGAAGCGGGTCCACGGTCATGGGTCCAGCCTGCCGCAGGCCCGAGGCGGTTGCCAGGTAGCGCTGGTACCAGGATAAGAACACTCTGGTACCCGGTTGAGCCCTCGACGATCGTCGACTCCGTGAGCGATACCCGAGCACAGATGACCACCCGGGAAGCCCCGGCCGCGCCACTCGGCGCCCCGGCCACCGCCCCGGAGGCCGCGTTCCCGGACGCCCCGGCGACCCCGGAGGCACCGGCCGCACCCGGCCCCGCCCGACAGCCGCAGCGGACCCCGACCGTGCTGACCCCGCTCGGTCTGCTGACCGTACTGCTGGGCGCGGCCCTCCCCATGATCGACTTCTTTATCGTCAATGTCGCCCTGCCGACCATCGACCACGATCTGCACGCCGGTCCGGCGATGCTGGAGATGGTGGTGGCCGGTTACGGCGTCGCCTACGCGATGCTGCTGGTCATCGGCGGGCGGCTGGGCGACATGATCGGCCGCCGCCGGCTGTTCCTGTGGGGCCTGGCCGCCTTCGGACTGACCTCGCTGGCCTGCGGTCTGGCACCGGACGCCTGGACGCTGGTGGCCGCCCGGGTCGCCCAGGGCGCCGCGGCCGCCCTGCTGCTGCCGCAGGTACTGGCCACCATCCAGGCCACGACCACCGGCAAGCGGCGCGCCAAGGCCGTCAGCCTGTACGGCGGCACGGCCGGGGTGTCCAGCGCCGTCGGGCAGGTACTCGGCGGGCTGCTGGTCTCCGTCGACCTGGCGGGCACCGGCTGGCGCGCGGTCTTCCTGGTGAACGTCCCGATAGCCGCCGCGGCCTGGCTGCTGGCCGCCCGTACGGTCCCCGAGACCCGCTCCCCGCACCCGGCCCGGGTGGACGGCCCCGGCACCGCACTGCTCGCCGCCACCCTGATCACCCTGCTGCTGCCGCTGACCGAGGGCCGGGCGGCCGGCTGGCCCCTGTGGTCCTGGATCCTGCTGGCCGTCTTCCCCTTTGCCGCCACCGCGTTCGTGCTGTTCGAGCGCCGGGCCGAGCGTCTCGGCCGTACGCCGCTCATCCCGCCCTCACTGCTGCGCATCCCCTCCGTGAACAGCGGACTTCTCATGCTGGTGCCGTTCACGCTGGGCTTTGGCGGCTTCATGTTCGTGGTGGCGGTCGCCCTCCAAAACGGCCTGCACTTCGGCCCGTTCGCGGCCGGACTGTCGCTGGCGCCGCTGTGCGCGGCCTTCTTCCTCGCCTCGCTTGCCGGTCCGCGGCTGGTGCAGCGGTTCGGCCGGCGGGTGGTGATCGCCGGTTCGCTGATCCAGGGCACCGGGCTGGCACTGCTGGCGCTGACCGTGCACGAGGGCTGGCCCGGGATCTCGGTGGCCGGCCTCGCGCCGAGCATGGCCGTACTGGGCTTCGGTCAGGGCATGGTGATGCCGGTGGTGATGCGCATCGTGCTGAGCGAACTGCCGATGTCCCAGGCGGGCGTGGGCGGCGGCGTCATGGTCACCACCCAGCAGTCCGGCCTCGCCCTGGGCGTGGCCACCCTCGGCACCCTCTTCCTCTCGCTGCTGCCGTCCGTCGGCATCCGCGACGCCCTGCTCGCCGCGCTGCTGACGCAACTGGCGATCGTCGCGGGCACCACGCTGCTCACCCTGCGCCTGCCACGCACTGTGCGTTGAGGTGCGCTGAGGGGCTCTAGGGGCGCTGAGCTGGGCCGGGCGGGGGTCTGTGCGGCGTGACGGCTGACAGATATTGAAATCTGTCAGCCGTCATGCCATGCTGAGTGCACGGCAGCCGCTCTCCGTCCCCGTTCCGCCCTCCCTCACCCTTCACTCCCCTCATCACCTTCAGGAGCGCACAGTGCAGACCCGCACCCTGGGCACCACCGGCCCGCAGACCTCCGCCCTCGGCCTCGGCTGCATGGGCATGTCCGCCCTCTACGGCGACAGCGACCGCAGCGAATCCCTCGCCACCGTGCACGCCGCCCTCGACGCGGGCATCACCCTGCTCGACACCGGCGACTTCTACGGCATGGGGCACAACGAGCTGCTGATCAACGAAGCGCTGCGCACCGCCCCCGCGGTGGCTCGCGAAAAGGCGCAGATCAGCGTGAAGTTCGGCGCCCTGCGCACCGTCGAGGGCGGCTTCACCGGCTACGACGGCCGGCCGAACGCGGTGAAGAACTTCGCCGCCTACTCCCTCCAGCGCCTGGGCACCGACCACATCGACATCTACCGGATCGCCCGGGTCGATCCGGATGTCCCGATCGAGGAGACCGTCGGCGCCATCGCCGAACTGGTCGAGGCAGGCCATGTCCGCCACATCGGCCTGTCCGAGGTGGGCGCGCAGACCCTGCGCCGAGCCGCCACGGTGGCCCCGATCGCCGACCTCCAGATCGAGTACTCCCTCCTCTCCCGCGGCATCGAGGAGGCGATCCTGCCGACCGCCCGCGAGCTGGGCATCGGCATCACCGCCTACGGGGTCCTGTCCCGCGGCCTGATCAGCGGCCACTTCACCCGCGACCGCAAGCTCGCCGCGAATGACTTCCGGGGTATGAGCCCGCGCTTCCAGGGCGAGAACCTCGACCGCAATCTCGACCTGGTGGACGCGCTGCGCAAGATCGCCGACCAGAAGGGCGTCTCGGTCGCCCAGACCGCCATCGCCTGGGTTCTCTCGCGCGGCACGGACATCGTCCCGCTGGTCGGCGCCCGCCGCCGCGACCGGCTGTCCGAGGCCCTCGGCGCCCTGGACATCACCCTGGACGCCGACGATCTCACCGCGATCGAGCACGCCATCCCGGCCGGCGCCGCCGCCGGCGACCGCTACCCCAGCGCGCAGATGGCCCACCTGGACAGCGAGCACTGACGAAGGGGGGAGGCGGACCACTGAGCCATAGGGGCATGGCTGCCACTGGGGCATGCCGGCCACCGGGCGCACGAGCCACCGGCCATACGGCCACCGCAGCGGGTACGGGGCGCGGCCAGGTACCGTCCGTACGTACCACCGTCCCTGCTCCATCCCTCCCCGACGCCGCGCCGTCGCCGCCCGGTCCCGCCCCGTCGCCGCCGCGTGACCGTCCGCCCTCCCGAAAGGCCGACCCGCCGCATGCCGCCCGAAACGTTGACCCCAGAGCGCATCCTCGAAGCCACCGAGGAGGTGCTGCGCCGCTACGGCCCGGCCAAGGCCACGGTCGTCGATGTGGCACGGGCCCTGGGCGTCAGCCACGGCAGCGTCTACCGCCACTTCCGTACGAAGGCGGCGCTGCGGGAGGCGGTCACGGCACGCTGGCTGGACCGTACGAGCCAGGAGCTGTCGGTCATCGTCACGGCCGAAGGGCCGGCTCCGGAGCGGCTGGACCGCTGGCTGACCGCCCTCTTCGAGGCCAAGCGGCACAAAGCCGGCGACGATCCCGAACTGTTCGCCACCTACATGACGTTGATCGGAGAGAGCGGCGGCGTGGTCGAGCGCCATATCACCGACCTCGAAACCCAGCTCACCTCCATCATCGAAGCCGGCGTCAGCCAGGGCGACTTCCACACCCCCTCCCCCGCCACCACCGCCCGCGCCGTCTTCGACGCCACCGGCCGTTTCCACGACCCGTGTTACGCCCCCGAGTGGTCCCGCCCCGAGATCACCACCGACTTCGAGGCCGTCCGCGACCTGGTCCTGCGCGGCCTGCGCACGGATACCTGAGCAGGCACGCCTGCGCATGCGGGGCGGCACGCTTCAGATGCCGTCCGCCTCGCCACCGCCCGCCCGCTACACCGCCCCCGCCGTGCCGTGCAGAAAGAGGGCCCAGGCAAGGAGGCCGAAGGACGCGGTGTGAAGGAGGGCGCGGATGGTGTTCCAGGTGACCCAGCGGCGCTCGAAGGCGGCCCGGGCGGCTGCGGTGCGGTGGTCGTCTCCCGTATCGGCCTTGTCGAGGGCGTTGTTGAGCGGGACGTTGACGCCGCTGGTGACGAAGAAGCCTGCCAGGTAGAGGACCAGCGCGGCGAGAATCCAGGGCAGGGCCACCTGCCCGTGGCCGTTCCAGGCCAGAACCGTGGCGAGGACCAACAGGGGGACCGGCAGCAGAAAGGGGATCAGGAACCAGCCGTTGAGGATGGCCCGGTTGATGTGCTGCATGGCCTGGACGAAGGTGCGGTCGGCGGAGCGGGCGAGACCGGGCATCACCGCGTAGGCGAAAGCGGCGAACAGTCCGGCCATCAGGCCCGCGCCGAGCGTCGCGACCAGCAGCGTGGCGGTCTGCAAGGCCCTCATGGCTCCTCCGTATGCGATACGCGGGGGTGCGATACGCGGTGCGATCCGTGAGCTGACCCTACCGAGGGCATCCCCCGGAAACCGTCCCACCGGGAGGAGCTGCGGTCAGGGCTGTTCCCCGCCGCCCGCGCGGGAGCGCTCGGCCAGCTCCGCGGCCCACCCGTCCGACCAGCGGACGAGGGGGCGAAGGGCCCGGTGGGCGTCCTTGCCGAGGGCGGTGAGGGCGTACTGGCCCTCCGGTGTCTGCTCCACCAGGCACGCATCCACCAGTTCGAGCAGGCGTTGGCGCAGCACGCTGGAGGACATGTTGTCGCACCGCTGCTGAAGGGAGCGGAAACCCAGGGAGCCTTCCTTCAGCTCCCAGACGACGCGCAGCGTCCACCGCCGGCCGAAGAGGTCGAGCGCGGCCATGAGCGGCCGCCCCGTGGTCGAGCCACGAACGGGCCGTCCCGGTGTCGGCGATGCCATGGCGGTTCCTCCTCCGGACGTTCCCCGTTCCCCGTTCCCCGGTGACGGCGATCATCGCACGCGACGGGCGCCGGGGCAGCTGCCCCGGCGCCCGTCGGCAGCGGTGGAACTCAGTCCGAGCTCTGCTGGCGGTAGCGGACCCACGTCACGACCGTCAGGCACGCGGTGGTCCACATCACGACGCTGGCGGTGGCCACGGACTCGACGTACTGCTCATAACCATCTGCGCGCAACTGGACCGCGAGGACGCCCAGCACCGTCCCTAGCGCCGCAATCGCGGCGGACAGAGAAGCGAACGGAGGGTGCTGTCTCATGTCATCTCCTTTTGAGCTGTGAGCCGGCAGGGTGATCATCAAGTCTATGTAACACGCGCCCGCCCAGGCCCTGTTGTGTCGCGAACGACTCCAAACCCACCGCGCACGCCCACCACCTGACCGGCCGTGCTCCGCCCCGAAGCCCCGAACGCGCTCTGAGGCGGCGCAGCGGCAACTCGCCCGCCGGGCGGGCGAAACTCACCGCCGGGCGGGCGCTGCACGGCGAACTCGCCCGGGGCCTGCCCTCGGCCGGGGCCCGCCGCGCTGCCCGTGCGGCCGGGCTGCCGTGCCGCCGGGCTACCCCTACAGGTCGAGTTCGGCGACGATGGCACCGTGGTCGGAAGCCTGATCGCCGGGTCCGGTCACGTCGTCGAACGGGGTGCCGAACTCGAAGATCCCACGCCGCTCCACCTCGACCGTGTCCACCTTGGCGAACAGCTGCGGCGAGAACATCAGGTAGTCGATCTTGTCGCTGGCGTTGCACTTCCCGTGGGTACCGGGCGGCCCCTCGTAACTGCTGTGGGTCATCGCGTCCTTCAGGCTGGTGGCCTCGAGGAACGCGAGCGGCGGGCTGCCCGGGGTGTCATTGAGGTCCCCGGCGACCACGACATGGGCCGAGCGCTTGAGCGCGGCCCGGTAGAGCTGGGCGACGCGCTCGCCCTGGAGCTTGCGCTTGTCCGCGCCTCCGCCGAGCTTGCTCTTGAAGTGGTTCCCGAGGAGCCAGAGCGGTTCGCCATCGACATCGATCTCGAATTCCGGGCAGTCCCGGCTGAAGATGTCCCGGGAATCCTTCTTGTCGAAGATGTGCGAGCGTATGGAGGTGATCGGGTGCCGGCTGAAGACCCCCACGTCGATACCGCGAAGGTCGTTGCCGTCGATCAGCATGTTGAACGGATACGGCTCCACGTCGAACTGGCCGGTCAGCACCTGTTTGTTGAAGCGGTGCAGGGTGAGACGGTCCTCGACTTCGACCGTCAGCAGTATGTCGGCGTTCACCTCGGCGATCACCCTGGCGGTGTTCTTGACGGCGGCCCAGCTGAGGTCGGTCTTGACCAGCTCGACCCAGCCGACCCAGGCGTTCCGTCCCGTGACCTCGGCCCTGACCTCGATGTTCCTGCCCTCACCCTTGAGCAGCTTGGCCTGACCGCGCGGCTCGTTCACCATCATCGTCTGGGTGGAGATTTCCTGGGAGACATCGACGCTGTGCTTCTTGAGAAGCTCGATGATCTTTGTTTTGTCGTTGGCCGTATACGTGTTGTGATCGAGGATTTCGACAAGTTTCCTGAAGTCCCCGAGCACGGCGTCGCGTATGGGGTCGTTCCCGGCCCCGAAAACGACGGGCCTCCGGAAGAGATTTTCGCAGTTGAAAGTGGCTATGCGGATAGTCATCGCCCCTCCTCACCTACTTCCGATTCTCCGGCGGCGGGCCACGACTGTCGAACGGAGCAGCACCGCTCCCGGAGGAGCGCAGCTCGCGGCGTCTCACACCCCCTAAGGGCTGTCCCGTAATCCCTGGCGGAAAAGCCGCTAGCTAGGCCCCCATCCCCAGAAAACGCAGCACCGCCAGCACCCGGCGGTGATCGGCATCGGCCTTGGGCAGATCCAGCTTGGCCAGAATGTTGTTGATGTGCTTGGCGACCGCGCTCTCGCTCACCACCAGTTGTGCGGCGATGCCCGCGTTGGAACGGCCCTCGGCCATCAGCGCGAGCACATCCCGCTCGCGGGCCGTCAGCCGCTCCAGCGGATCGCTCGCCCGGCGCACCAGCAGCTGCGCGACGACCTGCGGGTCCAGCGCGGTGCCGCCGCCCGCCACCCTCCGCAACGCCTCGATGAACTCCTCGACATCCGCGACCCGCTGTTTGAGCAGATAGCCCACCCCACTGGTGTTCGTCGCCAGCAGTTCGGCCGCGTACCGCTCCTCGACGTACTGGGAGAGCATCAACACCGCAGTCTGCGGCCGCTCCTGACGGATCGCCAACGCAGCGCGCACCCCCTCATCCGTGAAACCGGGCGGCATCCGCACATCCACCACCGCCAGATCCGGCCGGTGCTCCTCGACCGCCGCCAGCAGCCCCGGCCCGTCCCCCGCCTCGGCCGCCACCTCGAACCCGGCCATCTCCACCACCTTGACCAGCCCGATCCGCAGCAGAACGGAGTCCTCGGCGATCACGGCACGCCTCACATCGGGCACGGCAGCTCCACGCTCATCATGGTCGGGCCCCCCACGGGGCTGCTCATCCGGAAGGTTCCGTCCACGGAGCGCACGCGCTGGGCGAGCCCCTTCAGACCGCTCCCCTTGGACGGATCGGCGCCGCCCATACCGTCGTCGGCGATCACCACCCGCAGTATCTCGCCGAGCCGGGTGACCGTCACGTCCGCCCGGGTCGCCTCCCGTGCGTGCTTGGCGACATTCGTCAGCGCCTCGGAGACGACGAAGTAGGCGACGGCTTCGACGGCCGGTGCGGTCCGCTGCGGCAGCTCTGCCGGCAGATCCACCCGCAGCCGTACGGGGAGCGGCGCGCGGGCCGCGAGCCCCGACAGCGCGGCGTCCAGCCCCAGTTCGTCCAGAACGGCCGGGTGGAGGCCGCGCACCAGATTGTTGAGCTCCTCGATCGCGTCCTTCGCCTCGCGGTGCGCGGCATCGATGACCTCCTGCGCCTCCGCCGGCAGATCCGTGAGGGTGGCCTTGGCGAGCCCGAGGTTCAGCGCGAGGGAGACCAGCCGCTGTTGTGCGCCGTCATGCAGATCCCGCTCGATGCGCCGCCGTTCGGCGTCGGCGGCGTCCACCGCACCGGCCCGGCTCTCGGTCAGGTCCTCGACCCGCCGCGCCAGCTCGTCGGACCGGCTCACCCCCAGCACCGCCCGCCCGACCAGGATCTCCAGCCGCACCAGCCCCGCCGCCAGTGGGGGCACCGCGGCGAGCGCCACCAGCCCCAGCACGGTGAGATAGGTGGCCGTAGTGCTGTAGCCGGGGTGCTCGATGCGCCATTGCGCCGGCGTGAGCCACACCCACACCAGAACCAGTACCGCGGCCAGCGCCGTCAACACCAGCCCCAGCAGCAGGACTTCCAGCACGCCGAGCAGCGGGCCCACCAGCCAGTTGTAGCCCAACTGCCGTTTGCCCGCTGTGAACCGCAGCCGCGGCAGCTCGACCCCGCACAGCGCCCGGAACCGCCACCGCTGCGCCTCGGTGAAGCCGTACCCGGCAATGACCAGCAGGGTCAGCGGGGCCGTCAGCACTACAGGGGCGTTGGGGGAACTCCCGGTCACCGTGTCGGCCAGCAGGGACAGCGCCCACCAGGACAGCAGCATCGGGACGACATGCAGCGGCACCCCGGCGGCGGCGAAGGTGAGGTCGCGCCGCATACGGACGAGGGCCCGGCGCTGCCGGGGCGGGATGGTCATGATCACACCGTATGGGGCCGGTAATGCGGCAGCCATGACAGCAGTGTCCGTACCGGGGGTGTAGCTGGTGCCACCCCAAGTCGGACAGCGGAGTTACTGACGGAAGGCGCCCGAAACCGGAGTGTTGATCACGAGCCCGACGGCCGGGTTCACGACTCCGAAAGCGACCCTTCCATGACCCTGCTCGCCTACAACTCCCCCGCCACCCAAGCCAGTTGCCCCCGCCGCAGCATTTCCACCCGACCGGCGCGCATCGCCACCGAACGTCGC
The DNA here is from genome assembly GCF_057708345.1 of Streptomyces sp. bgisy130. Classification (NCBI taxonomy): domain Bacteria; kingdom Bacillati; phylum Actinomycetota; class Actinomycetes; order Kitasatosporales; family Streptomycetaceae; genus Streptomyces; species Streptomyces sp. bgisy130. The sequence continues at coordinate 185,571 of NZ_JBYISA010000005.1, forward strand.
CGACGGTCCAGAATCCTGACCGACACCGGACGTCGCCGGCAGTCGCGGATCCTGACCGATGCCGGACGTCTCCGCCTGGGCAGGATCCTGACCGGCGCCGGCCTCGTCCTCCTCCCCTGGCTCGGCTACCTCGCCGGCACCCTCCCGCCCGCCGAGGCCGCAGCCTGGGTCACCCTCGACACCCTGGAAGCTGCCGCCCTCCTCCTCACCGGCACCCGCCTCCTACGCGGCGACCCCCGCCACCGCACCCCCGCAGCCGCCGCGGCCCTCCTGCTCCTCACCGACGCCTGCCTCGACCTGGCCACCGCCACCCCCGGCACGGAACTGACCACCGCCCTCGCCATGGCGATAGGAGCGGAACTCCCCCTGGCCACCCTCTGCGCAACACTGGCCACCCGCCCGGCAATCCCGGCCGCCGCCCCTCACACGCGTTGACAACGCCGGCGCGCCATACGCCTAGGGGCCGACCGAACAAAACCCGTAGGGGCCGCTGGCACCCCCTGCGGGCCACAACGCGGCGGGTATAACGGGGTATTCCCACGACCCCGTCCCGCCACGACGACGTTCAGCCCACGCGGCCCGCTCGGGCCGCCCGGCCCACGCGGCCACCCCACGGTACGTGCACGCAAAAACACCGGCCCACCCCAGAAAACCCAGCCCGACCGGCACTTGAGGTCACCCACCGGCCCCCCCACCCCGCACACACAAAAACGCCGGCCGACCCCGGAATACCCGAGCCCGACCGGCGTTTGAGGTCGCCCGCAGGGGCGCAGCCCCGAGGGACAGCGCCCCGCCCCGTGAGGGACTAGCAGCCGAGCAGTCGCGCCCCCAGGTACGCCTGGATCTGGTCCAGGCTGACCCGCTCCTGCTTCATGGTGTCGCGCTCGCGCACGGTCACCGCGTTGTCGTCGAGGGTGTCGAAGTCGACGGTGACGCAGAACGGCGTGCCGATCTCGTCCTGGCGGCGGTAGCGGCGGCCGATCGCGCCGGCGTCGTCGAACTCGATGTTCCAGTTCTTGCGCAGGTCCGTGGCCAGCCCCTTCGCCTTCGGCGACAGCTGCGGGTTGCGGGACAGCGGCAGCACCGCGACCTTGACCGGCGCCAGGCGCGGGTCGAGGCGCATGACGGTGCGCTTCTCCATCTTGCCCTTGGCGTTGGGCGCCTCGTCCTCGATGTACGCGTCGAGCATGAAGGCGAGCATCGCGCGGTTCACACCGGCCGCCGGCTCGATGACGTAGGGGGTCCAGCGCTCGCCGGCCTCCTGGTCGAAGTAGGAGAGGTCCTGGCCGGAGGCCTTGGCGTGCGCCGACAGGTCGTAGTCGGTGCGGTTGGCCACGCCCTCCAGCTCGGAGAACTCGGTGCCGCCGAAGTTGAAGCGGTACTCGATGTCAGCGGTGCGCTTGGAGTAGTGCGAGAGCTTCTCGGCCGGGTGCTCGTACCAGCGGATGTTCTCCTCGCGGATGCCGAGGTCGCGGTACCAGTTCCACCGCTCGGCCATCCAGTACTCCTGCCACTCCTCGTCCTCGCCCGGCTTGACGAAGAACTCCATCTCCATCTGCTCGAACTCGCGGGTCCGGAAGATGAAGTTGCCGGGCGTGATCTCGTTGCGGAAGGACTTGCCCATCTGCGCGATGCCGAACGGCGGCTTCTTGCGGGAAGTCTGCTGCACCTGGGCGAAGTTGGTGAAGATGCCCTGGGCGGTCTCGGGGCGCAGGTAGGCGACCGAGGCGGTGTCCTGGGACGGGCCGAGGTGGGTGGAGAGCAGGCCGGAGAACTGCTTGGGCTCGGTGAAGCCGCCCTTGTTGCCGCAGTGGGGGCAGTTGACGTCGGCGAGGCCGTTCTCGGGGAGCCGCCCGTGCTTGGCCTCGTACGCCTCCTCCAGGTGGTCCGCGCGGAAGCGCTTGTGGCAGGAGGTGCACTCGGTGAGCGGGTCGGTGAAGGTGGCGACGTGGCCGGACGCCTGCCAGACCTCGGGGGCCAGGATCACCGACGAGTCGATGCCGACGACGTCTTCGCGCGAGGTGACCATGGCGCGCCACCACTGACGCTTGATGTTCTCCTTGAGCTCGACGCCCAGGGGACCGTAGTCCCAGGCAGCGCGGGAGCCGCCGTAGATCTCACTGCACGGATAGACGAAGCCACGGCGCTTGCTCAGGCTGACGATGGTATCGATCTTGTCGGCGGCCACGGTGCTCTCTTCATTACGACGACGAACGATGGATGGGCGGCGCCCTGGCGTCCCGATGAGGGGTGTGGTCAAAGACGGCCGGGCGAATAGTTCAGGGTACCGGCGGCCGTACCCCCTGGATCAAATCGGTTCCGGCCCACTGTCGCCCCGCTCACACCGCTCCAGCTGTTGTTGACAATCGTTTCCAACATTGTTGAAAATGAGTGTCATGAACATACGCCGTCCCATATCCACCGCGACCCTCGCCGGGGTCTCGGTGCTCGGCCTGCTGGCCCTCTCCGCCTGCTCCCCCTCGGGCGGCGCCCGGACCGAGGACGGCAAGCTGAGGGTGACAGCGTCCTTCTACCCCATGGAATTCCTCGCCCGGCAGATCGGCGGGCAGCACGTCGAGGTGACCGACCTCACCAAGCCGGGGGTCGAGCCGCACGACCTGGAGCTCTCCCCGAAGCAGACCGCCCAGCTCGGCGAGTCCGGCGCGATCGTCTACCTCAAGGGCCTCCAGCCCGCCGTGGACGCCGCCGTCGAGCAGTCCGGCGCCAAGCACGTCGCCGACGCCGCGGCCCTCACCTCCCTCGAAGCGCACGGCACCGAGGTCGACGGCCACCACCACACCACCGGCGACAACCACTCGCACTCGGAATCCGAGGGCGGCAAGGACCCGCACCTCTGGCTCGACCCGGTGAAGTACGCCGAGGTCGCCAAGGGCGTCAACAAGACCCTCGCCAAGGCCGACCCCGGCCACAAGGCCGACTACCAGAAGAACACCGACGCCCTGGTGAAGAAGCTCGACGGGCTGAACACCGAGTTCAAGAACGGCCTGAAGAAGCGGTCGTCCGACACCTTCCTCACCACCCACGCCGCCTTCGGCTACCTCGCCGAGCGCTACGGCCTCACCGAGGAGGCCATCAGCGGACTCGACCCCGAGTCCGAGCCCAGCGCCAAGCGCATCAAGGACCTGCACACCCTCGCCAAGGAGCACCACGTCTCCACGGTCTTCTTCGAGACCATCGCCAACCCCGCCACCGCCAAGGCCCTGGCCGGCGACCTCCGCCTGAAGACCGATGTCCTGGACCCGCTGGAGGGGATCAACGCCAAGTCCCGCGGCACGGACTACTTCGGTGTGCAGCGCGCCAACCTCGCCGCGCTGCAGAAGGCGCTCGGCAGCAAGTGACGGACACCGCACCGCACGTGACGGAGGCCCCCATGAACCAGCCGCACCCCCAGCCGGTGATCGACCTGCGCGGGGCCACCGCCTCGCTGGGCGCCCGCCCCGTATTGCGCGGTGTCGACCTCACCGTGCACTCCGGCGAGGTCGTCGCGCTGCTCGGCGCCAACGGCTCCGGCAAGTCCACCGCCGTACGCTCCGTGATCGGCCAGGTCCCGCTCACCGGCGGTGAGCTGGCCCTCTTCGGCACGGACTTCCGGCGGTTCCGGAACTGGGCCCGGATCGGCTATGTCCCGCAGCGCACCACCGCGGCCGGCGGCGTCCCCGCCACCGTCCGCGAGGTCGTCACGGCAGGCCGGCTGGCCCGTACGAAGCTGGGCATCCTGCGCAAGGCCGACCGGGCCGCCGTGCACCGGGCGCTGGAGCTGGTCGGCATGGCGGACCGCGCCAAGGACTCCGTCAACGCGCTCTCCGGCGGACAGCATCAGCGGGTGCTGATCGCCCGTGCGCTGGCCGGCGAACCGGAACTGCTGATCATGGACGAGCCGATGGCCGGCGTCGACCTGGCCAGCCAGGAGGTGCTCGCCGCCGCCCTGCGCGAACAGGTCGGCCGCGGTGCCACGGTCCTGCTCGTGCTGCACGAGCTGGGCCCGCTGGAACCGCTGATCGACCGCGCGGTGGTGCTGCGGGACGGCTGTGTCGTCCACGACGGCCCGCCGCCCGAGGCCGTGGGCCAGCACGCGCTGCCCGGCCACGACCATGTCCACCCGCACGCCGACCAGGCCGCGGAACCGATCCGGACGGGGCTGCTGAGCTGATGGAGATCCTCGACTACGCCTTCATGCAGCGGGCCCTGATCGCCGCCCTGATCGTCGGCGTCACCGCCCCCGCCATCGGCATCTACCTCGTCCAGCGCCGCCAGGCCCTGATGGGCGACGGCATCGGCCATGTCGCGCTGACCGGCGTCGGCCTCGGCTTCCTGCTGAACACCAGCCCCATCTGGGTCGCCACCGCGGTCGCCATCGCCGGCTCGGTCGTCATGGAGCTGATCCGCTGGTACGGCAAGACCCGCGGCGACCTCGCGCTGGCCATGCTGTTCTACGGCGGTATGGCGGGCGGCGTGATGCTGATGAACCTCTCCGACGCGGGCTCCAACGCCAACCTCGGCACCTACCTCTTCGGCTCGATCACCACCGTCTCGCCACAGGACATGACGACGATCTATGTGCTCGCCGCCCTGGTGCTGGCGATCACGATCGGACTGCGCCGCCAGCTGTTCGCGGTGTGCCAGGACGAGGAGTTCGCCCGGGTGACCGGCTTGCCGGTGCGGCTGCTGAATCTGCTGGTCGCCGTCACCGCCGCGGTCACCGTCACCGTCGCCATGCGCGTCGTCGGTCTGCTGCTGGTCAGCGCCCTGATGGTGATCCCGGTCGCGGCCGCCCAGCAGATCAGCCGCAGCTTCGCGGTCACCTTCTCGGTGGCCGTGGCCATCGGGGTCGCGGTCACCCTTACGGGCACCACCACCTCGTACTACGTCGACGTCCCGTCCGGCGCCACGATCGTGCTGTTCGCCATCGGTCTGTTCGTGCTCTTCACCGGGCTCGCCGCCCCGCTCGCGAAAAAGCGTGCAAGGGCTGCCGCAGAAGCCTCGAAGGGGTGCACTCTGGAGGTACCCGGCGACCGCTCGGCGACGGACGATGTCAGTGTGGCCGGGTGAGCACGGGCGGCAGGAAGCCGGCGGACCACCGCCGGCGACAGATACGTGTATCGGTAAGCGTCTCCCCGGCGGGCCGGTCATCACCTGGCACAATGGCGGGACGCACGTGCAGGGGGAAGTCCTGACGTCGTAAACGTCCTAGGGAGGCAACGGTGGCGACGAGCGCGGGATCTCCGGTACGCGGCCGGTCGACGCGGCAGCGGACCGCGGTGTCGGCCGCACTCGACGAGGTCGACGAGTTCCGCAGTGCGCAGGAGCTGCACGACATGCTCAAGCACAAGGGCGACTCCGTCGGGCTGACCACCGTCTACCGGACGCTTCAGTCCCTCGCCGACGCCGGTGAGGTCGATGTGCTGCGCACCAGCGACGGGGAGGCGGTCTACCGCCGGTGCAGCACCGACGATCACCACCACCACCTGGTGTGCCGGGCCTGCGGCAAGGCCGTCGAGGTCGAGGGCCCCGCGGTGGAGAAGTGGGCCGACCAGATCGCCCGGGAGCACGGCTTCCAGGACGTCGCGCACACCATCGAGATCTTCGGGACCTGCGGCGAGTGCGCCAGGCGGGCCACCGAGAAGCAGTAGCGGCAGCACCGCGACGCCACGCCGAAGGGCCGCCTCCGATCATCGGAGGCGGCCCTTTGCGCGTCTGCCCGCGGCCCCTACGTCGCGGTCTCGCCGTCCGACAGCTGCGCGCCACCGAACCTGCGGTCCCGCTTGGCGTACTCCAGGCACGCCTCCCACAGGTTCCGGCGGTCGAAGTCCGGCCACAGAATGTCCTGGAACACCATCTCCGCGTACGCGCTCTGCCAGATCAGGTAGTTCGAGGTCCGCTGCTCGCCCGACGGCCGCACGAAGAGATCCACATCCGGCATGTCCGGGTAGTACATGTACTTCGCGACGGTCTTCTCACTGACCTTCGACGGGTCCAGCTTCCCGGCCCGCACATCCGCCGCGATGGCCGCCGCCGCGTCCGCGATCTCGGCCCGACCGCCGTAATTCACGCAGAAATACAGCGTCATCGCGTCATTGTTCTTGGTCTGCTCCTGGGCGATCTGGAGCTCCTGCACGACGGACTTCCACAGCTTCGGCATACGCCCGACCCAGCGGATACGGATACCCAGCGCATCCATCTCGTCACGGCGCCGCCGGATCACATCGCGGTTGAAGTTCATCAGGAAGCGGACCTCGTCGGGCGACCGCTTCCAGTTCTCCGTCGAGAAGGCGTACAGCGAAAGATTCTTCACGCCCATTTCGATGCAGCCCTTGAGGACGTCCAGCACGACGCCCTCGCCGACCTTGTGGCCCTCGGTGCGCGGCAGCCCGCGCTCCTTGGCCCACCGGCCGTTGCCGTCCATGACGACCGCCACATGGTTCGGGACGAGCTCACTGGGGATCTTCGGCGGCCGGGCACCGGAAGGGTGCGGCTCGGGCGTGAGGTATTCACGTCGATTACGGCCCAGAATCCCGCGTCGTGCCATGCGGCCCACTTCTCCTAGAGGTCTTGAGAGGCGTCTTCGCCTTGAGGGTCGTGTTCGCTATTTCTCTACGTACCGGAGAGAGCGCAGGCCCCGCTCCAGATGCCAGTGCAGATACGCCGTGACAAGGCCGCTGCCCTCCCGGGCATGACGGGCCTCACAGGCGTCCGCGGTCTCCCAGTCGCCGGTCAGCAGCGCACTCAGGAGCCCGATGGCCTCAGAGGAGGGTACGACGCTCCCCGGCACCCGGCAGTCACCACAGGTCACCCCGCCCGACGCGACCGAGAAGAACCGGTTGGGGCCGGGCAGCCCGCACCGCGCACAGCTGTCGAAACTTGGCGCATAACCGTTGACGGCGAGCGAGCGCAGCAGGAACGCGTCCAGCACCAGATGCGGCTCGTGCTCCCCGCGGGCCAGCGTCCGCAGCCCGCCGACCAGCAGCAGATACTGCTGTACGGCGGGCTCGCCCTCATGATCGGTGAACCGCTCGGCGGTCTCCAGCATGGCCGTGCCGGCCGTGTAGCGGGCGTAGTCGGTGACGATCCCGCCGCCGTACGCCGCGATCGTCTCGCTCTGCGTACACAGCGGCAGCCCGCGCCCGATCAGCTCGCTGCCGCGGGCGTAGAACTGCACATCGACATGCGAGAACGGCTCCAGCCGCGCCCCGAACTTCGACTTCGTCCGCCGCACCCCACGGGCCACCGCCCGCACCCGGCCGTGCCCCCGGGTGAGCAGCGTGATGATCCGGTCCGCCTCACCCAGCTTCTGGGTGCGCAGCACGATGCCGTCGTCGCGGAACAGACTCATGGCGCCATTCTCGCGCATCGGCCGAAGCGGACCGGGCCGGGTGCCCCTCGGGCCCACGGCCCCTCAGCCTCCCTCAGCCTCCCTCAGCCCTTCTCAGTCCCGGGCGCCCCTGGAGTGCTCGGTCAGGGCGTCGGTCAGCTGCCGGGCGACCTCCATCGAGCACCGCCCGAGCTCGACCAGCGGCGGGATGTAGCGGTGCGCGATCGACACCGGATCGGGGCGCAGCGAGGGCAGCACGACGCCGGCCCGTGCCAGGGCCTCGCGCAATTCCGTCGTCACGGCTTCCACTTCCTTGAACTGCTGCATGGGCGTCCGCACTTTCCGTGAGGGGTTTCACTGTTCGCATTCAGAGCGTGACGGTGTGGAACTACGGTGGGCAAGGGCACCGCCACTGCAACGGGTGCGCAGAGAAAGGACGTACGTCATGGCCAACGCTTCACGGCAAGCCGCCTGGGAATTCTGGGGCACGGGGCTGAAGCGCCGCCGGGAGGACGCGGGGTTGACCCAGGAGGCCCTGGGCCGCCGCGTCTTCGTGTCCGGCGGCTACATCGGCCAGTTCGAGCAGGCGATCAGAAAGCCGCAGTTGGACGTGGCAGTGCGCATCGATGAGGTCCTGCAAACCGATGGCTTTTTCGAGCGGACCTGGCGGAAGCTGATCGACGACAAGCGGTATCCGGATTACTTCGCCGTAGCGGCGGAGCTGGAGCCGCTGGCAGCGAAAATCTGCGAGTTCGAGCCCGTGATCGTGCCAGGGCTGCTCCAGACACGGTCGTACGCGCAGTCACTCTTGCTCGCGGGCAACCCGCTCGCGACGGACGAGTACATCGATGAGAAGGTCCGCGGCCGTCTGGACCGAACCGTCATCCTCAAGGACGCTTCACGCCCCGTCTACTGGGCTGTGCTGCACGAGGCCGCACTGCGGGTACCGGTAGGCGGCCCGGGCATCATGGCTGAGCAGTTGGAGCACATTGCGCGACTCTCCCGCGAGCGCAAAATCCTGCTACAGGCCGTACCGTTCGCGGCGGGGGCATACCCGGTGATGGGGAAATCAATTCGGCTCATGGAGTTCGAGGATGCCCCGCCAACCGCTTATACAGAAGGCCTGTATTCGGGGAACTTGCTGGACGATCCGGCCGTGGTGAAGCGCGTACAGCAGGACTACGATCTGCTCAGGGCCGCCGCGCTGTCGCCGGAGGCGTCCCGGGCCCTGATCGAGTCGGCGGTGGAGGACTACAGACGATGCGTGAGTACGACCTGAGCACCGCCCGCTGGCGTAAGAGCAGCTACAGCGACCAGAACGGCGGCAACTGCGTCGAGGTCGCCCACGACTTCCCCGGCGCCGCCCATTGGCGCAAGAGCAGCTACAGCGACGGCAACGGCGGCAACTGCATCGAGGTCGCCGACGACACCCCCGGCATCGTCCCCGTCCGCGACAGCAAGAACCCCGAGGGCCCCGCCCTCGTCTTCCCGGCCGCGGGATGGACCGCCTTCATCGGCGCCGTCAAAAACTCGCATTTCACCGGCGCCTGACCGGCTTTCACCAGGCGTACACAACAGGCGCACAAAGGCCCCGCCATCTCGCTGGATGACGGGGCCACATCACGTTATGGTCCGGGTCATCGTGGGCGGAAGACGACCTTCCCGTACTTCTCAGTCGCCCCGTGGAACTGGCCCTCACGGCTCGTCAACCGCCCGGTAGCATCCCGTGAAGTTCGGCAAGACACGTCGCCGTGAAGGCCGGCCGATCCAGTCAGTACCCAAATGAGGATCTCGATGACATCCATACCGGAGGCGCTGTTGTGGTGCCTCAGCGCAGGTACGGCCGCCGCCGTGGTCCTGGCGGCGCTCTCGATCCGTGCGGGCAGGCAGCGCGCGGACCTGCGAAAGCGCCTGTCCGCCGCTGAGGATCAGAACAGCGCCACGCTCCACAGCAATACGGAGCTGACGGCCCGGCTGCGCGCCACCGAGGCCGAGATCCGGCATCTGGCCGGTAGCCGGCTCCCCGAACTGACGCTGGCGCTGGCCCATCCGCATGTGCCCGTACCGGGGCTGCTGGACGCGCGGTTCGCCGGGTCGGAGACCGAACAGGCGCTCAACGGCGTACTGGAGCAGGTCAGCGACGCGATCACCAAGGAGCGGGCGCGGGTCGACGCCGCCGCGCAGTCCACCCTCCGCGGGGCGACCACCACCATTCAGGCGCTGCTCTACCGCATCCAGACGGCGCTCCAGGAGATGCAGCACCGCTACGACGACCCGAACGTCGCCCAGGACCTGCTGAACGCCGACTTCCTCAACGAGCAGGCGCTGCGGCGCGTGCAGGCCACCGGTGTGGTCTGCGGCGCCTGGCCGGGGCTGACCCGCGAGGACTCCTACCTCGCCGAGCTGGTCGTCGGCGCCACCTCCCGGCTGCGCGGCTACGAGCGGGTGAACATCAGCAATCAGCTGCGGGACCCGGTCGCCGTGGTCGCGCGGGCGGTGGAGCCGATCGCGATCGTGGTCACCGAGCTGCTGGCCAACGCGCTGCACCACTCGCATCGTGAACTGCCCGTCACCATCACCCTCCAGCAGGGCAATCGGGGCGCCTCGGTCATCGTCGACGACTACGGCGTCGGGATGCACGACGACGAGATCAAGGCGGCGATGGAGCTGCTGGCGGCCGACGAGGACCTGCTGCTCACCCAGCTCGGCGACCCGCCGCGGTCCGGGTTCGCGGCGGCCGGTCAGCTGGTGCGCCAGTACGGCTTCGGGGTCCATGTCGAGCCCTCGCCGTACGGCGGGGTGCGCGCGGTCGTGTACATCCCGGGTGACCCGCTGCTCACCGTCCTCGACGAGAGCGCCCAGCCGATGTCCGTGATGGCGCCGATGCCGCACCGTTCCGCGGTGCCGGATCGTTCCTCCTCGGTGCTGCCCACCGGGTCCGCGACAGCGCCCGCGGCCCCCGCCGCACAGCCCGCGCCCGCGCCCTCCGCGCAGCCCGCCCCCTCCTACGAGGCCCCGGCCCAGCAGGCCGAAGGCGAACTCCCGCGCCGGCGGCGCCGTAAGCCCGTCTCCGAAACCGATGAGGATGCCGCGCGCACCGAGCCGGCTCCCGAGCGCTCCCCGGAAGAGACCGGAACCCGCTGGGCCGCGCTCCAGCGCGGTACCGAGTCCGGCCGGGCGGCCGCCCAGTCAGAACCCCCTCGCAGTCCCGAAGGGAACGCCTAGTCATGAACAGCCCCACCCGCCGCCGTGTTGCCGAGGACAAGTCCTGGGTGCTGGCACCCCTTTTGGAGCTGCCGCATGTTCTTCACGCAGCCGTCATCTCCGGCGACGGATTCATCGAGGGCTCCTCACCCGGTCTGAAGCGGGACTCCGCCGAGGGTGTCGCCGCGATGATGTCCGCGCTCCAGGGCGCGGGCCGGGCCGTCACCGCGGCGTTCGCCGAGAAGGACGACACCCGGCTGCGGCAGACCGTGATCGAGTCCGATGAAGGCTTCGTCTTCGCGATACCGGCCGGCGAGAACACCTGCCTGGCCGTCTTCGCCGGCCCGGAGGTGAACATGGGTGTGGTCGCGCACCATATGCAGGTCCAGGTGACGACCCTGGGCAACAAGGTCATGAACAGCCGGGCGCGGGACCTCGGTAACCCGGTATGACCCCCCGCCAGAGCAGCGGCAGGCGCCTCGTACCGGCCTATCTGGCGACCGGCGGACGCGCCCAGCCCAGCCGCAACACCCTGGACCGGCTCACCCTGCTGCACAGCGTGGGGATGCCGATCACCAGTGAGGTACGCCCGGAGGAGCACCGCATCCTGGAGCTGCTTCAGCCCGGGGCGCTGTCTCTGGCCGAGGTCGCCGCCCACCTTCACCTGCCCGTGAGCGTGGTGAAGGTGCTGGTGGCCGACCTCGTCGACGCCGGGCGGCTGCACGCCCGTGCCCCCATCCCCGAAGCCGAGCAATTCGACCGACACATCCTGGAGAGGGTTCTCGATGGACTCCGCTCTCTCAAGTCCTAGCCCCGGCACCGGCGCGAGCACCGGCAACATGTACCTCTCCGGCGAGAACCAGACACTGGTCAAACTGCTGATCGCGGGACCGTTCGGGGTCGGCAAGACCACCCTGATCCGTGCGCTGTCGGAGACTCCGCCGCTGCACACCGAAGAGGTCATGACCCAGACCGGCGCCGCCGTCGACGATCTCGCCGGAGTCCGGGAGAAGACCACCACCACCGTCGCCATCGACTTCGGGCGGCTGACCCTGCCCGGGGACCTGGCGCTGTATCTGTTCGGCACGCCGGGCCAGAAGCGCTTCCGTCCCCTGTGGCAGGACATCGCCCGCGGCGCACTGGGCGCCCTCGTCCTCGCGGACACCCGCCGGCTGGCGGACTCCTTCGAGGTGATGGACATCGTCGAGGAGGCCGGACTGCGCTACGCGGTCGCGGTCAACACCTTCCCCGACGCGCCCCAGTACGACGTCGACAAGCTCCGCGAGGCGCTCGATCTGCACCCCGAGACGCCGCTGGTGCTGTGTGACGCCCGCGACCGGGAGCAGTCCGTCGACGCGCTGATCGCGCTCGTCGGGCACGTCCTGGCCCACACCCCCGAGGAGAACCCGAACCCGTGACTTCCCCGCACCGGCCGGGAGCCGCGCCGCCACCGGGCTGCCCGGCGCACGCCGCCGCTCCGTACCAGCAGGCACCTGACGACGCCCACGCCCCGGTGAAGCTCTACGGGCCGGACTTCGCCGCCGACCCGCACCGCATCTACGCGCAGCTGCGCCAGTACGGCGCGCTGGCGCCGGTCGAGATCGCGCCGGAGGTGACCGCGATGCTGGTCACCGACTACCGGGCGGCCCTCGACCTGCTGCACGACGACCAGACCTGGTCCAAGGACTCCCGCGAGTGGATGACCACCGTCCCGGCGGACTCGCCGGTCATGCCGATGCTGATGTGGCGGCCCAACATCTTCTACGCGGACGGGCCGGCGCACGTCCGCTACCGGGACGTCGTCGTCGACAGCTTCAAGCTCGTCGAGCCGCATGAGCTGCGGGCCCGCGTCCACCACGCCGCGGACAGCCTGATCCAGCGGTTCGGGGCGCACGGCGAGGTCGATCTGATCGGCGACTATGCGCGGCTGATCCCGCTGCTGATGTTCAACAACCTCTTCGGGATGCCCGATTCCTACAGCGAGCGGCTGATCGAGGCCATCGCGGGGATGCTGGACGGCACCTCCCCGGAGGAGGCCGCGGCCGCCAACGAGGCGTTCACCAACTACATCATGGAGCTGGTGGGCTCGAAGAAGGCCGAGCGCGGGCTGGACCTGACGTCCTGGTTCATGGACCACCCCAACGGGCTGAGCGACGAGGAGCTGATCCACAACATCCTCCTCACGATGGGCGCGGGCAACGAACCGCTCGCCAACCTCATCGGCAACGCGCTGTCGCGGATGCTGTCCGACGACCGCTACTACAACACCCTGTCCGGTGGCGCGCTGACCGCGCACGACGCCATCAACGAGGTGCTGTGGAACGACCCGCCGCTGACGAACTACTCCGCGCACTTCCCGGTCCGGGATGTTTTCTTCCACGGCACCTGGGTGCGCAAGGGGCAGTTGGTGATGGTGTCGTACGCGGCCGCCAACAGCCAGTTCGACACCACCTCGCTGGATACGCCCGGTTCGGGCGGCGGCTCGCACCTGGCCTGGGCGGCCGGTCCGCACGCCTGCCCCGTGAAGCGGCATGCGCTGCTGATCGCCACCACGGCGATCGAGCGGCTCACGGCCTGGCTCTCCGACATCGAACTCGCCGTGGATCCCGGCACGTTGCAGTGGCGCAACGGCGCGTTCCACCGGGCCCTCGTCGCGCTCCCGGCCCGCTTCACCCCGATCACCCCTGACCAGGCAGGAGCTACTCCATGGCACAACAGGGACAGCGGCCCTTCGTCATCGACCCGGTCGGAAGCGACATCCACGGGGAGGCAGCCCGCCTCCGCGCACTAGGCCCGGTGGCCCGGACCGAGCTGCCCGGCGGTATCGAGGCGTGGACGGTCACCAGCCACGCCCTCCTCAAGCAGCTGCTGACCGACGACCGGGTCTCGAAGAACCCCCGGGACCACTGGCCGGAGTGGCAGCGCGAGGAGATCCGCAGCAGCTGGCTCCAGTACTGGATCGGCGTCACCAACATGTTCACCGCGTACGGCGCCGATCACCGCCGGCTGCGCAAGCTGATCGCCCCGGCGTTCACGGCCCGCCGTACCGACGCCATGCGCCCGCGGGTGGAGAGCATCACCGCGGCGCTGCTGGACGACCTCGCCGCGCACCCGGCGGGCGAGCCGCTGGACCTGCGGGCACGGTTCAACCACCCGCTGCCCATGCAGGTCATCTGTGAGCTGTTCGGCGTCCCCGAGGGCGAGCAGCGCGGCGAACTCGCCCGCCTCGTCACGGCCATCATGGACACCACGGCCACCCCGGAGCAGGCCGGTGCTACCAGCGCGGCCGTCCATGCGCTGCTGTCCGGTCTGGTCGCCGCCAAGCGCGAGCACCCGGCGGACGACCTCACCAGCCTGCTGGTCTGCGCGCGCGACGACGAGGGCCGGACGATGACCGAGCAGGAGCTGCTGGACACCCTGCTGCTGGTCATCGGGGCCGGTCACGAGACCACCGTCGATCTCCTGGGCAACGCGGTGCACGCCCTGCTGACCCACCCCGAGCAGCTCGAGCTGGTGCTGTCGGGCCAGGTCTCCTGGAACGACGTCATCGAGGAGACCCTCCGCTGGGCGCCCAGCATCGCCGCGCTCCCCCTCCGCTTCGCCGTGGAGGACATCGAGATCCCGGACGGCCCGACCCTCCGCAAGGGCGAGGCGATCCTCCCGGGCTACGCGGCGGCCGGCCGGGATGCCGCGTTCCACGGCGACACCGCCGCCGAGTTCGACATCCGGCGCTCCCACCAGGAGCACCTGGCGTTCGGTCACGGCGTGCACCACTGCCTCGGCGCCCCGCTGGCCCGTATGGAGGCCCGGATCGCCCTGCCGGCTCTCTTCGCCCGCTTCCCTGACCTCCAACTGGCCGACCCGGCCGAGCAGTTGGAGCCGACCAGCGGCTTCATCTCGGGCGGTCTGCGCACCCTGCCGGTCCGTCTGACTCCGGCGTGAAACCGTCCTGAGGCGGGCCTGAACCCGTCCCGAGGCGGGCCTGAAGCGGGCCTGAGAAGGCTCTTGGGCGGCCCGCCGCTGCGGCGCCCGACCCCGTCACACCGCCCGGGTGGTGGGGTCTTCTGCTGCCGCCCTCAGGACGGCGTACGCGCCGCGGCCAGCAGCCGGTTGATCTCGGCGGGGCGCAGCGTCAGGGCGCTGCCGACGGTGCTCAGCACCTCGCGTTCCGCGGGGGTGTAGGAGCCGTCGGCGAGGGCGATCCGGGCGCCCTGGAGCAGGAGCGCTTCCCGGCCCGCGGGGGCGAGGTGCGGGGCGAGCGGCTCCAGCGCCTCGTGGAGCTCTATGGCCAGCGCGGTGCCGCACGGGTCCAGGCCCTGGTGGCCGCAGTGGCCGCCGGTGACCGCGTCGTAGGTGCCGGTCAGCCGGCCGGTGTCGGCGGCGAGGGCGGCGAGCAGGGTCAGCAGCTCGTCCTCGGTGCAGTCCGCGAAGCCGGCCGCGCGGACCGTGTCGACGGCGGTGTCGCGGACCGCGCGGGAGGAGGTGCCGCCGGCGGCCAGCAGCGCGAGGGTGACGGTGTGGACGGCGTCCCGGAGCATCGCGGAGAAGCGGAGGGTGGTGGGGTGGTCCAGGGCGTCCGGGCCGAAGTGGCCGCGGCAGGCGGAGCACTCCAGGACCGGGCCGGCGGGGCCGCGGGAGAGGAGCGGGAGGCCGAGGAGGGTGAGCCGGCGACGGCCGGTCCGGCGGAGGTAGTTGCGGTCCCCGCCGCAGTCCGGGCAGAAGAACTCGCCATCGGCGACGGTCCGCCAGGACGTGCGCACGCCCATCACACACATCTTGTGGATCACGTCAGCCCTCCGTAACTCACCCGTACCCCTCCGGACACGGGTGGTAACCCCACGGCCCCCTCGTCGCATTGGACGTGATGTTAGCCACATACGTGATGCGGCGTCAGCACCTCGTACCGGACAACTGGCCGGATGACGAAGCACCCCGCCCCTCCGGAAGGTAGGCGGCGGGGCCTATGGACGCCGTGAAGAGCATGGCCATGAGGAGGCGGGCAACGGGCGGGGCGGCTGCGGGGGCCGCTCGTGGCGGGAGCGCGGCTTGGCCAAAAGGGTGGGGGTACGGCGGGGCCGCGCCGGGACCGGCGTCAGCCTTACGAGGTCATTTGCCTTACGGGATCATCAGCGCCCGGGTCACCTGGCGTGACTGGCTGTCCAGGCCGCGGGCGTTGGGGTGGACGAAGGTGCAGGCCGCGCCGGTGCCGGGGAAGGACCGGCACAGCTCCGTCGGCGGGTCGGCCTGGTTTCCGTCGCCGGTGAGGTCGTCCTTGATGCCGTACATCCACTTCGCCTCGCCGCTCGCACACACCCCGTGCGCGGCACTCGGCCCGTAGGTGTCGACGTAACTCGCGCCGTGGTAGGCGGCGTGCTTCTCCAGCAGTGCGTTCAGGCGCAGTTCGAGGCTGTCGAGCCAGGGCATGTCGCCCTTCTTGACGCTGCCGAGCTGGTTCCAGCGGCCGAAGGTGCAGCCGGAGTTGTCCGGAACGATGGCCGGATATCCCACGACGGCGACCCGTGCGTGCGGTGCGCGCCGGTGGATCACCGTCATCATGTGGGCGAAGTCGGTGTCGAGCCGGCTGAACCGCTCCTCCAGCCAGTCCTCGCCCGGACCGCCGTCGCTGTAGTGGTCGGTACAGGGCTTCGGCTGAAGGGGCTTGGAGATGCCCAGTTCGAGGCACTTGGTCACGATGGGCCCGAAGCCGAGGGAGTTGCCGCCGACGCCGATGGTCACGTAGTCGGTGTCCGGGGACAACGCGTCGACCTGCGGGGGCAGATCGGACCAGCCGCCCGGGGGCGGGTTGGTGGGCGGCCCGTGAATCTTGGCGGCCGGCTGGGGGCCGAGGACCCCGTCGACCACCTCGGCGGCCCCGCAGGTCTTATCCGTCAGCGCGAATCCGAGCTCACCGGCCACCTGGTGCGGGTAGTTGCGTCCGGAGCGGCCGCAGCCGTCGTGCTCCTCCCAGGGGCGGACGAAGACCCCGGCGCTGTAGGAGTCGCCGAGCGCCACATACTCCGGACGGTCCGCCGTCCGGGCCGGGGCTCCGGACGCCGCCGGGGCGAACACGGAGGCCAGCACGGCAAGCAAGGCAGCCGCCGCGACGGCCGGCCGGGAGAGTGCGGGCACGCCATATCTGCTCATCTGCACGTCCTTGGTGTCCGCGCCGCGGCCGGTCCGACGAGCGCTGCTCACCAAACGTACTGAGCTACTTACGCACAGTGATATGCATGGAGTCCAAACCCCACCTTCAGGTGGCGGGGTCGCACAACGGCGCCCCCGCGGCTCGGAAGGAGTCGCGGGGGCGCCGAAAGGGGGCGGCCGGCGCCGGGCGTCAGCGCCCCGCGCGGTTCACGGCGGAGACCACGGCCTTCAGCGAGGCGCGCGTGGTGTTCGCGTCGATGCCGATGCCCCACAGGACCTTGTCACCGATCGCGCACTCGATGTACGAGGCGGCCAGCGCGGAGGCGCCCTCACTCATGGTGTGCTCCTGGTAGTCCAGCAGCCGCGCGTCGATGTCGATGCCCTGGAGCGCGTCGAAGAACGCGGAGATCGGGCCGTTGCCGGTGCCGGTCAGCACCGTCTCCGCACCGTCCACCTCGGCCTCGACGGTGAGGGTGTCGACGCCGTCCTTGTCGGTGGTCGTCTGGCCGTTCTTGACCTGGATGCGGCCCCACGGGTTCTCGGGGTTGGGCAGGTACTCGTCCTGGAAGGCCGACCAGATGGCGGTGGGCGTGACCTCGCCGCCCTCGGCGTCGGTCTTCTCCTGGATGATCCGGGAGAACTCGATCTGCATCCGGCGCGGCAGTTCCAGCTTGTGGTCGTTCTTCAGGACGTAGGCGATACCGCCCTTGCCGGACTGCGAGTTGACGCGGATGACGGCCTCGTAGGAGCGGCCGACGTCCTTGGGGTCGATGGGCAGGTACGGGACCGCCCACTCGATGTCGTCCACGGTCTTGCCGGCGGCGGCCGCCTCGGCCTCCATGGCGTCGAAGCCCTTCTTGATGGCGTCCTGGTGGGAGCCGGAGAAGGCGGTGTAGACCAGATCGCCCGCGTAGGGGTGGCGCGGGTGGATCTCCATCTGGTTGCAGTACTCGCTGGTGCGACGGATCTCGTCGATCTGCGAGAAGTCGATCTGCGGGTCGACGCCCTGGGAGAACAGGTTCATGCCCAGCGTCACCAGGTCGACATTGCCGGTGCGCTCGCCCTGCCCGAACAGACAGCCCTCGATGCGGTCGGCGCCCGCCATGATCGCCAGCTCGGCGGCGGCGACGGCGGTGCCCCGGTCGTTGTGCGGGTGCACGGACAGGCAGACGTGCTCGCGCCGGGACAGGTGGCGCGACATCCACTCGAAGCGGTCGGCGTGGGTGGACGGGGTGGAGCGCTCGACGGTGGCGGGCAGGTTCAGGATGATCTCGCGGCCCTCTTCGGGCTGCCAGACGTCGCAGACCGCCTCACAGACCTCCAGCGCGAAGTCCAGCTCGGTGTCGGTGAAGATCTCCGGGCTGTACTGGTAGCCGAAGATCGTCTCGTCGCCGAGGATCTTGTCGGCGTACTCCATGACCAGCCGGGTGCCGTCCACGGCGATCTGCTTGACCTGCTCCTTCGAGCCGCGGAAGACGACCCGGCGGAAGGTGGGCGCGGTGGCGTTGTAGAGGTGCACCGTGGCGCGGCGGGCGCCGCGCAGCGACTCGACGGTGCGCTCGATCAGCTCCTCGCGGGCCTGCGTCAGGACGGAGATCGTCACGTCCTCGGGGATCGCGCCCTCTTCGATGATCGAGCGGACGAAGGCGAAGTCCGTCTCCCCGGAGGACGGGAAGCCGACCTCGATCTCCTTGTAGCCCATGCGTACCAGCAGGTCGAACATCTCGCGCTTACGGGCCGGCGACATCGGGTCGATCAGCGCCTGGTTGCCGTCCCGCAGGTCGGTGGAGAGCCAGCGGGGCGCGACGGTGATGCGGTTGTCCGGCCAGGTGCGGTCGGGGATGTCGACCGCTTCGTAGCGGCCGTACTTGTGGACCGGCATTCCGGAGGGCCGCTGGAGCTGCGTCGCGTTGGTGACCGGGGTGGGCCGGCCGACGGCATGACCTGCGGGGCTCGACGGATTCGTCATGGTGCGTAGGGCTCCTCGTATGTCCGCTGGGGGTCCCCCTGCTCCAAAAGAGCCAGGGAGAGGCCGACGGGGCGATAGATCGCAACACCGAACTCCGCGGGGAGGGGGTCGGCCTACGACTACAGGCCCTCGCCGCGGCAGCTAAGGAGAAGCAGCCCGAAACGCATGATGCACAGCACCCTAGCCGAGGTACGCCGTGTCCGGCGGTCGCGTATCAGTATGCGGGACCGGACGGATGTTACGGCTTAAATGCGACCAACCACACTTTTACGGGAATCTTGGACGCGGGCAGTGACAGCCGCATTACACAGTGCCACCGTTTGTGCATGGACCTCAACGACGCGCAGCCAGATCCCGCCACCTGCCACACGCCCGTCTTCTGCACGATCATCCCGCCGCACATCCTCGACAACCTGGCCCAGTCGGACGACCCGGAGCGGCACGAGCCCGCCCGCCGCACCCTGGAGCACGACGACGTACGGCGCACCGAGCGCCTCGCGATCGCCGCCCGCGGCGGCCTCACCCCCGGCGAGCCCGGCGCCGACGCCGACAAACCCAACCGCACCATCTACGACGCCCGGCACCACGAGGACCTGCCCGGCAAGAAGGTCCGCAGCGAGTCCGACGGCCCCTCCAAGGACGCCTCCGTCAACCGCGCCCACGCCGGCCTGGGCGCCACCTTCGAGCTCTACCTCAAGGTCTACGGGCGCAAGTCCATCGACGGCGCCGGCCTGCCGCTCAACGCGACCGTCCACTACGGCCGGCGGTACGACAACGCCTTCTGGGACGGCGAGCGGATGGTCTTCGGCGACGGGGACAACGACCTGTTCAAGGACTTCACCATCCCCGTCGACGTGATCGGCCACGAGCTCACCCACGGGGTCACCCAGTACACCGCCAACCTCGACTACCAGGGCCAGTCCGGCGCCCTCAACGAGTCGGTCTCCGATGTCTTCGGCGTGCTGATCAAGCAGTACGCCCTGGGCCACACCGCCGACCAGGCCGACTGGCTGATCGGCGCCGACCTGCTCGGCCCGAACGTCACCGGCACCGCCCTGCGCTCGATGAAGGCCCCGGGCACCGCCTACGACGACGACGTGCTCGGCAAGGACCCGCAGCCCGCCGCCATGAAGGACTACGTGGACACGGCCGGCGACAACGGCGGCGTGCACATCAACTCCGGCATCCCCAACCACGCCTTCTACCTGGCCGCCACCGCCATCGGCGGCAAGGCATGGGAGCGCGCCGGGCAGGTCTGGTACGACGTGCTGACCGGCGGCAAGCTCACCAAAACCGCCACCTTCGCCGACTTCGCCGCCCTCACGATCAAGGCCGCCCAGGCCCGCTTCGGCGCCGGCGACGAGCACGAGGCGATGATCAAGGCCTGGACACAGGTCGGCATCACCACGAAGTAGCGGCACCGCGCGCCCGGGGCGGGAGGATTCGGCAGCGCCTTCCGCCCCGGGCACGATTACCGTGGCCTTACGGGGTAGGAGTCCGTCGAAGACGTCGGAGGAGTCCGTTATGCGCATTCATGTCCATCGCACCGGAGGCTTCGCGGGCGTCGACCGCCGCGCCGAGATCGACACCTCGGGCCGCCCCGACGCCGATGACTGGCAGGACCTGGCCAAAGAGGCCGTCGCCACCGCCCGCACCGAACCCCCCGTCGGGGTCCCGGACGGCTTCAGCTACCAGATCACCGTCGACGGCCGGACGGTCTACTGCTCCGACCCGCGCCTCACGAAGGAACAGCGGTCGCTGATCACGAAGGTGATGAAGGAAGGCGCGTAGGCGCGTCCGGGTGCCGCGCGGAGCCCGGTTCATCCGCTGAGGGCCCCACGCCTTGGCGCGTTCTCGCCGCCGTCACGTCCTGAAGTCGTACAACCCCAGCGCGTGGTGACCGGCATCACCGGCACCCATGGCCCGGAATGCCCGCTCCGCCCCCTTGATAGCGCTTTATGGAGCTATTCAACCCACCCCGGCTGCGCTTAAGTTCCCGCCCACAGCACGTTCGCGGCATGCACCCGCATGCCTTTTCGTCGGTGAGGTGGGGGACTTGGCAGGGAGAGCTGCGGCGGCGCATCGAAGGCGCTTCCGCCTGATCCGGGTGGCGGGGCTGGGCGGACTTCTGGTGGGGGTGCTTCCCGTGTTCCTCGGGGCCTCGGCGTGGGCGGCGCCCCGTACCCCCACAGCCGTCACGACGACCGCCATGGGGCAGGCCGCCGCCCGGGACACCGCCCCGAAGAAGGTCACCGCCCGCTGGGAGTTCGACCGGGAGGCCGAGGCGGGCGCCAACTCGGTACCGGGCGGCCCGGCCATGACGCTGGGCGGTGGCGCGAAGCTGGTGCCCGGCGCCGGGTTCATGGGCGAGGGGGGTCTCCTCCTGGACGGCAAGCGGGGATATGCGTCCAGTGCCGTGCCCGTCGACACCGGCACCAGTTTCACAGTGACCGCATGGGTGAAGGCCGCCTCGGACCCCACCCGCCGCATGACGGTCGTCAGCGCCGCAGGGAACGCCACCAGCAGCTTCCGGGTGGACTTCGTCCCCGACCGCGCACAGGTGCCCGGCGGGGATGCCTGGGAAGCAACCATGGCGCGGACCGACACGACCGGCGGCACGACCGTCTCGGCGACCAACGTGGGGGGCTGGAACAGCGCGACGGACTGGAACCACCTCGCAGTGGTCTACGACGCGTCGGCCCAGCAGCTCCGCCTCTATGTCAACGGCCAACTCGGCACCGCCGCTTGCTTCGACGACGACAAGGACGGGGCGGCCGACGATCCGCAGTGCGTCCCGGCAGTGCCGTGGGCCGACCATGCGCGCTCCTTCACGCCACCGCGGTCCCTCCAGGTCGGACGGGCCAAGAGCCAAGGCACCTTCGGGGACCACTGGTCAGGGGCGATCGACGACGTATGGACGTTCCAGGGTGCGCTCAGCCACGACCAGATCGGCCGTCTCGCGGGCGAGTGGGACGGCCTGCCGACCGAGGTGCCGAACGTCCCCGAGGCGGGCTGACCTGCCCCTCAACTCCCGTACCGCACCGCCCCCTTGACACCGTTACCGCCGGTTACAAAGATCCGGTCCATGACGACCGAGCCGGTGAGCGCCGCCCTGCCCCGCTTCCCCCGTGACTTCGTGTGGGGGGTGTCCACGTCCGCCGCGCAGATCGAAGGCGCGGTGGCGGAAGGCGGGCGGGGGCGGTCCGCGTGGGATGTGTTCGCGGCGGAGGCGGGGCGGATCAAGGACGGGTCGCAGCCGCGGGTGGCGACCGATCACTACCACCGGTACCCCGAGGACGTGGCGCTGCTCAAGGAGCTCGGGGTCGGGGCGTACCGCTTCTCGGTGGCCTGGCCGCGGGTGGTGCCGGACGGGAGCGGGGCGGTCAGCGAGGCGGGGCTGGACTTCTACGACCGGCTGGTGGACGCGCTGCTGGCGGCGGGGGTCGCACCGGTGCCGACGCTGTTCCACTGGGACACCCCGCAGGCGCTGGAGGAGGGCGGCGGGTGGCTCGTCCGGGAGACGGCGGAGAAGTTCGCGGCGTACGCGGACGTGGTGGCGGAGCGGCTCGGGGACCGGGTGGAGCGGTGGATCACGCTCAACGAACCGGCCGAACTGACCTTGCTGGGCTACGGGCTGGGGCAGCACGCTCCGGGGCGGCAGCTGCTGTTCGAGGCGCTGCCGGCGGCACACCATCAGCTGCTGGGGCACGGTCTGGCCGTACAGGCGCTGCGGGCCCGCGGGGCGGCGAGCATCGGGATCGCCAATTCGCACGGGCCGACCTGGACGGCGAGCGCGTCGGAGGCGGACACCGCGGCGGCCGATCTCTACGACCTGCTGCTCAACCGGCTGTTCGCGGAGCCGGTGCTGCTGGGGCGGTATCCCGATGAGGAGCTGGCGGCCCTGCTGCCGGGGCCGGTCGCCGAGGACCTGAAGGTCATCGCGCAGCCGCTGGACTGGTACGGGATCAACTACTACCAGCCGACGCTGGTGGGCGCCCCGGGGGCCGAGGGTGCGGCGGCGGCCGACTTCGGCGGGATCCGGCTGCCGCCCGAACTGCCCTTCGCGCCCCAGGAGATCGAGGGGTATCCGCGGACCGACTTCGGCTGGCCGGTGGTGCCGGAGGCGCTGACCGAGCTGCTGGTGTCGTTCCAGGAGCGGTACGGCGACCGGCTGCCGCCCGTCGTGATCACCGAGAACGGGTGCTCGTACGAGGGCATCGAGGACGGCGAGCGGATCGCGTTCCTGGACGGGCATCTGCGGGCGCTGCACGAGGCCATGGCGGCCGGGGTGGACGTCCGGGGCTACTTCGTGTGGTCGCTGATGGACAACTTCGAATGGGCGGAGGGGTACGCGCGGCGCTTCGGGCTGGTGCACGTCGACTACCCGACGCTGGCGCGGACGCCCAAGGCGTCGTTCCGCTGGCTGCGTGACGCCCTCCGGGAGCAGGCCCGGGGATGAGCCGCCCCGCCGCTCCGGAGGCGCTCACGGAGCCGGTGGAGCGGCCCGGACGCGGGTGGACCGCCGCCCTGTCGCTGGCCAACGGGGCGATCTGGGTCGGCTGGTACGGGCCGCTCCAGATCCTGCTCGCCCTCCAGGCCGCGGAACTCGCGCCGCCGGGCACCGCGAAGGAGTCGGTACTGGCGTGGGTGACGGGCGCCGGGGCCGTCGTCTCGATGGTGGCCAACCCGCTGTTCGGGGCGCTGTCGGACCGTACGGCCTCGCGGTTCGGGCGGCGCACCCCGTGGATCCTCGCGGGGGTGCTGGGCGGGGCCGGGGCGCTGGTGCTGCTGGCCGGGGCGGGCACGGTCGCGGGGATGGCGCTGGGGTGGTGCCTGGTGCAGCTCACCCTCAACGCGGCGTTCGCGGCGATCACGGCGGTGGTGCCCGACCGGGTGCCGCAGGGCCGGCGCGGGGCGGTGGGCGGCTGGCTGGGGGCCGCGCAGATCCTCGGGGTGGTGGCCGGGACGGGGCTGGCGACGGTCGCGGGCGGGGTGGTCGCGGGCTATCTCGCCTGTGCCGGCTGCACGGTGCTGGGCGCTCTCCCGTACGTACTGCTGCACCGGGACCCGGCGCTGCCGGCCGGGCGGCGGCCGGCCCTGCGCCTGCGGGCCCTGCTCGCCGGGTTCCGGATCAGCCCGCGCCGCCACCCCGATCTGGCGTGGGCCTGGCTGACCCGGTTCCTGATCAACCTCGGTAACGCGCTGGCCCTGCTGTACCTGCTGTATTACCTGCGGGATGTGCTGCACCGGCCGGACCCGGACGGCGGGGTGCTGGTGCTCACCGCCGTCAACGCGGTGACCCTGCTCGGCACGGTCGTCGTCGCGGGCTTCTGGTCGGACCGGATCGGGCGCCGGCAGCCGTTCGTGCTGGGGGCGGGGGTGCTGATGACGGTGGCGACCGGGCTGCTGGCCGGGTGGCAGACCTGGCCGGGGGCGGTGTGTGCCGCGGCGCTGCTCGGGGTCGGCTTCGGCGTCTTCACCTCCGTCGACTTCGCGCTGATGACGCAGGTGCTGCCGGCCGCTGCGGACCGCGGCAAGGACCTGGGCGTCATCAATATCGCCAACGCGCTGCCGCAGGTGGCCGCCCCGGTGCTGGCCGCGCCGATCGTGCAGCACCTCGGCGGCTACCGGGTGCTGTACGGCGTCGCGGCGGCCATCGGGCTGCTGGGGGCGTTGCTGGTGCGCAGGATCCGGGGCGTGGCGTAGCGGCCGGTACGGCGGAGCCGGGGCGTGGCACGGGGCCGTCGGCCGGGCCCCGGGCCGGAGCGGCTCAGAAGCCCAGCTTGCGCAGCTGCTTCGGGTCGCGCTGCCAGTCCTTGGCGACCTTGACGTGCAGATCCAGGAAGACGGGCGTGCCCAGCAGCGCCTCGATGTGCTTGCGGGACTTCATGCCGACCTCCTTCAGGCGCTGGCCCTTGGGGCCGATGATGATGCCCTTCTGGCTGGGGCGCTCGATGTAGACATTGGCGTGGATGTCGAGGAGCGGCTTGTCGGCCGGGCGGTCCTCGCGCGGCAGCATCTCCTCGACGACCACCGCGATGGAGTGCGGCAGCTCGTCACGGACGCCTTCCAGCGCGGCCTCGCGGATCAGCTCGGCGACCATGACCTGCTCGGGCTCGTCGGTGAGGTCGCCCTCGGGGTAGAGCGGCGGGCTCTCCGGGAGCATCGGGACCAGCAGGTCGGCGAGCAGGGACACCTGGGTGTCACCGACCGCCGAGACCGGGATGATCTCGGCCCATTCGATGCCCAGTTCCTTGCCGAGCTGGTCGATGGCGATCAGCTGGGCGGCCAGTGCCTTGGAGTCGACCAGGTCGGTCTTGGTGACGATGGCGACCTTGGGGGTCTTCTTGATGTCGGCCAGCTCACCGGCGATGTAGCGGTCGCCGGGGCCGATCTTCTGGTCGGCGGGCAGACAGAAGCCGATCACATCGACCTCGGACCAGGTGGTGCGCACGACATCGTTCAGCCGCTCGCCCAGCAGCGTGCGCGGCTTGTGCAGGCCGGGGGTGTCCACGAGGACCAGCTGGGCCTCGGGGCGGTGCACGATGCCGCGGACCGTGTGGCGGGTGGTCTGCGGGCGGTTGGAGGTGATGGCCACCTTCGTGCCGACGAGCGCGTTCGTCAGGGTCGACTTGCCGGCATTGGGACGGCCGACGAAGCAGGCGAAGCCCGCACGGTGCGCGGCGGAGGACTCGGTACGAACGCTCATGGCGCCCATTCTCCCCGATCCCGGGCGCGCCTCCGACCATCCCGGCCCGGAGACGGCCGGCGGGGGGCGCGAACGGCGCGGGGCGGCCCTGCGCTGCCGGCGGGCCGCCCCGTGTGCCGTCGTACGGCTGCCCGGCTCAGGCCGGGGCGCCGCCCGCCGGGACGGTGCTGCGCAGAGTGCCGTCGAGACCCGCGACCAGCACCGGCGTCTCGGGACCGCCGAGGTCCCGTACGGCCGCGCGGTCCGCGTCGGTGGCGCGCTCGGCGTCGGTGACCACGGCCGCGGCCTCCAGGGACGTGGCCCCGCTGGCGACGGCCATCGCGACGGCGGTCTGTAGCGCGCTGAGCTGTAGCGAGTCCAGGGCGACGGTGCCGGCGACATAGGTGCGGCCGGTCTCGTCGCGGACGGCGGCGCCCTCGGGCACGCCGTTACGGGCCCGCGCCGAGCGCGCGAGCGTGATGATCTTGCGGTCTTCGGGGTCCAGCGGTGCGGCTTCGCTCATACGGGCGAGCATATGCGGGGCGGCGGGAGGACCGCGGCAAGGGCCGACGGGCCGGGCCGGGCTGCTCAAGGGGCGCCCGCCCGTGGCCGTCCACCGGGGCCGCCCGCCCCCGGGCCGTCAGCCCGCGACCGAGGACATCCCGCCGCGCCGGCCCTCCGGAGAGGTGAGCCACGCCAGCCGGGCCGCGGTGTCCGTCTCCGGGCGCGGATTGTGCAGCACGATGTTGAGGTCGGGGCGGACCGGAACCCGCAGCTGGGTGGTCTCGAAGTACAGGGCGCCGACGAGTGGATGGTCCAGCTCCTTGTGGAGCGTCCCGCCGTCCTGCACATCGCCGCGCCCCCACAGCTCGGCGAACTCCGCGCTGAGCGCCGAGGCCTCGCGGACCACCTCGTCGAAGCCCTCGTCGCCGGGCCGCGCCGACCATGCGGCCCGGTACTGCGCCACGAGCGCGGGGGCGTTCGCCTCCCAACTCGCCGCCCGCGCACGGTAGACGGGGTCGGTGAAGAAGGCGATCAGGCAGTTCGTCGAGACGCCGGGGCGGCCGTGGCCGAGCACCAGCCCCGCCGCCTCGTTGAAGGCGATGAGGTTCCAGTACGGGTCCATGATGTGCGCCGGGGACGGCATCCAGGCGTCGATCAGCCGCTGGAGGCCCGCGCACACATCGGTGCGGCCCAGTTCCTCGGCGTCCTGCCGCAGCGGTGGGTTCAGCCCGGCCAGGACGTACAGATGCCGGCGCTCGGCGCCGCTGAGCCGCAGGACCCGGGCGACCGAGTCCAGCACCTGCGGCGAGACGGTGATGTCCCGGCCCTGCTCCAGCCACTGGTACCAGGACGCGCCGACCCCGGCGAGGACGGCGACCTCCTCGCGGCGCAGGCCCGGGGTGCGGCGGCGGCCGCCGTCGGGCAGGCCCGCCTCGGCCGGGGTGACCCGGGCGCGACGGCTTCTGAGGAAGTCGCGCAGATCCTGGCGGCGGCGCGCGGTGTCCCGGTTGGCTGCGTTCGTGGCCACGTTCTCCCCCTGTTCGCGTGGCTGGTGGTGCGGACACCACGATAAGTTCCCGCTCCCCACGCGGTCTTGCGGGGCCGCAGCCTCGTCGTATGCCGATAACCGACAGCACCGCTGCTCTTGACACACCGACGGACGCCGCCCCCGCGCCGGGCGCCGCCCCGGATGCCGCCGCCGGCCCGCGGATGACCCGGCGCGCCCAGCTCATCCTGCTGCTCCTGTGCGGCGCCCAGTTCATCATCGCGCTGGACTTCTCCATCCTGAATGTGGCGCTTCCGGTGCTCGGCCGGGATCTGGGGATGGACCAGGCCGATCTCCAGTGGGCGGTCACCGCGTTCGCGCTGCCCTCGGGCGGTTTCCTGCTGCTGTCCGGCCGGATCGCCGATCTCTTCGGGCGGCGGCGGCTGTTCCTCATCGGGCTCGGGCTGTTCACCGCGGCCTCCGTGCTGGCCGCGCTGGCGTGGTCCCCGGCGGTCTTCCTGGCCGGGCGGGCGCTCCAGGGCCTGGGCGCGGCGATCATCGTGCCCACCGGGATGTCGCTGCTCACCACCACCTTCGCCGAGGGCCCGCAGCGCGAACGCGCGCTGGGCATCAGCGGCACCGTGCTCTCGACGGGTTTCACCATCGGCATGGTGCTGGGCGGGGTGATGACCGAGACGCTGGGCTGGCGCTCCACCATGGGCCTGCTGTCCGTGGCCGGGGTGGCGGTCCTGGCCGCGGCACCGCTGCTGCTGACCGAGTCCCGGCATTCCGAGCGCCCCCGGATCGACGTACCCGGCGCGGTCACCGTCACCGGCGGGCTGCTGTCGCTGATCTACGCCCTGTCGACCGCCGCCGAGCAGGGCTTCGGCCGCCCGGACGTGCTGGTGACGCTGCTCGCGGGGGTGGGGCTGCTGGCCGCGTTCGTGGTGGTGGAGTCGCGGGCCACGCAGCCGCTGGTGTCGCTGCCGATGCTGCGCCGGCGGACCGTCGCCTGGGGCAATCTGGCGGGCCTGACGACGTTCGCGATGATGAGCACCGTCATCTTCCTGCTGACGCTCTACCTCCAGGAAGTGCTGCGGCTGTCCCCCTTCCACACGGGTCTGGTGTTCGGGGTGCAGGGCGTGGTCTCGGCGTTCGCCGGCCTCGTCGCCCCGAAGGTCATCGGCCGGCTCGGTGCCCGCCGCACCCTGCTGGCCGGGCTGCTGATCCAGGCGGGTTTCACGGCCGCGCTGCTGGGGCTGGGCACCGGCAGCGGCCTGTGGCTGGCCCTGACCGGGGTGTCCCTCGGCAGCCTCGGCCATCTGTGGGCGATCATCTCCTACGGCGTGACCGCGACCTCCGGGGTGCCGGACGCCGAACAGGGCCTGGCCACCGGGCTGGTCACCAGCTCGCAGCAGGTGGGCATCACCCTCGGCATTCCGCTGCTGAGCGCGGTCGCCTCGGCGCATATCGCCGCGCTGCGGGCGGACGGCAGCGGCTTCGCCCAGGCCACTCTCGGCGGCATCAAGCTGGCGCTGGGCCTGGACGCGGCGCTGCTCGCGCTGGTCGCGCTGCTGGTGGCGGCCGGGCTGCGGATGGTGCGTCCGGCGCGCCGCGGCTGAGGAAGAAGGTGGTTGCCCCGGTCCCCCGCCCCGGGGCAACCTGCGCTACAGGATTTCTCACGCATTGCGGTCACCGTCGGCGACCGCTTGAAGATCTTTCCATGGCGCCCGCCGCGGAATCCAGCTTCCCCGGATATGGCTTTCAGAACATTTCTGCTGCACTGGAGATAAGTAGCCGCCCGGCAGGCCACAGCCAGAAATATTCCCGGCATCACCAGAAATTACGCGGCGAATTCCGCGGATGTTCAGCCGGCGGTGCGGCCGCCCGCCGGCGATTCCTCGGCGGCGCTCGCGCCCGCCGGGCGCACCGGCTCACACAGCACCGTAATGATCTTGTTGCGGCGGCCGGCCGGGGCTTCCGCGGTCAGCCGCAGCGCCTTCAGCCCCGGGTCGGAGGCGTCGTCGGCGAGGTCGACCTCGGCGGTGGCACCGGCGATCGGGACCCGGCCGAGGAGCTTGGCGAGCAGTCCGCCGACGGTTTCGACGTCCTCGTCGTCCAGCTCGGCCAGGCCGTAGAGCTCACCGAGGTCGCCGATGTCCAGCCGGGAGGTGACGCGATAGCGGCCGTCGCCGAGATCCTCGACGGGCGGCAGTTCCCGGTCGTATTCATCGGTGATCTCGCCGACGATCTCTTCCAGAATGTCCTCGATGGTGACAATGCCGGCGGTGCCGCCATATTCATCGATGACCACCGCGACATGATTGCGGTCCTGCTGCATTTCGCGCAGCAGATCACCGGCATTCTTGGTGTCGGGGACGAAAACGGCGGGGCGCATGGCCGTGGAGACCAGCTCGGACTCGGCGTCGCGGCTGATGTGGACCTTGCGGGCCAGGTCCTTGAGGTAGACCACGCCGACGATGTCGTCCTCGTTCTCGCCGGTCACCGGGATACGGGAGAAGCCGGAGCGCAGGGCGAGGGTCAGCGCCTGGCGGATGGTCTTGAACCGCTCGACGGCGACCAGGTCCGTACGCGGCACCATCACCTCACGGACGAGGGTGTCGCCGAGCTGGAAGACGGAGTGCACCATCCGGCGCTCCTCGTCCTCGATCAGCGACTCCTTCTCCGCGAGGTCCACCAGGGAGCGCAGCTCGGCCTCGGAGGCGAACGGGCCCTTGCGGAAGCCCTTGCCGGGGGTCAGGGCGTTGCCGAGGAGGATCAGCAGCTGCGGGATGGGGCCCATGATGCGGGCCAGCGGCAGCAGGACGTAGGCGGCGGCGGTCGCGGTGTTCAGCGGGTGCTGGCGGCCGATCGTCCGCGGTGAGACGCCGACGGCGACATAGGAGACCAGCACCATCACGGCGATGGCGACGGTCAGCGCCTCCCAGGTCGCGTCGAACGAGCGCAGGCAGGCGTAGGTCACCAGGACCCCGGCGGCCATCTCGCAGCCGACCCGCACCAGCAGGGCGACATTGAGATAGCGGGTGGGGTCGGCGGCGACGGCGGCGAGCCTGGCGCTGCCGCGGCGGCCGGAGCGGACGGCTTCCTCGGCCCGGAAGCTGGTCGTCCGGGCCAGGCCGGCCTCCGCGCAGGCGGCGAGCCAGGCGATCACGACGAGCAGGACCGCGACCGCGATCAGCTGGGTGGTCATCGGGTGTCCCGTCAGGTCACGGTGGGGGCCGGAGAGGGGCCGGTCAGCCCCCGCTCGGCGCGCCAGCCGTCAACGATCGCCGCCTGGAGGCCGAACATCTCGGCCTTCTCGTCCGGCTCCTCGTGGTCGTAGCCGAGGAGGTGGAGCACTCCGTGGACGGTGAGCAGCTGGAGCTCCTCGTCCATGCTGTGCCCGGTCGGCGCCTCCTCGCCCTGCTTCTTGGCGACCTCCGGGCAGAGCACGATGTCACCGAGGAGGCCCTGCGGGGGCTCCTCGTCGTCCTTGGCCGGCGGGCGCAGCTCGTCCATGGGGAAGGACATGACATCGGTCGGCCCCGGCAGGTCCATCCACTGGAGGTGAAGCTGCTCCATGGCCTCGGCGTCGACGACGATCACGGACAGCTCGGAGAGCGGGTGGATGCGCATCCGGGCGACGGCGTAGCGGGCGACATCCAGGATGGCCTGCTCGTCGATCTCGGTGCCGGACTCGTTGTTGACGTCGATGGACATGGGGAGGGTTGCTTCTCGCTTCTCGGGCCCGGCCCGATGGTTGCTGGGAGCGCGGGGCGTGGACCCCGGCCGGCCGGGTGGCCGGCCGGTGGGCTCACGTGCCGTTGCGGCTGTCGTACTTCTCGTAGGCGTCGACGATACGGCCGACGAGCTTGTGCCGGACCACGTCCTTGCTGGTGAGCAGGGAGAAATGCACATCGTCGACGCCGTCCAGGATGTCCCGGACCTGGCGCAGACCGCTCTTCGTCCCGCCCGGGAGGTCGACCTGGGTGACATCGCCGGTGATGACGATCTTCGAGTCGAAGCCGAGGCGGGTGAGGAACATCTTCATCTGCTCGGGGTTCGTGTTCTGCGCCTCGTCGAGAATGATGAAGGCGTCGTTCAGCGTGTTGTGTGTGAGCAGATAGTCCTGGGTGACGTACAGCGAGTCCTCCGCTGCCACCTGGATGCACACCGCTTCCTCGCGACCGGCCGGCTCGATGCTGTCGATGAAGCGCATCGGGCGTCCGCCGCCGCCGGCGGCGTGATACTTCTCCCGCTTGCGGGCCAGGCGGAAGGGTTCCAGGCCCTCGGGAAGCCGGATGTCGACGATGTGGGCGTCGCGCCGGTGTTCGACCGCGCGTTGCCCGGCCCGGCCGGGAGCGCGGCCGGCTGCCGGCCTGCGCCGGGTGTAGGCGACACCGCCGAGGGACTGGACCAGCGAGATGACATCGTCGCGGAGCAGAATCGACGTGGTCGAGTACTGGACGCGGCAGGTGCGGGAATCCTGGGCCACCGGTCCGCCATCGGCGTCGAGAAGCCCCTGAAGCAGCGCGAGCCGGATCTCAACGGAGTTGTACCGATACACGTCCGGCACGAACTTGGTGTTGGAGCGGCTGCCCAGCAAATCCAGTTCGCGCAGGACACGCGTCACCGGGTTCTCGGTCGTGACGACATCACCGGGCTCCTTGATCCGGTTCAGGACGTAGTCGGGTCCTCCCTTCGGGCGGGCATGGACACCTGGCAGTGCGGCCGTCAGCGCCTCGACGAGCTCAGGGTCGTCACTGGAGAACGACGGGGTGGTGGAGCCCGTCAGGCACCCGTCGCCAAGCAACAGTCCCAGCGCGTACGGATCCATCGGGACCTCGCGCTCCGGGAAGCAGACCGGGGCGGTGAGGAGCGGCAGCTCATAGCGGCGGGCGTGCGCCGCGCGGAGATTGCCGATCATTTCCTGCGTCTCCAGGACCCGCCACGGCTTGTCGCGGCGCTTGTCCGAAGCCGTGCGTACGGTCCACAGGTGTTCACCGCAGCACAGGGTCCAGGAGCCGTCCTGGGCAGTGACGCGGTAGATGTCCTTCTCGCCCTGTGGGTAGACGCCGAGGACCGGAGTCGGCTCGCCGTTGGAGCCGATCACCAGGTCGCCGACCTGGAGCTCGCCGATGGGCCGCCAGCCGTCCGGCGTCAGAACGTTCGTGAAGACCGGCTGGGCGCGGCCGCGCATGTACGCCAGCGGAGCGACCTCGATCGTCCCGGCGGCCATCAGGCGCGGGATGGAGTCGGGGTCGAGCATGTCGTGCAGCGCGTCGTAGAGCGGGCGCAGATAGGGGTCGATCTTCTCGTAGAGCGTGCCGGGCAGGAAGCCCAGCCGCTCACCGGCCTCGACCGCGGGGCGGGTCAGGATGATGCGGTTGACCTGCTTGGCCTGGAGCGCCTGGACGGCCTTGGCCATGGCGAGGTAGGTCTTGCCGGTGCCCGCCGGGCCGATGCCGAAGACGACGGTGTGCTCGTCGATGGCGTCGACATAGCGCTTCTGGTTGAGGGTCTTGGGCCGGATCGTCCGGCCGCGGTTGGAGAGGATGTTCTGGGTGAGCACCTCGGCGGGCGTCTCGCTCACCGCGCCCTCGCCGTCCTCCGCCGCGCGCAGCATGGCGATGGACCGTTCCACTGCGTCCTCCGTCATCGGTTGTCCGGTGCGGAGCACCAGCATCATCTCGTCGAAGAGGCGCTGGATGAGAGCCACTTCCCGGGCGTCACCGACAGCGCTGACCTCGTTGCCCCGGACATGGATGTCGGTCGCCGGGAAGGCTTTTTCGATCACGCGCAGTAGGGAGTCACCGGATCCCAGGACCGTCACCATCGGGTGCTTGGCCGGGACGGTGAACTGGGCGCGCGCCTGCGGTTGCGTGGGTGTCTGAGTCATAAGGCGGCTCGGTGGCCTGCTCAACCCCCATCCTTTGCTAATAAGAGGTGCCTGCCTGCACTCGACTCCTTGAGATACAAGAGTACGACGGAGCACTGACAGGCCCGAGAGCTTTTTCCCGCCGGGGCGGGGCGACGGGGGCCCACCGCGCGCTCCCGGGGCGTCGGCCGGCCGGGCCGGGAACGGCCCCGCGGCGGCTCAGGCCGGGCGGCGGAAGCCGATGGTGGGGACGGCGCGGGCCAGCGGCGCGGGCCGGTACGCCGCGGGCAGCACCTCGTCCAGGAAGGCGTACTGGCGGCGCAGCACGCCCGGTGCGCCCGCCTCGTAGGCCCGCACCTGCTGCCACCAGGCGGCGATCTCCGCCCAGCCCGGCGCGGACAGCGAGCCGCCGAATTCCTGCACGGACAGCGCGGCGGACAGCCCCGCGAAGGCGAGCCGGTCGGCGAGCGGCCAGTCGGCGAGGGTGCCGGTGACGAATCCGGCGACGAAGACATCCCCGGCGCCGGTGGGGTCCAGCGCCTCCACGGCGATCGCGGGCACCTCGGCGCTCTCGCCGGTCCGGCCGTCCACCGCGTAGGCGCCCTCCGAACCCAGCGTGACCACCGCGAGCGGCACCCGGTCGGCGAGCTTGCGGGCCGCGGCGCGCGGGCAGTCCGTCCGGGTGTAGCGCATCGCCTCCTCGGCGTTGGGCAGGAACGCCTCGCAGTGCTCCAGGTCGGCGAGGTCCGCCGGGTCCCAGCGGCCGCTGTCGTCCCAGCCCACGTCCGCGAAGATGCGGCTGCCGCGGCCCGCCGCGCAGCCCAGCCAGCCCTCCCGCCGGCCCGGGACCAGCGAGGCGATGCAGGCGCGGGACGGCGGCGGGCAGCCGGGGGCGTGCTTGCCGTCGAAGGCGAAATCGGGCGGTGGCGCCTCGTGGCCGTGCGACACCATCGTGCGCTCGCCCTCGTACGCCATGGAGACGGTGACCGGGGAGTGCCAGCCGGGGACGGTGCGGGACAGCGCCAGGTCGATGCCCTCGCCCTGTTCGAGCGCCTCCCAGCAGTACTCGCCGTAGTGGTCGTCGCCGAAGGCCGCGGCGAGTGAGGTGCGCAGCCCGAGCCGGGCCAGGGCGGTGGCCATGTTGGCGACGCCGCCGGGGCTGGAGCCCATCCCGCGGGCCCAGGACTCGGTGCCGCGGACCGGGGCGGAGTCCAGGCCGGTGAAGATGATGTCCAGGAAGACCGAGCCGGTGAGGTAGACGTCGGTGCGCGGATCGCCGTCGGCGCGCACCCCGGCCAGCGGATCGAGGTCCGCGGGCACGGCCGCCGGGCCCGCGGGCGGAAGGTCATCGCGTCGGCTGCTCACCGTGCTCTCCCCTCTCGTATCTGCACGTGCCGCCAGTGTGCCTGATGCTGCGGTACGTTCCGCCCCATGAGGCTCACGATTCTGGGCGGGGGCGGTTTCCGGGTGCCGCTGGTCTACCGCGCCTTGCTGGACGACCCGGGACGCGCCGTCTCCGAGGTGGTGCTGCACGACACCGATCCGCGCCGGGTGGCGGTGATCGCCGACGTCCTGGCGCGGCTGGCGCAGGGGCATCCCGCGCCGGTACCCGTACGGGTCGCGGGCGGTCTGGACGAGGCGCTGACCGGTGCCGGCTTCGTCTTCTCGGCGATCCGGGTGGGCGGCACCGCGGGCCGGGTACGGGACGAACGCATCCCGCTGTCCGAGGGCGTGCTCGGCCAGGAGACGGTCGGCGCGGGCGGTGTCCTCTACGGCCTGCGGACGATCCCGGTGGCGCTGCACATCGCCGAGCGGGTCGCGGCGCTCGCCCCGGACGCCTGGGTCATCAACTTCACCAACCCCGCGGGCATGGTCACCGAGGCGATGTCCCAGGTGCTCGGCGACCGCGTCATCGGGATCTGCGATTCGCCGGTGGGGCTGGTGCGCCGCGCGGCGCGGGCGGCCGGCGCGGACCCGGACCGGGCCGGCTACGACTATGTGGGGCTCAACCACCTCGGCTGGCTGCGGTCGTTGACGCTGGACGGCACGGATCTGCTGCCGGGCCTGCTCGCCGACGAGGACGCGCTGGCCTCCTTCGAGGAGGGCCGGCTGTTCGGCGGGGAATGGCTGCGGACCCTGGGCGCGCTCCCGAACGAGTATCTGCACTACTACTACTTCCGCCGCGAGACCCTCGACTCCGTACGGGACACCCGGGAGACCCGCGGCGAGTTCCTCGACCAGCAGCAGGGCGGCTTCTTCGAGCGGGCCGCGGCGGCCGGTGGCCCGGACGCGGCGTACGCCCTGTGGGAGCGGACCCGGCTGGAGCGCGAGGAGACATATATGGCGCACAGCCGGGAGGCCAGTGGCGGCTGGCAGCGCGACAGCCACGATCTGGAGGGCGGCGGCTACGACCGGGTGGCGCTGGCACTGATGCACGGCATCCTGGGCAGCAGCGGCACCCAGCTGATCCTCAATGTCCGCAACGGGACGACCGTGCCGCAACTGGCACCGGACGCGATCGTGGAGACCGTGTGCGAGGTGACCGCACAGGGCGCCCGCCCCCTGCCCTGCGCACCGCTGCGCGAGGACCAGTTGGGCCTGATGTTGCAGGTCAAGGCGGTGGAACGGGCGACGATCGAAGCCGCCGTCTTCAAGGACCGCTCCGCCGCCCTACGAGCCCTGGCCCTGCATCCCCTGGTGGACTCCCCCACGGTGGCCGCCCGGATTCTGGAGCGAGCGGGCGGGGAGGGGTAAGGGGGAATGCCCCTCCACCCCCGCCACGTTATGGCCCCGAGGGGGCGTCCGCGCCCCCTACGGGAAGTGTTCGCCCCTCCCCTAAGGCATCCCCCCAGCAGCCCCCGGTTTCCCAACTGGACGCCACAGCCTCGTTCTTCGGGTCCCCCCAGGCGCATTTCCCCTGCTCACGCCCGTGTTAGCGGGACGTTAGCGGGGCGGCAGCCTTGCACTAGTGGCCCCGACCAGAGTGGTGGTCGTACCGAGGAAACAGCGACACACCGACCGTCCTGGGGGACCCGAAATGAGCGCCAACACCACTGCCCGCACCGTCCGTCGCCGCAGCCTGCGCCTCGCCGTCGCGGCCCTGACCGCGGCCGCCGGCCTGACGCTGACCGCCTGCTCCGGCTCGGACGTCGCCGCCACGGAGCCCGCGGGCCAGTCGGGCCAGGGCGCGGCCGTCGAGTCCGGCGGCACGGACTCCGGCTCCGAGGCGCAGGGCTCCGGTGACGAGGCGGGCGCCGGCGCCAAGACCGACACCAAGGCCGACGCCAAGGGGGGCGCTGCGGCCAAGAAGCCGGGCGGCACGAACGCCGCCGGCGGTGGCGGGACGGGCGCGGGCGCGGGCGTTGAGCGCTGCCACACCTCCGGCCTGAAGGCGGCGTTCGCCACGGGCGAGGATGCGGCCCCGGACCCGAACGCGGGCGGCTCGACGACCACCAGCGTCGTGCTGACCAACAAGGGCAGCCGCAGCTGCAAGATCGGCGGCTTCCCGGGTGTGGACCTCAAGTCCGAGAACGGCGGCGAGCGCTGGTCGCTGGCCCGCTCGTCGGCCAAGCACAGCTCGATCACCCTGGCGCCCGGCGACAGCACCGACTTCACCATCAACGTCGCCCTGACCAAGGAGGACAAGGGCTTCTACCAGCCCGCCTTCGCGGACGTCACGCCCCCCAACGAGACCAAGTCGCTCACCATCAAGTGGCCCTGGGGCACCCTCGTCGACCAGCGCAGCGCCACCCACCCGGCCACCTTCGTCAACCCCATCGGCTGACCACCTCGGCGCCACCCTGGACATCAGCCGGGAACACTTCTGAGCCCGACCGGCTCAGAACGCACAAAACAAGCAGAGGAGTTCACCATGAAGTCGTTACGCACTCGAATCGGTGTCGGTCTCGCGGTCGCTGCCGCAGCGGTCGCCATCCCGCTGACCTCCACCACCGCCTTCGCCGCCCCGCCCCCCGGTGACGGCTGGGTGCCCGTCGGTGGCGAGAAGTACCCCTCGAAGGCGGAGTGCGAAGCGAAGGAACTCCCGTACGCCCAGGCTAACGGGTACCACGAGGTGTGGTGCGACGACAGCAAGCCCATCATGGCCATCTACAACCGCTGACGGCTCGCCACCCGGCGAGAAACCCGGCGAGGACTCCTCCCGCCGGCGCCGCGCCGAAAGTCCGCTGCCCCGGTGTGTCACACCGGGGCAGCGGACTTTCGGCGATCCATGCGGACCCGCCCTGGGGCCGGTCGTGCTAATGGCCCCGCTTGATCCACTCTTCCAGGTGCGGGGCCTCCGTCCCGATCGTCGTCGGATCGCCGTGTCCGGTACGGACCGAGGTCTCGGGCGGCAGGGTCAGCAGCCGGTCCCGGATCGAGGCGACGATCGTCGGGAAGTCCGAGAAGGACCGGCCGGTGGCGCCGGGGCCGCCCTGGAAGAGGGTGTCGCCGGTGAAGACGGTGCGCAGGTCGGGCGCGTGGAGGCAGACCGCGCCGGGGGCGTGGCCCGGGGTGTGCAGCACGGTCAGGTCCGTACCGGCGATGGTCAGCACCTGACCGTCCGCCAGCTCCGCGTCCGGTGGGGTGTCCGGGTGGGTCATCTTCCACAACGGGAGGTCGGCGGGGTGCAGATGGATCCGGGCGCCGGTGCGGGAGGCGAGCGCCGGGGCCGCGTCGATGTGGTCGTTGTGCCCATGGGTGCAGATGATCGCGCGCAGCGTCCGGCCGCCGAGGGCCGCGACGATGGCGTCGGCGTCATGGGCGGCGTCGATGACGATCGCCTCGTCGTCGTCGCCGACGATCCAGACGTTGTTGTCGACGTCCCAGGTGCCGCCGTCGAGGGAGAAGGTGCCGGAGGTGACCAGGTGGTCGATGCGGGCCGCCATCAGAGCGTCACCACCGAACGCAGCACGTCGCCCGCGTGCATCCGGGCGAAGGCCTGCTCCACGTCCTCGATGCCGATGGTCTCGGTGACGAATGCCCCCAGGTCGATCCGGCCCTGGAGGTGCAGATCGACCAGCATCGGGAAGTCGCGGGAGGGCAGACAGTCGCCGTACCAGGAGGACTTGAGGGCGCCGCCGCGGCCGAAGACGTCCAGGAGGGGGAGTTCCAGGGACATGTCCGGGGTGGGGACGCCCACCAGGACGACGGTTCCGGCCAGGTCACGGGCGTAGA
Organism: Streptomyces sp. bgisy130; assembly: GCF_057708345.1. Lineage (NCBI taxonomy): Bacteria > Bacillati > Actinomycetota > Actinomycetes > Kitasatosporales > Streptomycetaceae > Streptomyces > Streptomyces sp. bgisy130. The sequence continues at coordinate 223,448 of NZ_JBYISA010000005.1, forward strand.
ACGCCTGCCGGTAGGTCTCCGGGCGGCCGACCGCCTCGATGACGACGTCCGCGCCGAAGCCGCCGGTCAGCTCGCGGATCGCCTCGACGGGGTCGGTGGAGCGGGAGTTGACGGTATGGGTGGCGCCCATGGAGCGCGCGGTCTCCAGCTTGCGGTCGTCGATGTCCACCGCGATGATCTTGGCCGCGCCGGCCAGCCGGGACCCCATCACGGCCGCGTCGCCGACGCCGCCGCAGCCGATGACCGCGACCGCGTCGCCGCGTGCGACACCGCCGGTGTTGAGCGCGGCGCCCATACCGGCCATCACCCCGCAGCCCAGCAGACCGGCCGCCTCGGGCGCGATCTCGGGGTCGACCTTGGTGCACTGCCCGGCGGCGACCAGGGTCTTGTCGGCGAAGGCGCCGATGCCCAGCGCCGGGCTCAGCTCCGTGCCGTCCTTCAGCGTCATTTTCTGGCGGGCGTTGTGGGTGTCGAAGCAGTACTGGGGGCGGCCGCGCAGACACGCCCGGCACTGGCCGCACACCGCTCGCCAGTTGAGGATGACGAAGTCGCCGGGCGCCACATCGGTGACGCCGGAGCCGACCGACTCCACTACACCGGCCGCCTCGTGCCCGAGCAGGAACGGGAAGTCGTCGTTGATGCCGCCCTGCTTGTAGTGCAGATCGGTGTGGCACACCCCGCACGCCTGGATCTTCACCACGGCCTCGCCGGGACCCGGGTCCGGCACCAGGATGGTCTCCAGCCGGACCGGTTCGTTCTTCCCCGGCGCAATCACGCCGCGCACTTCCTGTGCCATCGGGACAGCCCCTTTCAAAGATCACGTACGGGACCACTGTGGCGCACCGCCACTGAGCCGTGCCTCACCGTACGCGTGCCGGGCCACCGCGCACAGGACCACGGCCGGGCACGGGGCGGCCCCCAGGATCACCAGCGTGGCGTGGCAGGGCTGACCCAGCCGGGGTCCGCGTGCCGCATGGCGGCGGCGTCATCGCGGTCGCGCAGTGCGCCGTCGTCGGCCAGCCAGCGGCGGTGCAGCGCGGCGAGCCGGTCGCGGTCGAGGGTGATGCCGAGGCCGGGGGCGTCGCTGACGTCCACCCGGCCGTCGCGGATGCCGATCCGTTCGGTGAGGACGTCCTCGGTCTGCCAGGGGTAGTGGCTGTCGCAGGCGTGGTCGAGGTGCGGCAGGGTCGCCGCGACCTGGGTCATGGCGGCGAGGCTGATGCCCAGATGGGTGTTGGAGTGCATGGACAGGCCGACGCCGAAGGTGCGGCAGATGGCGGCGAGTTCGCGAGTGGTGCGGAGCCCGCCCCAGTAGTGGTGGTCGGCGAGCACGATCTGGACGGCGTCCCGGGCGAATGCCCCGGCGATCTCGTCGACGGTCGTCACGCACATGTTCGTGGCCAGCGGGAGGCCGGCCCGTCCGGCGGCGTCCGGCCGTGCCCCGCGCAGGGCGGCCGCCACCTCCGCCATCCCTGCCGTGCCGCTCGTCGGGTCCTCCAGATACTCCAGGACGTCCGCCAGCCCGGCCGCGACCCGGCAGGAAGTCGGCACGCTCCAGGCGCCGTTGGGGTCCAGGCGCAGCGGCTGCCCGGGGAACGCGGCGGCCAGCGCCCGGACCGCGGCGCTCTCCTCGTCGGGCGGGAAGACGCCGCCCTTGAGCTTGAAGGAGGTGAAACCGTAGGTGTCGGCGAACCGGCGGGCCTGGGCGACGACACCGGCGGGGTCGAGCGCCGCGCCCCAGTCGTCGCGTTCGCCGCGGCCGCCCGGGTGTTCGGCCCAGCGGTAGAAGAGGTAGGCGCTGAACTCCACCCGGTCGCGGACCTTGCCACCGAGCAGGGCGTGGACGGGCAGTCCGGTGGCGCGGCCCCAGGCGTCCAGGCAGGCGACCTCGAAGCCGGAGAGGACGGAGAGCCGCAGTTTTTGTGCGGTCCGGACGCCGCGCAGTCCGCCGGCGTCCACGGCACCGGCGCCGGTCGCGCCCGGCGGGTCCCCGCACACCTCGGCGGCCAGCTCGGGCAGTCCGTTCAGATCCGTGACCGACCGGCCGATCAGCGCACCGGCCAGCGGCTGGGCCAGGGCCAGGTAACCGGTGTCCCCGTAGGTCTCGCCGAGCCCGGTGACGCCGCCCTCGGTGGTCACCTCGATGATCAGCCGTGGGGTGTACGGCTGGTGTACGCCCTGCGTGTTCAGCAGCGGCGGATCGGCCACCAGGACCGGGGTGAGCCGGACCTCGGCGAGGGTGAGGTCGTGCCGGGCGTCGGTCATCCAGAGGCTCCTACGAGGCCGAGGGCTGTTCTCATATGTAGATGACGTCTATGGAGGGAGTGGGAGGTTAGGGATTCCGCACAGCGACCGTCAAGGCCCGCCACCGCGGTCAGCTTTTACCAAGGGTTGAATCTGCGCGCGTAGATACCGATGTGAGGCTCTGTTAGACCTACGGGGTCCGCTCATGTCTCCGGAGGAGCCGCGCATGCCCCGTCCCGCCCGTTTCCGCCCCGCCCTCTCCCGCAGGGCCCGCCTCGGCGCCACCACGGTCGCCGCCCTCGTCGCCGGCACCGCCGTCTTCGGCATCGGCCAGGCCACCGCCGAACACTCCGTACCGCGCACCGACAAGGAGATCCCGAACCTCACCCAGGTGCAGGACAAGATCAAGGCGTACTACGGCGACACGGTGACGGCGGACGGCGAGCACTACGCCTCCCCGCGCAGCAACTACGCACAGCAGGTCCGCGGCATCGAGGCCAAGGCCCGCGGCTATCTTTCGAAGGCCCTGGCCCGCCATGACCGTACGGGCAAGGCCAAGCCGGCCATCGTGCTCGACATCGACGACACCACCCTGCTCACCTACAACTACGAGCTCCAGGTCGGCTTCCACTTCACCGAGGAGAGCCAGGACAAGTACCTGGCCCACACCGACATGGACCCGGTCTTCGGCATGGACCGGCTGGTCAACTGGGCGCACGACAAGGGCGCCGAGGTCTTCTTCCTCACCGGCCGCAAGGAGGCCCAGCGCGCCTGGAGCGTCCGCAACCTCAAGAACGTCGGCTACGGCATGCCCCTGGACCGCCGGCACGTCTACCTGAAGGACAAGGAGCACCCGCCGGCCTACCTGCCCTGCGGTGCCACCTGCACGACCATCGAGTACAAGTCGGGGACCCGCAAGCACATCGAGTCCCTCGGCTACCACATCGTCGCCAGCTTCGGGGACCAGTACAGCGATCTGCGCGGCGGCGCCGCGGACCGGACCTTCAAGTTGCCCAACCCGATGTACTACCTGCCGTAAGGCGGAGGCTTGCGGGTCCGGTCCCACGGGGCCGGACCGGGCGGGCCGGGCCGCTTTCACGCCCCGGCCCGCCGCCCTCAGCGCCGTTTGGGCAGCGGCACCCGCGACAGGTCCTGGGCGATGGTCAGTTCGCCCGTGTACCCCGCCGTGCGGGCCTGCCGCTCGAACTCCGTGGGGTCGTCGTAGCGCTGCGAGAAGTGCGTCAGCACGAGATGCCGCACGCCGGCCCGTGCGGCCACCTCCGCGGCCTGCCCGGCGGTCAGATGCCCGTGGTCCTCGGCCAGCTGGACGTCCTCATCCAGGAACGTCGACTCGATGACCAGCATGTCCGCCCCCTCGGCGAGCGCATGGACCCCGGGGCACAGCCGGGTGTCCATGACGAACGCGAACCGCTGGCCCCGCCGCCGCTCGCTCACCTCGTCGAGGGTGACGCCGTTCAGCTCGCCGAGCTGCTTGAGCCGCCCGATGTCCGGCCCGGCGATACCGTGCTCCGCCAGCCGGTCCGGCAGCATCCGGCGGCTGTCCGGCTCGACGAGGCGGTAGCCGTACGACTCGACCGGGTGGGAGAGCTTGCGCGCTTCCAGGACGTACGCCGGCGAGCGCTCCAGCTCACCGTCGACGGCGACCGGCCGCTGGACCAGCCGGACCGTCTCCCGGTACGCGGTGGCATAGCGCAGCCGCTCGAAGAAGCGCTCCCCGCTGGCCGGGTAGTGGGCGGTGACCGGGTGGGGCACCCGGTCGAGATTGATCCGCTGGATCACGCCGGCCAGGCCGAGCGAGTGGTCACCGTGGAAGTGCGTGATGCAGATCCGGTTCAGGTCATGGGCGGCGACCCCGGCGCGCAGCATCTGGCGCTGGGTGCCCTCGCCGGGGTCGAAGAGCAGCCCCTGACCGTCCCAGCGCAGCAGGTAGCCGTTGTGGTTGCGGTGCCGGGTGGGGACCTGGCTGGCGGTGCCGAGGACCACCAATTCACGTACGGACACGGTCGGTTATCCGGGCGGCCACTGGAGGCCGCGGCCGCCGAGCACGTGCAGGTGGGCATGGAAGACGGTCTGGCCGGCGCCCGCGCCGGTGTTGAAGACGACCCGGTAGCCGCGGTCCTCCACCTTCTCCTCGGCGGCGACCTCCCGGGACTCCCGCAGTATGTCGGCGATGACCTGCGGTTCGGCGGCGGCCAGGGCCGCGGCGTCGTGGTAGTGCACCTTGGGGATGATCAGGACATGGGTCGGCGCCTGGGGGTTGATGTCGCGGAAGGCGACAGTGGTCTCCGTCTCCCGGACGATGGTCGCCGGCACCTCCCTCGCCACGATCTTGCAGAACAGGCAGTCGGCCTGCGGTTCTCCCGCCACGGGTGGCTCCTCCCAGGTCATCCGTCCGGCGCACGGTGCGCACGGCCTCGGATGCTACCGGGCGGGCCGCACCGGAGCGTCCACCCGGCCCGCCCGCCGCGCGGCTGCGCCCGCCCGGGCCCGGCGCCGCGGCGGGCACGCGCACGGGTCGGCCGGGCGCCGGGCCGCCGGATCATTAAGCTGGGCGGTGATCCCTTTCGCCCACAACCGGGAGTTCTGCACCATGGCAACCACGCGCACCGCCAAGACCCACTGGGAAGGCAACCTCCTGGAGGGCAAGGGCACCGTCGCCCTGGAGTCCTCCAAGGTCGGTACGTACGACGTGAACTGGCCCGCCCGCGCGGAGCAGCCCAACGGCGTCACCAGCCCCGAGGAACTGATCGCGGCGGCCCACTCCTCCTGCTACTCGATGGCCTTCTCGCACGGCCTGGCGGGCAAGGGCTACACCGTCGAGGCCCTGGACACCCAGGCCGATGTCACCTTCCAGCCCGGTGAGGGCATCACCGGGATCGCGCTGACCGTCAAGGCCCGCGTCCCCGGCCTGTCCGAGGAGGACTTCCAGGCGGCGGCCCAGGACGCCAAGGCCAACTGCCCGGTGAGCCAGGCGCTGGCGGGCGTCAAGAACATCACGCTGGCGGCCGAGCTGCTCTGACGGGACGGCCGGCCGGGCCGGTCCTCCGAGTGTGAACGGCGGTGCGCCGGACGGCCCCTGAGGGCACGTCCGGCGCACCGTCGCGTTGTCAGTGGGCTGTGCCACGATCTCTGTGCTGCCGCGGAACGGCCCGGTGCCGCTCCGCGGGCCTCCGCACACCCGCCCCGCGAAGGGACTCCCGCACGTGACCCACCGCTCCGCCACCCCGCTCCCTCTGGCCCTGCGGCTCGCCGCGCCGGACACCGCCGATGCGCTCGCCGAGCGGCAGCGCCCGGAGCTGCTGGCCGCGCTGTCCAGCCGGTTCGGGCTGCCGGAGGAGATGGTGGAGACCCTGATCGGGCCGGGCGGCGCGGCGCTGCGTGCCGCACTGGACGCCGATCCCGCGGCGTTCCTGCTACGGGCGGCGGAGACCGGCGATCCGGTGATCGCCCGCGCGGTGTGGCGGGCGCGCTACCGCCCCGCACCGGACCGGACCCGGCGCGGGCGGGACCTGCCGGATCTGCTGCCGGCGATTCTGCGCGCCGCCGACCCCACGGACCCGCGCTGGGAGGCCGAGGACGGCCTCGTCCCGGTGCTCCAGGAGGAAGCCACCGGATGCGAGCTGTTGCCCACCCTGACCGGCCCGTTCCCCCAGCTGATCTCCTTCACCCTGGTCCGGCTGGCCCGGTTCCTCCCGCTGCCGGTCGCCCTCGACGCCTGTATCGCCCTGGTGCAACTCGCGGGCGGTGAAGGGCTGCTGGCCTTCGCCGACGGTGTCGAGCGGATCGAGGACTTCGACCTCGGGCGGCCGGAGTTGCTGGAGCTGATGCGGGCGGCCGCCGCCGCGGACGATCCGGAGGCGTTCCTGCGGGAGCGGCGGCCGGCCGGTGAGTGGACCGACCCCGCGGCGCTGCACGCCCTGCTGCGGGTCCGTGAGACCAGCGCGGTGGTGGCCGCGCCCGACGCCCTGGACTGGGAACCGGTCCGCCGCGAGCACGCCCGTCTGCCCTTCGAGACCGAGCCGGCGCGCGGCTACGGCCGCCACGGCAGCAACCGCCTCTTGCAGCTCACCCGCTGGGAAGGCTGCCCGGCGGACCTGGTCATGGAGAGCTTCCGTGCCGACCCGCGGTCCACCGCACGGTACGCCGCCGAGCTGCCCTTCGAGGCGCTGAAGGGCCCCGAGGCGGCCGCGGGCAGGGTGGAGTTCGGGGATGTCCTCGCCCACGGCATCCGGGCCGGCCGGCTGCCGGTGGACCGCGCGCTGACCGAACTCACCCCGGCGCCGGAGGTGCTCGGCGCGCTGCCCTACGACCACGAGCCGACCCGTAAGGCCCTCGCCGGGCTGCTCGACCGGCTCGGCACGGACCCGGTCAACTGGCTGACGTGCTACGCCCGGATGGGCCGGGCCCGCGGCAGTGTCGCCGAGCTGATCGACGACGCCGCCTCGGCCACCTCCCGCCAGAAGCGCAACACCAGCTGGCCGCGCCCCCTGGAGGCGGTGTTCCCCGCCACGCCCCCCGAGGCGTCCCGGGCCGCGTTCCTGCACCTGTTCCAGTGCGCCTCCGAAGAGGCGCAGATCGCCGTCGTACCGCACTTCGACCCCCGGGCCGTGCAGCATCTCCTGGTATACGGCGATCCGGCGCCGGCCGTCCGGGACGCGGTCATCGCCGCCCACGGAGTGGCGGCACAGGCCGCGCAGGCCGCCACCACCGCCCTCTCCCCCGAGAAGCTGGCCTACCTCCTCGATCTCGACGAACCGCAGGTGGATGCCCACCTGTTCTTCTACTGCGGTATCGACCAGCGGGAGCGGGAGCGGATGCTCGCCGGACGGCTGCGCGGCGGCGGCGTCCGCCCCGTCCCCGAGGAACTGCTCCACGTCCTGCGGGAGACCAACCTCGGCCACTACCGTCACTGGCTCATCGCCGGCCTGGACTCCGGTGACCTGGGTGTGGCGCGCACCCTCCTCGGGCGGCTGAAGCTGCGGATACCCGCGGCCCGGCTGCGGCTGCTGGTGGCCGTGTGGCAGCGCGGCGGCCCGGACGCGGTGCGCGAGATCCTGGCGATGGACCGGCTCCCGGTCACCCTCCGCCGGCAGACCGAGAAGCTGCTGGACGCGCCGGACGGCCTGGACCGGCTGCGCGCCCGCCTGGCCGCGGAGGAGGACCCGGAGAAGCTGCTGGAGTACCTCAACAAGGCGCCGGGCTACGACGGCAGCCAGCCGCACAAGCTCACCGGCGAGGGCATCCCGCTGCCCTGGCCCGAGCTGATCGCGGCGTACCGCTCCGGCAAGCTGACCCCCAGCGCGGCCCGGGACCTCGCCGAACGCGCGGACTGCCCGCGCGAGCTGCTGCTGGCCCTCCTGCCGGACACCCCGGAGCCCGACCGCTACAGCACCGCCTGGCCCCAGCTCGCCCTCCGCCACGGCACACTCACCCCGCAGGACATCCTGACCCACGCCGCCCCGGCGCGCCGGGCCCTGTCCCATCTGAGCCACGCCCTCAACTCCCCCGAGCAAAGGGCCGACCGGCAGGAACTGCGCACACAAGCGGCCGCACTGACCGCCGAGCAACTGGGCACCGACCCCGAAGCCTGGGCCGTCGCCCTCCAGCTGCTCCCGACCTTCGCCGGCACCCTCACCGAACTGTGCACAACGGCAGCCGCAATCACCCGACCGTCCACCTGACCACCCCGGCGGCCGCCCAGCCCGATCCACCGGTCACCGAACCACCGACGCAGACCCCCACCGGCCTTCCCCCCACCCCTCAACGGGAGGGGACGGGCCGGAGGGGCAGGGTGTCCGGACGTAAAGCGAAGCAGTCCGGACACCCTGCCCCGGAGGCCCGTCACCGCACCCCAACAGCCCCGCGCAGCGGCACCGCCCGCCGCAGGCGCAACGGCGAGGTCCCACACGACGGGAAAGCCGAAAACGTGGGCCCGAAACCTAACCCCACCGCCCCGTAAGCCCCATCAGCAGCGCCGTGGCCGCCGTCCCGGCCGTAGAGGTCCGCAGCACACTCGGCCCCAGCCGATAAGGCTTCGCACCGGCCTCCGCGAAGGCGGCCAGCTCCTCCGGGGAGACCCCGCCTTCCGGACCGACGACGAGCACAATCCGCCCCTCGGCGGGGAGTTCGGCGGTGGCGAGCGGCGCGCTGCCCTCCTCGTGGAGGACGGCCGCGAAGTCGGCATCGGCGAGCAGCGCGGCCACCTGCTTGGTCGTCAGCGGGTCCGCGACCTCGGGAAAGGTCAGCCGGCGGGACTGCTTGCCCGCCTCGCGGGCGGTGGCGCGCCATTTGCCCAGCGCCTTGGCGGCCCGCTCGCCCTTCCACTGGGTGACACAACGCGCCGCCGGCCAGGGCACGATGGCGTCCACCCCGGTCTCGGTCATCGTCTCGACGGCCAGTTCCCCGCGGTCGCCCTTGGGCAGCGCCTGGACGACGGTGATCGTGGGGCGGGGCGGGTCCTCGGTGCGCAGCTCGGTGACCGCGACGGTGAGCCGGTCCTTGCCCTCGACGGCGGCGACCGTCCCGTGGGCGCCGGTGCCATGACCGTCCGTCAGGACGACCTGCTCGCCGGTCCGCAGCCGGCGCACCGAGACCGCGTGCCGGCCTTCGGGGCCGTCCAGCGTCAGCGTGCCGCCGGCCCGTACGCCCGCGAGCGACTCGACGAGGAAGACGGGCGCGGTCATGAGGCGTTTCCGTCGGCGGTGCGCTGCAACGCGGCGCGCGCGGCGTCCAGTTCGGCCGCCAGCACCTCCACCAGCTGCCGGGCGGGCAGCTCCCGCGCCAGCCGGTGCCCCTGCCCGGCCCACAGGTTCATGCCCTGGGCGTCGCCCGCCTTGGCGGCGGCCTTGCGCACGGTGGAGGTGAGGTAGTGGACGGCCGGGTAGGCGGCCGGTGCGTACGGGCCGTGCTCGCGCAGGAAGCGGTTGACCAGCCCGCGGGCCGGCCGTCCGGAGAACGCCCGGGTCAACTCCGTATGGGTGAACAGGGGGTTGGTCAGGGCCTGCTTGTGCAGCGGGTTGGCGCCCGACTCGGGGGTGGCGAGGAAGGCGGTGCCCAGCTGCGCCATGGTCGCCCCGGCGGCCAGCACGGCCGCGATCTGCGACCCGCGCATCAGCCCGCCCGCGGCGATCATCGGAATCTGCACGGCCTCCCGGACCTGGCCGAGCGCCGCCAGCAGCCCCAGCCCCGCGCCGGTCCCGTCCGCGTGCGGATCGTCCCGGTGCGTGCCCTGGTGGCCGCCGGCCTCCACGCCCTGCACACACACCGCGTCCGCACCGGACCACTGCGCGGCCTGTGCCTCGGCGGCGGTGGTGACCGTGACGACGGTGTACGTACCGACCTTGGCGAACGCGTCGAGGACGGCGCGCGAGGGGCAGCCGAAGGTGAAGGACACCACCGGCACCGGGTCCTCGCGCAGTATCGCGAGCTTGGCCTCGTAGCCGTCGTCGATGGGCCCGTCGGTGTCGCCGAGTTCGGTCTCGTACCAGGTGGCCTCGCCGGCGAGCTGTTCGCGGTAGACCTCGACCACGGTGCCGTCGGCCAGGGAGGGCTGCGGCATGAAGAGGTTGACGCCGAAGGGCCGGTCGGTCAGCGACCGCAGCTGTTTGATCTCCTGGTACATCCCGTCGGCGGTTTTGTAGCCGGCGGCGAGGAAGCCGAGACCGCCGGCCGCGCAGACGGCGGCGGCCAGCTCGGGTCCGGAGCCGCCGCCCGCCATCGGGGCCTGCACGATCGGGTAGCGGCAGAGATCGGTTGGTGCGGTGGGCATGAGCACATCGTGTCACGCCCACCGCACCGCCCCGAACGGGGGCGGTGGCGGCCACGCGGGCCCGGGGAGACTCCGCGGACCCCGGGCCGATCTGGGCTATCGCCCGTTGAAAGCGTCCTTCAGCCGCGAGAACAGCCCCTGCTGCCCCGGCTGGAACTGCCCCGTGGGCCGCTCCTCACCGCGGAGCTTGGCCAGCCGCCGCAGCGCCTCTTCCTGCTCGGGGTCGAGCTTGGTGGGCGTCTGCACCTCGACATGGACGATGAGGTCGCCGCGGCCACCGCCGCGCAGGTGGGTCACGCCGCGCTGGTGCAGCGGGATCGACTGGCCGGACTGGGTACCGGGCCGGACATCGATCTCCTCCACCCCGTCCAGCGTCTCCAGCGGGCACTTCGTGCCCAGCGCCGCCGCCGTCATCGGGATGGTGACCGTGCAGTGCAGATCGTCGCCGCGCCGCTGGAAGACCGGGTGCGGCAGCTCGTGGATCTCGACGTAGAGATCGCCGGCGGGGCCGCCGCCGGGGCCGACCTCGCCCTCGCCCGCGAGCTGGATGCGGGTGCCGTTGTCGACACCGGCCGGGATCTTGACGGTCAGGGTGCGGCGGGAGCGGATGCGTCCGTCGCCCGCGCACTCGTGGCACGGCGTCGGGACGACCGTGCCGAAGCCCTGGCACTGCGGGCACGGCCGCGAGGTCATGACCTGGCCCAGGAACGACCGGGTGACCTGCGAGACCTCACCGCGGCCGCGGCACATGTCACAGGTCTGCGCCGAGGTGCCCGGCGCCGCGCCCTCGCCGCTGCACGTCGTACAGACGACGGCGGTGTCGACCTGTATGTCCTTGGTGGTCCCGAAGGCCGCTTCGGTCAGCTCGATATCGAGCCGGATCATGGCGTCCTGGCCGCGGCGGGTGCGCGAGCGCGGCCCGCGCTGCGACGCGGTGCCGAAGAAGGCGTCCATGATGTCGGAGAAGTTGCCGAAGCCCGCGCCGAAGCCGCCCGCGCCCTGGCCGCCGCCCGCCTGCGAGAGGGGGTCTCCGCCGAGGTCGTAGACCTGCTTCTTCTGCGGGTCCGAGAGCACCTCGTAAGCGGCGTTGATCTCCTTGAACCGCTCCTGGGTCTTCGGATCCGGGTTCACATCCGGGTGCAGCTCACGCGCCAGCCGGCGGAAGGCCTTCTTGATCTGGTCCTGCGAGGCGTCGCGTCCGATACCGAGGACCGAGTAGTAATCCGTGGCCACTTACGACTCCGCGAGGATTTGTCCGACGTAACGTGCCACTGCGCGTACCGCTCCCATCGTTCCGGGGTAGTCCATGCGGGTCGGTCCGACCACGCCGAGTTTGGCGACTGCCTCGTCGCCCGAACCGTAGCCGACCGTGACGACCGATGTGGACGCCAGGCCTTCATGGGCATTCTCATGCCCGATACGTACGGTCATGCCCGAGTCCTTGGCCTCGCCGAGAAGCTTGAGCATCACCACATGCTCCTCAAGGGCCTCCAGCACCGGCCGGATGGTCAGGGGGAAGTCGTGCCCGAAGCGCGTGAGATTGGCGGTGCCGCCGATCATCAGCCGCTCTTCGGTCTCCTCCACCAGAGTTTCCAGCAACACCGACAGCACTGTCGAGACCGTGCTGCGGTCGTCCTGCTCGAAGGACTCCGGGAGATCCTGCACCAACTGCGGCACATCCGCGAACCGGCGCCCCACGACCCGGCTGTTGAGCCGGGCCCGCAGGTCCGCCAGGGAGGTTTCGCCGAACGGCGCCTGGCAGTCGATCAACCGCTGCTCGACCCGCCCGGTGTCCGTGATCAGCACCAGCATCAGCCGGGCCGGGGCCAGCGCCAGCAGCTCGACGTGCCGGACCGTGGACCGGGTCAGGGACGGGTACTGCACGACCGCGACCTGCCGGGTCAGCTGCGCCAGCAGCCGGACCGTGCGGCCCACCACGTCATCGAGGTCGACGGCGCCGTCCAGGAAGTTCTGGATCGCCCGCCGCTCCGGGCTGGACAGCGGCTTCACACCGGCCAGCTTGTCGACGAACAGGCGGTAGCCCTTGTCGGTCGGGATGCGCCCGGCGCTCGTGTGCGGCTGGGCGATGAAACCCTCGTCCTCCAGGGCGGCCATGTCGTTGCGGACGGTGGCCGGGGAGACGCCGAGCTGATGGCGCTCGGTCAGGGCCTTGGAGCCGACCGGCTCCTCCGTCCCGACATAGTCCTGGACGATGGCGCGCAGCACTTCGAGCCTGCGTTCACTGAGCATCCCGCGCACCTCCAGTCCGGCCGTCCGCCGTCTCGACTCTCCTGGCACTCACACGGGCCGAGTGCCAGACCTTGAGCCAGTGTACGGCCGAGTAGCACGGACACGGCAAGGGCGGCCGCACACTGCACCCGCCCGGTGACCGTGTTCGGTCGATCTGTCGGGCAACGCTATCGCGATGGCGCTAGCGTCTCGGTATGCACACGACTTGGGAAGAGGCCGGTTGGGAACAGCTCGGTGACGGTGTCGCCAGACGCCGGATGCCGGGCTGGGACGAGACGATCGGGGTGATCGCGGGGACCACCGGCGTCATGATCGTCGACACCGGCGCGACCCTGCGCGACGGTGCGGATCTGCGGCGCGCGATCCGCAGTGTGCTGGGCCGGAACGTGACGCATGTCGCGCTCACCCACCCGCATTTCGATCATGTCCTGGGCACCGCCGCCTTCGCGGGCGTCGAGGTCTTCGGCGCGGCCGGGCTGGGCGAGCTGCTGCGCCGCGGCAAGGACGAGCTGCGGCACGACGCGATCCGGCACGGCATCGACCGGGACACCGCCGCCGAGGCCGCCGATCTGCTGGTCGCCCCGCACCACCACGTCCACGACCAGCTGACCGTCGAGCTCGGCGACCGGCAGGTGCTGCTCGCCAACGTCGGCCCCGGCCACTCGGCGCACGATCTGGCGGTCCTGGTACCCGGCCGGGGCGGGTCCCCCGAGATTGTCTTCTGCGGCGACCTGGTCGAGGAGTCCGGCGAACCCCAGGCGGGCCCGGACGCGCTGCCGCAGCGGTGGCCCGGCGCACTGGACCGGCTGCTGGCCCTGGGCGGTGAGGACGCCCTGTATGTGCCCGGCCACGGCGCCGTGGTGGACGCCGGTTTCGTCCGCGCCCAGCGTGCCGCCCTCGCCGCCCGCTTCGGCGTCGCCCCCTCCTGAACCGCCCGCCGACCTCACGAGACAGGCCGCCATGCAGAGCAAGCGCTACAGCCCCGACCTCACCCCTCCCTGACTGCATCCCCCGGGGGCGACCCCCGGACCCCCGGCCGAAACACCGACCACCCGCAGAGAAGCAGGCCCACTCGATGCAGAACAGGCACTACAGCCCCGACCTCACCCCGCCCTGGAAGAAGCAGCGCCCCGCGCCCGAAGTGCCCGCCGAACCCGATCTGGTCGTCGAGGAGGTCACCTCGGGCTTCTGCGGCGCGGTGATCCGCTGCGAGAAGACGGCGCAGGGCCCGACCGTCACCCTGGAGGACCGCTTCGGCAAGCACCGTGTCTTTCCCATGGCGCCGCGCGGCTTCCTCCTGGAGGGCAAGGTGGTCACGCTCGTACGCCCCCAGGGCGCGCCGGCGCCGAGCGGTCCGGCACGCACCGCATCGGGCTCCCTCGCCGTCCCCGGCGCCCGCGCACGGGTCGCCCGCGCCGGGCGCATCTACGTGGAGGGCCGGCACGACGCCGAGCTGGTGGAGCGGGTGTGGGGCGACGACCTGCGCATCGAGGGCGTCGTCGTGGAGTACCTGGAGGGCGTCGACGACCTGCCCGCCATCGTCCGCGGCTTCTCCCCCGGCCCGGACGCCCGCCTCGGCGTCCTCGTCGACCATCTCGTTCCCGGCTCGAAGGAGTCCCGGATCGCGGCCGGGGTGACCGGTGACCACGCGCTGGTGGTGGGCCACCCGTACATCGACATCTGGGAGGCGGTGAAACCGTCCTCGGTCGGCATCCCGGCCTGGCCCTCCGTCCCGCACGGCCAGGACTGGAAAACGGGCGTCTGCCGGGCACTGGGCTGGCCGGAGAACACCGGCGCCGCCTGGCAGCGGATCCTCTCCCGCGTGCGCTCCTACAGGGACCTGGAGCCGGCGTTGCTGGGGCGGGTGGAGGAGCTGATCGACTTCGTCACGGCCGGCGGTGACGTGTGACACCAGCAAGCGTCCCGAACCGCGAGGTGTCCAGCTCGACGCCGAGGGTGTCGACGCGGAGCGAGGCACCGAACGAGACGGTGCGCTGAACCTCGTAGTCGGCGTCTTCTCCCGCGCCGTGCGGTTCCGTCAGCAGTACGCAGCGGGCGTCATACGGGTCGACGATCAGATACGCGGGGATTCTCCCTGCGGCGTAGAGGGAGCGCTTCAGGCCGTAGTCGCGGTCGGCGCTGCGCAGGGAAACCACCTCGAGCAACAGCGTCACGTCCGCAGCGGGTACGAGCCATCCGGAACCCTCGCACCTTCCGCGCTCCATCACCACGAGGTCGGGCTGTGGCTTGCTGACCTCCCCCGGGAACGAGATGTGCTGTGTCGCGAACCTGTGCCAGCGGCCGTGCGGAATCTGCCCCGTCACCTCGCTGACGATCTTGTTGTGGACGATATCCGTCCCGCCGGTCAGCAGAATCTCCCGGCGCAGGAGCTCCGCCCGGAGACCCTCCGGAGGCTCGAACTCCGCGAAGTACTCCTCGATATGCTGATCGTGCACTGCGGCCAACCGCCCAACTGTCCCTGCCTGCCGATGTGTTGCCGGCAGCCTAGGGACGCCGTTGCCCGGTGGGCGGGGTCTCTGGGGTGAGATCCCTCGGCCGGGTGATCAGTCCACCAGATCCCGCACCACCGCGTCGGCGAGCAGTCGCCCCCGGAGCGTCAGCACCGCCCGGCCGGCCTCGTACGGGCCGGGCTCCAGCAGGCCGTCCGCCAGTGCCCGCGCCGCCGCCCGTGCCCCCGTCGGGGCCAGGATGTCGAGCGGGCAGCCGTCCACCAGGCGCAGTTCCAGGAGGATGCGTTCGACGCGGCGGTCCTCGGGGGAGAGGAGTTCGCGGCCGGCGCCCGGGGAGCGGCCCTCGGTGAGCGCCTGGGCGTAGGCGCCGGGGTGTTTGACGTTCCACCAGCGGACGCCGCCGACGTGGCTGTGGGCGCCGGGGCCGGCGCCCCACCAGTCGGCGCCGGTCCAGTAGAGCTCGTTGTGGCGGCAGCGGGCGGCGTCGGTGGTGGCCCAGTTGGAGACCTCGTACCAGGTGAAACCGGCCGCGGCGAGGCGTTCCTCGGTGATCAGGTAGCGGTCGGCGTGCACATCGTCGTCGGTCATCGGGACCTCGCCGCGGCGGATCCGGCGGGCCAGCTGGGTGCCCTCCTCGACGATCAGGGCGTAGGCGGAGACATGGTCGGGGCCGGCGCCGATCGCGGCGTCGAGGGAGGCGCGCCAGTCGTCGTCGGTCTCGCCCGGGGTGCCGTAGATCAGATCGAGGTTGACGTGGTCGAAGCCGGCGGCGCGGGCCTCGGCGACACAGGCCTCGGGGCGGCCCGGGGTGTGCGTCCGGTCGAGGATCTTCAGGACGTGCTGGCGGGCGCTCTGCATGCCGAAGGAGACGCGGTTGAAGCCGCCGGCGCGCAGTTCATCGAGGTAGCGGGGGTCGACGGACTCCGGGTTGGCCTCGGTGGTGATCTCCGCGCCGGGCGCCAGGCCGAATTCCTCGCGGATCGCGGCCAGCATCCGGCCGAGGTCGGCGGCGGGCAGCAGGGTCGGGGTGCCGCCGCCGACGAAGACCGTCTCGACCGGGCGCGGGTCGTCGCCCAGCACCTTGCGGGCCAGCCGGATCTCGTCCACGACGGTGTCGGCGTAGTTGTCCCGGGAGGCCAGGGCGCCGCCGGAGCCGCGCAGCTCGCTCGCGGTGTAGGTGTTGAAGTCGCAGTAGCCGCAGCGGGTCGCGCAGTACGGCACATGCAGATAGAAGCCGAGGGGGCGCCCGGCGGCCCCGGCCGCGGTATGACCGGGCAGCGCCCCGTCCTCGGGCATCGGCTCACCATCAGGCAGTGCGGAAGGCATGGGATCCATTGTCCGTCATGGCGGGACCGTGCCCGTCCGGTGCCGCTGTGCCTCAGGACACCCCGGGGCCCGACGCCTGGAGGACCAGCAGGGCCAGGTCGTCGTCGGGCGGGGTGGGGCCGAAGGCGTGGACGGTGCGGCGGATGTGGTCCGCGAGGGCGGTGGCGCCCAGGCCGGCGCCCGCGGCGAGGGCGGTGGCCAAGCCGTCCTCGTCGTCGAAGAGCCGCCGCCCCGAGCGCCGCTCGGTCACCCCGTCGGTGACGCACAGCAGCGTCTCCCCTGGGCAGAGGTCAAACGATTCGCTTACGTACGCCGCGTCCTCGACCACCCCCAGCAGCATCTGCGGCGCCGCGACGACCCGGACGGTGCCGTCCGTGCCCAGCACCAGCGGCAGCGGGTGGCCGGCGCTGGCGAGGGTGCAGCGGGCGCCGCCGGAGCCGCCGGGGTACGGGACGATCTCGCCGTAGAGGAGGGACAGGAAGCGGGCCTGTTCGCCCTCCTCACGGATCTCGACCGGCGCCTCCGCCCCGGCGCCGGCCGCCGCCACCGCCGCCGCGACCGCCGCGACCGAGTCCGCGGCCTCCCGGGCCATGGTCTTGTTGAGCCGGTCGAGCACCGCCGCGACCCCGAAGCCGTCCCGGGCCAGCAGCCGCAGCACCGGCCGGGCCAGCCCGGTCACCGCGGCCGCCTCCGGGCCGCTGCCGCAGACGTCGCCGAGGGCGAAGCACCAGCGGCTGTCCCCGGCGTCGAAGAGGTCCCAGAAGTCACCGCCCGCCCAGGCGCCCTCGCGCGGTTCGTAGACCACCGCCGACTCCACGCCGGGCACCCGCGCCCGCCCCCGGGGCAGCAGCCGGCGCTGAAGGACCTGGCTGATGCGCTCCTGGCGGCTGTAGGCGCGGGCGGTGGCGACCGCGCGGGCTACCCGGCGGCACAGGTCCTCGATCAGCGCGACCACCTCGTCGGGGAAGTGCGGCAGCCCGCCCCGGCCGAGCAGCAGGGTGCCGAGCCGCCGGCCGCCGGCGACCAGGGGGCAGGCCAGGGCGGCGCCGCCGGGGCCGTAGCCGCCCGGTTCGTACGGCCAGGGCCAGGGCGCGATGCCCGGTGCGGCGCCGGACGCGCCGCCGCCCGGAAGTTCCGGCGGCTGCTTCTCCAGCGCCGTGCGCAGCGCGTCGATCCGGCTCTCGCTGGTGTGCCAGACGCCGGCGAGCCGCTGCTCGTCACCGGCCTGGGCGATCCCCCGGCCGGGTGCGCCGCCGTCGCCGTCGTACAGCCACACCGCACACCACTCGGCGAGCCGGGGCACGATCAACTGGGCGGCGAGCGCGGCAACTTGGTCGGCGTCGAGCTGGCCGGAGAGCAGATCCGAGGCCTCGGCGAGGAAGGAGAGGGCGCCGTTGTCTGCCCGGCCGCTGCCGGGTTCCGGGCGGGCGGCGCGGCGCGGGGCCGGGGCGAGGAGCTCGGCAGCCCGCAGCTCGCGCTGGAGCAGCTGATTGTCAAGGACGATCTCCGGCTCGGGCCGGCCGGCGCCGTCCGCGGCCCCCATGGGCAGCCGGAACCAGACGGTCTTCATGGCCCGGCGGTAGGTGACACCCCAGGACTCGGCGACCGCGCTGATCAGCTGGAGCCCGTGCCCGCCGTTCTCGGACGCGGCGCTCTCCGCACGGGCCCGGACCGGCTGGGTGGGGTGGTGATCGGAGACCTCGATGAGGATGCCGGGGCCGCAGTCGTCGTCGGCACCGGCTCCCGGGGCGGCCGCCGCTTCCCGGTGCGCCTCGTACGGCTCGCGGTCGCGGCCCCGGTACGGCTCCGTGTCCCCGTCCCGCCCGGCCGCCGGGTCCAGTTGGCAGCGCAGTTCGACGGTGGTGCCCGCATGCACGACCGCGTTCGTCACCAACTCGCTGACCAGCAGCTCCGCTGCGTCGGCGAGTCGGCCGGTGAGGCCCTCCGCACCGGTCAGCCGCCGGCCGGTCCAGTCGGCGAAGGTGGCCCGGACGAAGCGCCGGGCGGCGGCAGCGGCCTGCGGATCACCGGGCAGGCTGGCCCGGCGGGAACGGGCGGCGGGACCGTCGGCGGCCCCGGCCGCGGGTCCGCCGGCGAACCCGTTCGTCCTCGTCGCGCGCGCCGCCGTGACGTCGTCGTCCCGTGGAGACGAAGTTGTCGTCCTCATTGAGCAACTCCCGCCCAGCTCCGCTACGGCGCCGGATGCGCCACCGACAGAGTGACAGAACGAGCGCAGCCATAAGCACTGAGTCACAGAAGTGGGAGGTCGCAGCCATCAATTCGGCTGACGTACCGCGGGAGTTGGCCGACGGGATTGGAGTTACGGGCACGGCGGAGCGGGGCGGAGCCACCGGGACGGCGGTCCGGGGGGGCCTACCGGGACGGCGGTACGGGCGGAGCCGACCGGCACGGCGGTACGAGGCGGGAGCCCACCGGCCCGTCCGTACCGCCGTCCCGGATCGCCGACCCGTACCGCCGTCCCGTATGGCTACGCCTCGCGCGCCCCCGTGTACATGTCGTCGAGCAGGTCCTTGAACGTCCGCTCGACCACGGGCCGCTTGATCTTGAGGCTCGGGGTCACCTCGCCGTGCTCGATGTCCAGGTCACGCGGCAGCAGCCGGAACTTGCGGATCTGCTGCCAGCGCTGGAGCCCCTCGTTGACCCGCTCGACATAGCCGTCGATCAGCTCCCGGACCTGGTCGGTGGCGACGACCTCGGCGTAGCTCTTGCCGCTCAGGCCGTGCTCCGCCGCCCAGGTCAGGATGGTCGGCTCGTCGAGGGCGATCAGCGCGGTGCAGAAGTTCCGGTTGGCGCCGTGCACCAGCACATTGGAGACGAACGGACAGACCGCCTTGAACTGGCCCTCCACCTCGGCCGGCGCGATGTACTTGCCGCCCGAGGTCTTGATCAGGTCCTTCTTGCGGTCGGTGATCCGCAGATAGCCGTCCGGGGAGAGCTCGCCGATGTCGCCGGTGTGGAACCAGCCGTCCTCCTCCAGGACCTCGGCGGTCTTGTCCGGCAGGCCGTGGTAGCCCTGCATGATGCCGGGGCCGCGCAGCAGGATCTCGCCGTCCTCGGCGATCCGCACCTCGGTGCCGGGCAGCGGCTTGCCGACCGTTCCGGTGCGGTAGGCCTCGCCGGGGTTGACGAAGCTGGCGGCGCTGGACTCCGTCAGGCCGTAGCCCTCCAGGATGTGGATACCGGCACCGGAGAAGAAGTAGCCGATCTCCGGCGAGAGCGCGGCCGATCCGGAGACCGCGGCGCGCAGCCGGCCGCCGAACGCCTCGCGCAGCTTGGTGTAGACGAGGGCGTCGGCGATCTTGTGCTTGGCGCCGAGCGCGAACGGCACCGAGGCGCTGCCGGTGCGGCGGAAGTTGTCCTGCGAGACCTTGGCGTACTCGCGGGCCACCTCGGCCGCCCACTGGAAGATCTTGTACCGGGCGGCGCCGCCCGCGCGGGCCTTGGCGGCGACCCCGTTGTAGACCTTCTCGAAGATCCGCGGCACGGCCGCCATGTACGTGGGCTGGACGACCGGCAGATTCTCGATGATCTTGTCGACCCGGCCGTCCACGGCGATCACCTGGCCGGTCGCGATCTGCCCGGCGGTGAGCACCTTGCCGAAGACATGCGCCAGCGGCAGCCAGAGGTACTGCACATCGTCCTCATGGACCAGGCCCGTCGACTGGATCGCGCGGGCCATGTACGACCAGCAGTCGTGCGGCAGCCGGACGCCCTTGGGACGGCCGGTGGTCCCGGAGGTGTAGATGAGCGTCGCCAGCTGGTCGGCCCGCAGCGCGGCCACCCGCTCCTTGACGCACTCCGGGTGCTCCTCCAGATAGGCGGTGCCGCGCTTCTCCAGCTCGGCGAGGGTGAGCACCCAGCCCTCCGGATCGCCCTCGGCTGGCTCCGCGCCCGTCTCGTCGATGACGACGACGTGCGCCAGCTCGGGCAGCTCCGCCCGCTGCTCACGGGCCTTGGCGAGCTGACCGGCGTCCTCCGCGATCAGCACCCGGCTCCCGGAGTCGGACAGGATGTACGCGGTCTCCTCGGCGTTGGTGCTGGGGTAGACCGTGGTGGTGGCGGCGCCGGAGCAGAGCACCCCGAGGTCGGCGAGGATCCACTCGACGCGGGTGTTCGAGGCCAGGGCCACCCGCTCCTCGGGGTGGACGCCGAGCGCGATGAGCCCGGCGGCCACGGCGTAGACCCGCTCCGCGGCCTGGGCCCAGCTGATCGCCTTCCAGTCGTCCGGCCCCTTGCCCGCGGCCGGGGGGACGGGATGGCGATAGGCCTCGATGTCGGGCGTGGCCGCCACCCGCTCCAGGAAGAGATGGGCCACCGAGGGCGGCCGGTTTTCGATCAGCGTGTGGGTGTCCGTCACGGCGTCCTCCGGGGCCCGCTTCGTTGCTGGTGACTCGCGAGTAACCTTTGAGCAGTGATCAGACTAGAGCGCGATGCGCCGCCACGTAAGGGGCTGCGACCTACTGGTTCACGATGTGACCGGTGCGTTAGGTGTATGTAGCACGCGCAATGCCCCGATAGTAGCCGCGCCGGTCACCGCCACCGGATCACACCCGGCGGGCCGCAGCACGCCACCCCCGGTGGCCTGCCGGGCAGCCCTCCCCGGGTGCGGCCCGGAAAGCCGGCAGGGCGCCGGCCCCCATGGGGACCGACGCCCTGCCACCGCCGCTTCGCGGCCGCCGTTACCGGCCGCGCGCTACTTCTTCGCCTTCGCGTCACCGTCGGAGTCCGAGGACAGCACCGCGATGAAGGCCTCCTGCGGGACCTCCACGCTGCCGACCATCTTCATCCGCTTCTTGCCTTCCTTCTGCTTCTCCAGCAGCTTCCGCTTACGGGAGATGTCACCGCCGTAGCACTTGGCGAGGACGTCCTTGCGGATGGCGCGGACCGTCTCACGGGCGATGACCCGGCTGCCGATGGCGGCCTGGATCGGCACCTCGAAGCTCTGCCGCGGGATCAGCTCCCGCAGCTTGGCGACCAGCCGCACGCCGTACGCGTACGCCTTGTCCTTGTGGCAGATCGCGGAGAACGCGTCGACCTTGTCGCCGTGCAGCAGGATGTCGACCTTGACCAGGTCGGCGGCCTGCTCGCCGGTGGGCTCGTAGTCCAGCGAGGCATAGCCGCGGGTCTTGGACTTGAGCTGGTCGAAGAAGTCGAAGACGACCTCGGCGAGCGGGAGCGTGTAGCGGATCTCGACGCGGTCCTCGGAGAGGTAGTCCATGCCGAGGAGGTTGCCGCGGCGGTTCTGGCACAGCTCCATGATCGCGCCGATGAACTCGCTGGGCGCCAGGATCGTGGCCCGGACGACCGGCTCATGCACCTTGTCGATCTTGCCGGTCGGGAACTCGCTCGGGTTGGTGACCTCGTGCTCGGCGCCGTCCTCCATGTCCACGCGGTAGACCACGTTCGGCGCGGTGGCGATCAGATCGAGGCCGAACTCGCGCTCCAGCCGCTCCCGGATGACCTCCAGGTGCAGCAGGCCCAGGAAGCCGACGCGGAAGCCGAAGCCCAGGGCCGCGGAGGTCTCCGGTTCGTAGACCAGCGCGGCGTCGTTGAGCTGGAGCTTGTCGAGCGCGTCACGCAGCTCGGGGTAGTCGGAGCCGTCCAGCGGATACAGCCCCGAGAACACCATCGGCTTGGGATCCTTGTAGCCGCCCAGCGGCACCTCGGCGCCCTTGCTGAGCTGGGTGATCGTGTCACCCACCTTGGACTGCCGGACATCCTTCACACCGGTGATCAGATAGCCGACCTCACCGACGGACAGCCCGTCGGCGGCCTTCATCTCCGGGGAGTTCGTACCGATCTCCAGCAGCTCGTGCGCCGCGCCGGTCGACATCATCCTGATGCGCTCGCGCTTGCTGAGCGTGCCGTCGACGACCTTCACATAGGTCACGACACCGCGGTAGGCGTCGTAGACCGAGTCGAAGATCATCGCGCGGGCGGGGGCGTCCTTGACGCCGACCGGGGCCGGCACCTCGCGGACGACCTTGTCCAGCAGCTCGGGCACGCCGACGCCGGTCTTGGCGGAGACCCGCAGCACGTCCTCCGGCTCGCAGCCGACCAGATTGGCCAGCTCGGCGGCGAACTTCTCGGGCTGCGCGGCCGGCAGGTCGATCTTGTTGAGGACGGGGATGATCGTGAGCTCGTGCTCCATCGCCAGGTACAGGTTGGCGAGGGTCTGGGCCTCGATGCCCTGGGCGGCGTCGACGAGGAGGATGCAGCCCTCGCACGCGGCGAGCGAGCGGGAGACCTCGTAGGTGAAGTCGACGTGGCCCGGGGTGTCGATCATGTTGAGGATGTGGGTCGTACCACGTCCCTCTTCACCCTCGGAGGGGTCCCAGGGCAGCCGGACCGCCTGGGACTTGATCGTGATGCCACGCTCGCGCTCGATGTCCATGCGGTCGAGGTACTGCGCGCGCATCTGCCGCTGGTCGACGACACCGGTGAGCTGGAGCATCCGGTCGGCGAGCGTCGACTTGCCGTGGTCGATGTGCGCGATGATGCAGAAGTTACGGAGGAGGGCCGGATCGGTACGGCTCGGCTCCGGCACGTTCGTAGGGGTCGCGGGCACGCAGGGTCCATTCAGTGAACGCGGGTAGGCGGGACTCGGGTATATGACGTCTCCCCCCATCGTCCCATGAGCGAGGGGCTCGGTCCGGTTTGGGCGGGGCGGGGGGGGGCTTCGCGGGTGCTGGTGGGCGGTTGTCGGGGGCGCGACTGGGGGCCGGCGGTGGCCGGGTGGGGCTCGGGCGGTGGTCGTGCGAGGGTTCCGGCGGTGGTGCGGCGGCGGTCGGACGGTGAGTGCGGTCCGGTTTGGGCGGCCGTGGAGCCTGCTGGTAGCCTGGTCCACTGCGCTTCGTGCCCTCTCTCGTACGAGGCGCAACTCGAAACTCCAACGAACCTGAAAAGGCTCTTTCGTGGCGAACATCAAGTCCCAGATGAAGCGGATCAAGACGAACGAGAAGGCTCGTCAGCGCAACAAGGCTGTCAAGTCCACTCTGAAGACCGCGATCCGTCGCACCCGCGAGGCCGTGGAGGCCGGTGACCTTCAGAAGGCCACCACCGCCCAGGCCGAGGCTGCCAAGAAGCTCGACAAGGCCGTCAGCAAGGGTGTCATTCACAAGAACGCCGCCGCCAACAAGAAGTCGGCGCTGGCGAAGAAGGTCGCGTCCCTCCAGGGCTGACCTTCCTCTCGGAAGAAGGTCTTCGGCCTTTCAGGCCGGATCTTCGACCCACCGCAATACCTGAGCAGTAACCCTGCCGACAGGGACCCAGCGGCCCCTCTCTCCGCTCCCTGACCGGTGCACCACCGCGCCGCACACGGCCTGCGTTCGCCACGCGGGTGCGGCGCACCCGGCTCGCCAGGCGGCTACCACCGCCGACGAAGCCGCAACAGCTTGATATGAAGGCCCCGCCTCCCCCTTCCCCAGGGATGAGGCGGGGCCTTTTGTCGTGGGGGAGGCGCGGCCGCCCGGCGCCCCCGCACGGACGCACTGCCAGGCTTCGTTAAGTGCTGTGGCGAAACTTGCTGTGGGTTTTGTTGCGGAAGTGGTGAGTGCTGGGGTTTTCGCAGGGATCTGCTGCCGGGCTTTTACTCGGCGAGCGGTAATTGTTACGGGGAATATGTCCAGGGGCCCTTGTTACGGGGCTTTGGGACTTCTTGCCCGAGGGCTACTGCCATCCGGAAGATCGGCTTACCCGCCGTCGAGGAAATTCGCGGTGCCGCGCCCGGGTTCGCTTTCGGCCGGGTCCGCTACGCTGCCGCCCATGTCCATATCGGGGGATCAGAACAATCCTTACGGCCGGCCACAGGCGCATCCCTACGGCCAGGTTCCCGCACCGCAGAATCCGGTGCCCGCGCAGCAGAATCCCTACGCACAGCAGCCCCCGCCGCAGGGGCCGGCCGGCGGATACGGCTATCCGGCAGCCGGCGGACCCCTAGTAGGGGCGCCCGGTGCTCCGGACGGCACGGGCCGCGGCACGTCCGGCTGGCTCTGGGCGATCGGCGGGGCCGTCGCCGCCTCCGCGATCTGGGGCTCGCTCCTGTTCGCGACCGGCGGTTTCTCCTCCGAGCCCAGCCCCGATCTCGCGGGCTACGGCTACACCGGTGATCTGTGTGCGGACACCTCGATGACCCCGTTCGAGAACGCCGGCCTCAAGGCCAAGGCGAGCACCGGCACGGCCTCGAAGGACGCCAACCCGCAGCACAGCGGCGCGCGACAGGCGTCGCTGGACATCATGTGGTGCAACACCTCGCTGGAAAAGAAGAACGCCGGCAGCTCCGACTACTCCTCGATCTGGCTCTCCAACACGGCCACCCTGCACAAGAAGGCCGACCCCGCGCCCGAATTCGCCGACAGCTACCGCTCGTACGAGAAGCAGGACGCCTCCACCGGCTACCGGGTCGAGGCCGTACCCGGCCTGGGCGACGAGGCATTTCTGGTGACCCGGAAGGACGACGACAGCACGAGCTCCAGCTCGTATGTGATCCTCGGCGTCCGGGACGGCTGGATGACGTATCAGTCGACATGGTCGAACTACGCGTCCAGCAGCAGCTCCACCAAGCAGCCGACCGCGGACGAGGTCGCCACGATGCTGAAGACCAGCGCCACGGAAACGCTCAAACGACTCCAGAACTCGCGGTCCCGGTGAGGGGCTTGGGGGTTGGGTGAGGGGCGCCGCCGGGCGCCCCAGGCCGCCGTCGCCTCGCCACCCCCGACACCCGGCCGTGTCACCGCCTCACCGCGACCGGGCCGCCCGGGCGATCGTCACGACGGCCTTCTCCAGGGCGTATTCGGGATCGTCGCCGCCGCCCTTCACTCCCGCGTCGGCCGCCGCCACCGCGCGCAGCGCCGTGGCCACACCGTCCGCCGACCAGCCGCGCATCTGCTGCCGGACCCGGTCGATCTTCCAGGGCGGCATACCGAGGTCGCGGGCGAGGTCGCCGGGGCGGGCGCCGCGAGGGGCGGAGGCCAGCTTGCCGATGGCGCGGACGCCCTGGGCCAACGCGCTGGTGATCATGACGGGGGCGACGCCGGTGGCGATCGCCCAGCGCAGTGCCTCCAGCGCCTCGGCGGCCCGGCCCTCGACGGCGCGGTCCGCGACGGTGAAGCTCGATGCCTCGGCCCGGCCGGTGTAGTAGCGCGCGACGACGGCGTCGTCGATCGTGCCCTCGACGTCGGCGGCCAGCTGCGAACAGGCCGATGCCAGCTCACGCAGATCGCTGCCGATCGCGTCCACCAGCGACTGGCAGGCCTCCGGCGTCGCCGAACGCCCCGTCGCACGGAACTCGCTCCGTACGAAGGCCAGCCGGTCGGCCGGCTTGGTCATCTTGGGGCAGGCCACCTCCCGCGCCCCGGCCTTACGGGCGGCGTCCAGCAGGCCCTTTCCCTTGGCGCCGCCGGCATGCAGCAGCACCAGCGTGATCTCCTCGGCGGGCGAGCCGAGATACGCCTTGACGTCCTTGATGGTGTCCGCGGACAGGTCCTGGGCGGCCCGCACCACGACGACCTTGCGCTCGGCGAAGAGCGAGGGACTGGTCAGCTCGGCGAGGGTGCCGGGCTGTAGTTGGTCGGGGGTGAGGTCGCGCACATCGGTGTCCGCATCGGCCGCCCGGGCGGCCGCCACCACCTGCTGCACCGCACGGTCCAGCAGCAGGTCTTCCTGGCCCACCGCGATCGTGACGGGGGCAAGCGGGTCATCGTGAGCTGTCTTCCTGGCCATCGCGGTCCAGCATCCCACGTGCCACTGACAACCCGCCCCGACCGAACCCCGCCCCCTGCCGGACCGGGCCGCCCTCCCCCTGTCGGACAATGGCCGGGTGAATGACGCAGCCCCCCACCACCCCGATGTACGACCTGAGCGCCACGTCCTGGTGCTGCCCGACCGCGACGCGGCGGAGGAGGTCGCCGAAGCCCTGACCGAACGTTTCGGGGTCACCGAGGAGCCCCAGCTCGTACGGGACGCCCTGGCCGGTGAGGACGACGCCGAGGACGCCCAGTGGCTGGTGGTCGTCGAGGACCCGGACGCCGCTCACGACCCCGCGCGGCTGCACGACCTCGCGGCGGAGTACGAGGGCTGGCGCGAGGCCGAGTAACGACAGGCCGCGCCCGTCCCGACGGCCGGACGACCCCGTCGGCCGGTCCACCACTGCCGACGGCCAGACGACGCCCGTCGGCCGGTCCACTGCCGACGGCCGGACGACTCCCAACGGCCGGACCACTGCCGACGGCCGGACGACGGGCCGCTACGAGCGTCCCTGGGCTCCGATCCCGGGCGGCGGCACCTCGCCGACCACGGGCTCCCGGTCCAGCACGATCCCGAAGTGCTCCCGGTAGGCGGCGAGGATCTCGTCAGCGGCAACCAGGCGCTCGTCGCGTGCGCCGTCCACCGCGGTGGTCACGAGCGTACGGCCGGAGAGGGTGATCCGACCGGTCTCCGTCAGCCGCGAGCACACCAGGGACTGGGTGAAGTGCGACGTGGGCGAGGTCCGGTTCCACCAGCAGCCGACCTCGAAGTCCGCGTACACACGCGGACGTTGCTCGATGCGGTACTGCGGCGAGCCGTCCCGCACCACATCGAGATCGCCGTCCGCCGTCTCCTCGATCCGGAACACCCCACCCGGATCGGCCTGCTCGGCACGGCTGTCCCAGCGCAGCGGAAAGTGGCTGTGCCGGCCGAAGCCGACGTCCGCAAGCCATGGCCCGTCGGACGTCCGGACGCGCAGCGCAAGGTGGTCATACGGGATCCCGAGCTTCCCCTCGGCGCCGAAGACCCGCGCGGCCAACAGCTCGACCTCATACCCCAGCGCGCCCAGCAGCATGGCGAACGCGCCGTTGAGCTCGTAACAGAAGCCGCCCCGCCGGGCACCGACGATCTTGTCGAGCACCGGCTGCTCCGCGAGCACGATCTCCTCGCCAAGGTGGATGGAGAGGTTCTCGAAGGGGACGGTGCGCAGATGGCTGAGGTGCAGTGCCCGCAGTGCGTCGGCATCGGGGGAAGCGGGGCGGTCGGCGCCGATCCGGTCCAGGTAGGCGTCGGTGCCAGCGGTGTCCATCAGGTGTGCGTCCTCTCCGCAGCGAACCAGCGGCGGGTCCGTTCCGCCGCCGAGGCGGGCGTACCGGCCATCACGTCGGCAAGGGTCTGTGCGGCCAGCTCACGCCGCCAGGCCAGCTCGGCCTTGCCCATCGCCGTGGCGATGCCACAGGGCCGGCCGAACTCCCTGCCGGACGCCGCCGCACCGGCCCCACGCCGACGGATTTCGGTACACCGGAAGACATCGTCGGCGCCCTCGATCGCCGCAACGACGTCCATGAGGGTGATCCGCTCCGGCGACCGTGCCAACTGGAACCCACCCCGCGCACCGGGCGTGGAACGCAGAATCCCGGCCCGCACCAGCGCCTGAAGCCGCTTGTTCAGGTAGGCCGCCGGCAACTCGAAGGAGGCCGCCAGCCGAGCCGTGGACACGGGCCCGTCCCCTTCGAGCCAGGCCAGCGTCACACAACAGTGCAGGCCCCACTCGACGCCTTCACTCATCCTCATAATCTGGAGTCTACTGATCCTGGTTCTGAGACCTTCCTCCATTTCTCCGGCGTCGACGGGTAGCGGTTCGGCGGGCGGCTGTGGGCGTCGGCGGGCGCCTATCAGGTGGTGGTGGGCCGCGGGACGGGGGCGGTTCCTGGAGCGGCGCCTGCCTGCTGCACGAACGCCGGCCCGGCGCACGCCCGGGTGCGTACGGCCTCGGATTCTCGGGCCGCTGACCAGCCGGACCTTGACCCGGTGGCCGGTGACCGTGGCGGACAGCCCGGCCGGGGTGCCGAGGATCGCGATGGCTCCGTCGGTGTCCGTACGCAGCACCCGGGCGCCCTGGGCACGGAGTGCCGCGATGGTGCGGGGCGCCGGATGGCCGTACGGGTTGTCGGCACCACAGGAGATCAGCGCCAGGCGCGGCGCCAGCCGCTGCATCAACGGCGGGTCCTGATAGGCGGAGCCGTGGTGTGCCACCTTCAGGACGTCGACACCACCAAGCTCGGGGTGCGCCGCCAACAGCCCCTGCTGTGCAGGCGGTTCGAGGTCGCCGAGCAGCAGAATGGACAGCCCTCCCGTACGGACGAGCAGAGTCACGCTGGCGTCATTGGGGCCGTCGAAGACCGTGGGGTCGGTGGGGGGAGTGGGGGCGGCCGGGGCACCCGGGCTACCCGGGCTGACGGGACCACCGGAGCCCCCCGGGCCACCAGGAGCGCCAGTGCTGGCGCCAAGAGCGGCGGGGCTTTGGGTGGGGACGCCGGGGCCGGGAGGGGTGGGCGAGGCGGGTGGCCAGAGGACCTCCCAGGTCAGCGGGCCCAGGTGGCGGTGCTCCCCTGGTGTGGCACGGACGACCGGTACCCGGGCCGCAGCCGCCGTACTGCGCACGAACTGCGCCTGCCCCGGAGGTTCTTGCAGGGTCGTGGTCTGGATCGCGCCGACCGAGCGCCCGCGGAGCGCGCCCGGGAGCCCGTCCACATGGTCGGCGTGGAAGTGCGTCAGAACGAGCAGAGGGATGTGGCGGATACCCAGGTCGGTCAGGCAGCGGTCGATGGCGCGGGGCTCGGGCCCGGTGTCCACCACCAGCGCCGTACCGTCGCCGGCTGCCAGCACCAGCCCGTCGCCCTGCCCGACGTCACAGACCACGGCCCGCCATCCCGGCGGCGGCCAGCCTGTGAGAACGCGGGTGAACGGCGCGGGGCGGCACACTGCCAAGATCACCGCCAACGCGCAGAGCACACACAACCAGCGGCGGCGCAGCACCCAGCGGCCGACCGGCACCAGGACCACCACGGCGGCCGCCAGCACCAACCCACCGACCCAGCCGCCCGGCCAGGCGAACTCCGCCCCCGGCAGGGCCGCTCCCGTACGGGCGACACCGGCGATCCACTCGGCCGGCCAGCCCGCGCACCACGCCAGCGCCTGGGCGACCGGCGGCACGATCGGAACGATGGCGAGGGCCGCGAAGCCCAGAACCGTCGCGGGGCCCACGGCCAGTTCGGCCAGCAGATTGCAGGGCACAGCGACCAGCCCCACCCGGGCCGCCAGCACGGCGACGACGGGTGCGCAGACCGCCTGGGCGGCGGCCGCGGCGGCCAGCACCTCGGCGAGACGGGGCGGCACCCGACGCCGTTGAAGTGCGGCGCTCCACCGCGGCGCGAGCAGCAGCAGAGCGCCGGTCGCCAGGACAGAGAGCAGAAAGCCGTAACTGCGGGCGAGCCAGGGGTCGTAGAGCACCAGCAGCAGGACCGCGGCGGCGAGCGCGGGGAGCAGCGAACGGCGGCGGCCGGTCCCGATCGCCAGCAACGTGATCAGACCGCAGGCGGCGGCCCGCAGCACGCTCGGGTCCGGGCGGCACACCACGACGAAGGCGAGGGCGAGCGCGCCACCGATGACCGCCGTACCGCGCAGCGACAACCCCAGACGCGGCGCCAGCCCGCGGCGCTCGGCGCGCGTCGCCAGATGCGGCGGGCCGATCAGCAGCGCGAGCACAATCGTCAGATTGCTGCCGGACACGGCGAGCAGATGCGTCAGGTCGGTGGCACGGAACGCGTCGTCCAGATCCGGCGGCACACGCGAGGTGTCCCCCACCACGAGTCCCGGCAACAACGCCCGGGCATCGGGACGCAACCCCTCGGTGGCCGCACGCAGCCCCGCACGCAGGCTCCCCGCCAACCGCTGTAGCGCGTCCGGCGCACCCACCTTGCCCGGCGGCTCATCGGCCGTCACCCGCAGCACGGCGGCCACCTGATCGCCGGACAACAGCGGCGGCGCCACACGCGCCATGGCCCTGATCCGGGTCGACGGCAACAACTCCCGCCACTCCGACGCGATGCCCCGACGGGCGCCGCCGCTCCCTCCTCCCGGCTGTTGTACGACCACCAGGGTGGGCGTACGGACAGCCGTGACCTCACCATCCGGTGCCGTGACGCGGACGGCATCGGCCGTGAAGACCAGGACCGGGGGCGTCCGTTGGGAGCCGCGCACCCTGGGGCGGGTCAGCCGTGGATCACCCGTCACCTCCAGTTCCACCGTGGCCCGCGCATACTGCTCCGCGAGGACGGGGAGGGGCCCACGCCGCAGGTCCGAGGCATGCAGCGCGGCGGACGCAGCCCCCGCCGCGGCACACAGCAACACCGCGGCCAGGGCCACCAACGCCCCGGCCGGCCGGAGGCGGGGCGAGCGACGCCGGGGCGACTCAGCTCCACGCCGACCGGTGTCGGTCAGAGGAGCGACATCAGGCTGCTCTTCCACCCCTGACGCACGCTCGGCCCTGCGCCGAACCACAGCCACCCGCAAGACAAGGACCGCCAGCACCACGGCCACGCCACAGGCCACCGCCACTCCCCCGCCGGGGACACCCAGACCGATCGCCGCGGCCGCCCAGGCGGCCAGGGCGGGCGCGACGAGCCGAAGATCGGCCGGGCCCTCCTGATGTGGGTCCGAGGCGCCGTGCGGCGATGCCGCCGTGGCGTGCACGGTGGCGCGAGGGCCGGTCATGGCACCACCAGGGGGCGCAGATCGGCGAAGCGTCGGTCACCGATACCGGTCACCTGACGGAGCTGGTCCACCGAGGTGAACCCACCGTGCTGGGTGCGGAATTCGACGATGTGGCGGGCCAGGACCGGGCCCACTCCCGGCAGGGAGTCGAGCTGCTGCTCGGTCGCCGTGCTGAGACTGACCGGACCGCCCGGACCGGCCCCGGCACTCGGCGGTCCACTCCCCGACCCGCCGGCCCCCACGTCAGCGGAACCGGCACCACCCCCGGCCCCAGCCCCGCCACCGGCCGCACCGGCCGCACCGGCCGGACCTGCCGCACCGACCACGATCTGCTCGCCGTCGGTCAGCAGCCGCGCCCGGTTGAGCCCACGGATGTTCGTCCCGCGCAGCACGCCACCCGCGGCCCGCAAGGCGTCGACCACCCGCGACCCCGGCGGCATCCGCTGAATTCCGGGGCGCCGGACCTTGCCCGTGACATCGACCACCAGCCCGCGCCCCGCATTGCCCGGCGGACCGTTCGCCACCGCAGTGGCGGACGATGACGCTGACGGCAACGACGGTGCTCGCGAGTCGGGGCCGGGCGCCCCTCCGGCCCGTTCGACCGCCGGGGCCCGTACCGGCTCGGGGCGCCCCACCCAGAAGTGCTGCACGGCGAACCCCACGGCCACCAAGAGCACCAGGACCAGCGCAACGAGCGCCTTGGGGTCGGTGCCACACCGTAACTGCACCCAGAGCGGGAGCCGTTCGCGCACGGCACACCACGCCCGCTCCCCACGGCCTGAGCGCGGAGAATCATGCCCAGGAGGCGGCAGGCCGGCCTCGGCGGCGCTCCCTGCGTCACCAAAGATCGCCGCAACCCGGGCCCGCACCCTCTCGCGCTCCCACTCCCGCCGCTCCGCCCCGCCGGATGGCGCCACTGCCCCATCCGGCGGGGCGGACAGAGCCGACGCAGGCGAGGAGGCGGAAGGAACAGACGCCCCCGAAGAGCCGGAGGGAGCGGAAGGGGCAGAGGGTGCCGAAGGAGCTGGAGGAGTCAAAGAGGAGGAAGCCGCTCCCAGCCCCGAACCCCCCGACGAGGCCGGAAGCCCCCATGACGCAGACCGAGACAAGTTCATACGACCGACGCTAAGCACCCCGCGCGGATCCCGCCGAGCAGCGTCAAATCCGGTGGACAGCGCCCCAGTTGTGGATAACTCCGTCACCCACAGGGCACCCCGCCGCCCCACTCACCGCGGCGACACCACAACCCCCAGCAGCCCGGGACCCGTATGCGCGCCGATCACCGCACCCACCTCGCTCACATGCAGCTCATTGAGCCCGGTCACCCGCTCCCGGAGCCGCTCGGCCAGGGCCTCCGCGCGCTCCGCCGCGGCAAGATGGTGAACCGCGATATCGACCTGGCCCTCACCCGCCCGCTCCGCGGCGATCTCCTCCAGCCGCGCGATGGCCTTGGACGCCGTACGGACCTTCTCCAGCAGCTCGATCCGCCCGTCGGCCAGTTGCAGGAGCGGTTTGACGGCGAGCGCGGAGCCGAGCAGCGCCTGGGCCGCGCCGATCCGGCCGCCGCGGCGCAGATAGTCGAGGGTGTCGACGTAGAAGTAGGCGGAGGTACCCGCTGCGCGCTTCTCCGCGGCGGCGACCGCATCGTCCACGCCCCCGCCGGCCTCCGCCGTCTCCGCGGCCGCCAGGGCGCAGAACCCGAGGGCCATCGCGACCATCCCGGTGTCCACGACACGTACGGGCACCGGAGCCTCCTTGGCCGCCTGCACCGCCGCGTCGTAGGTGCCGGAGAATTCCGAGGAGAGGTGGAGCGAGACGATGCCGCGCGCACCGGTCGCCGCGACCTTGCGGTAGGTCTCCGCGAACGTCGTGGGGCTGGGCCGGGAGGTCGTCACCGACCGGCGCTTCTGGAGCGCCTGGGCGAGGGATCTCGCGGAGATTTCGGTGCCCTCTTCCAGGGCCTGGTCCCCCAGGACGACGGTCAGTGGTACGGCTGTGATGTGGTGACGCTCGATAGCCGCCCGCGGCAAGTAGGCCGTGGAATCGGTGACGATCGCGACATGGCGGGACATGACAGGGAGGTTATCCGGGGATCCGGACGCCGCACAGTGCGGGCCCCTTCCCAAGATCCTCCAGGATTACCCAAGGCTCTGCCAAGACCCCACCGAAAAGCACCGCCGGGGCCCTGGGTCCGCGCGACGGCAGCCCCCGGCGCAACGCCCCGGCAGCCGCCACGTCCGCGATGTCCACCAGGAACAGAAGCCCGGTGGAGCCCGATAAGGACTGGTGGGGTCCGATAAGGCCGGTTGGAGCCCGGCCCTTCCCCGCCGTCTTCCTCTCCCCCCGGGGCCCCGCCCCACCCCACCCCACCCCCTCGCGCCTCCCCTGCCGCTACGCCCTCATCTGGTCGTGTCCTCCGTCCGCGGGGTCTTCTGCCACGGGTACGAGGGCTGGGTGCGGGGGTCCCGTGCGGTGATCGCCGGCGGGTCCTCGGGGGTCGGGCCCCAAGAGCGGGCGGCGGCGTCCGACGGGCCGGCGGTGGCACCGGACCGTGCGGGCCCGTCCGTCGGCTGCCCTCGGCCGGGGGCCTTCGTCTCTGCCGGTTCCGCGCTCTCCGGACGGCCCGGTACGGGGTCCCGCAGCGGATCCGTGGCGTCCTCGACCCGGGTCCAGTGCCGCAGCGCCCCGGACTCCACATCGATCTGGTCGCTGAGCGAGGCCAGATCGTCCTCCGCGAACTTGCGGGCGCGGTCGCGCGCGGCCCAGCGCAGCGACTCCGCGGAGTGCGTGATCCGCTCCAGGCGCTCCCGGAGGTCCGGGAGGCGGGCGCCGATGGTGGCCCGGTCGGGCTCGCGTTCCAGCCGCTTGAGTTCGTCGTCCAGCTCATGGCCATGGGCGCTGAGGCGCTCGAAGAGGCCGATCGCCTCGCTGAGGGAGGCATCGTCCGGCGATCCCCCGTAGAGCACTTCCTGAGTGGCGCGCATGGAGGTGCGCAGCGAGAGCCGCAGCTGTGCCAGTTCGCCGACCACGCCGGGCTGGGCGAACTGGCGGGCCCGGAGGGTGGTGTCCTCGACGGTTCTTCGGGCCTGGGCGACCGTGCGGTCCACTCCGCGCTTGGCTGCCTTGACCGCCTTGACCGTCACGAAGACCCCGGCCAGAACGAACAGCACGAAGAGCAGTCCGATGATGGCAACGGCGGCTTCCATGGGCTCTCCCCAGACGTGTCGGCGGCGCCGGATTACGGCCCGCGCCTTGTACCTCCACGGTAAACGGCTCGGGCAGGTCACGGGTTCCAGAGGAACCCCCAACCTGCCCGTAGGGGAAACCACCCATGGCGCTCACGGAGCGCCGGCAGGGCGGATCGAAGCGGTCTCGCGACCGGCCCGGTGAGGCGTCAGCGGCGGTCCCGGAGAACCGCTGCCGGGCGCCCGGGGCCGGTCCCGGGCGCCCGCCGGCGGTTACGCCGGAACGATGTTCACCAGCTTCGGCGCCCGGACGATGACCTTCCGGATGCCTGCGCCGTCCAGCGCAGCGACCACGGCCGGCTCGGCCAGGGCCGTCGCCTCCAGGTCGGCGTCGGAGATCGACGGAGCGACCTCCAGCCGCGCCTTGACCTTGCCCTTGATCTGCACGACGCAGGTCACGGTCTCGTCCACGACGTACGCCGGGTCGGCCACCGGGAAGTCCGCGTGCACCACGGAGTCGGTGTGGCCCAGCTTGCGCCACAGCTCCTCGGCGATGTGCGGCGCGAGCGGGGCGATCAGCAGCACCAGCTGCTCCGCGACCGCGCGCGGGACGGGGGTGCCCGCCTTGGTCAGGTGGTTGTTCAGCTCGGTCACCTTGGCGATGGCGGTGTTGAAGCGCAGGTTCGCCATGTCCTGGCTGACACCGTCGATCGCCTTGTGCAGGGCGCGCAGGGTGGCCTCGTCCGGCTCGCTGTCGACGACGGTGACCTCGCCGGTCGCCTCGTCGACGACATTGCGCCACAGCCGCTGGAGCAGGCGGTACTGGCCGACGACGGCCCGGGTGTCCCACGGGCGCGACACGTCCAGCGGGCCCATGGCCATCTCGTACAGGCGCAGGGTGTCCGCGCCGTATTCGGCGCAGATCTCGTCGGGAGTGACGGCGTTCTTCAGGGACTTGCCCATCTTGCCCAGGACGCGGCTGACCTTCTCGCCCTGGTAGTAGTAGCCGCCGTCCCGCTCCTCGACCTCGGCGGCGGGGACGGCGATGCCGCGGCTGTCCCGGTAGACGAAGGCCTGGATCATGCCCTGGTTGTACAGCTTGTGGAACGGCTCGGAGGACGAGACATGGCCCAGGTCGTGCAGTACCTGGGACCAGAAGCGGGCGTACAGCAGGTGCAGTACGGCGTGCTCCGCGCCGCCCACGTACAGGTCGACGCCGCCGGCCGGCTGCCCCTCACGCGGGCCCATCCAGTACTGCTCGATCTCCGGGTCGACCAGCGCATCGCTGTTGTGGGGGTCCAGGTAGCGCATCTCGTACCAGCACGAACCCGCCCAGTTGGGCATGGTGTTGGTCTCGCGGCGGTAGCGCTTGATGCCGTCGCCCAGGTCCAGGTCGACATGGACCCAGTCCTCGTTGCGGGACAGCGGGGTCTCCGGCTGGGTGTCGGCGTCGTCCGGGTCGAAGGTCCGCGGGGAGTAGTCCTCGACCTCCGGCAGTTCCAGCGGCAGCATCGACTCGGGCAGGGCGTGGGCCACCCCGTCCTCGTCGTAGACGATCGGGAACGGCTCGCCCCAGTAGCGCTGCCGGCTGAACAGCCAGTCGCGCAGCCGGAAGTTGACGGTGCCCTCGCCGATGCCCTGGTCGGCCAGCCACTCGGTGATCTTCGCCTTGGCTTCCGTGACGCCCAGGCCGTCCAGCGAGATGTCCGCGCCGGACGAGTTCACGATCTTGGCGTCGTACGAGGCGAAGGCATCGTCCCAGGTGGAGGGGTCGGTGCCGCGGTCGTCCGAGGGCTCGACGACACAGCGCATCGGCAGCTCGAAGGCGCGGGCGAAGGCGAAGTCGCGGGTGTCGTGGGCGGGGACGGCCATGATCGCGCCGGTGCCGTAACCCATCAGGACGTAGTCGGCGATGAAGACCGGGACCTGTTCGCCGCTGACCGGGTTGGTCGCGAAGGCGCCGGTGAAGACGCCGGTCTTGTCCTTGGCCTCGGCCTGCCGCTCGACGTCCGACTTGGAGGCGGCCTGCTTGCGGTAGGCGGCAACGGCGTCGCCGGGGGTGGCGTGGCCGCCGGTCCACACGTCGTGGGTGCCCTCTGGCCAGGCGTCCGGGACGATCGAGCCCGTGCCGTTGCCGTTGTCGGCGCCGGCGACCAGCGGGTGCTCGGGCGCCAGCACCATGTACGTCGCGCCGAACAGGGTGTCCTGGCGGGTGGTGAAGACGGTGATCTTGTCGTCGCCCACCGGGAAGTCGACCCGGGCGCCCTCGGAGCGGCCGATCCAGTTGCGCTGCTGGAGCTTGATGGCCTCCGGCCAGTCCAGCCCGTCCAGGCCGTTCAGCAGCCGGTCGGCGTAGGCGGTGATGCGCATGTTCCACTGGCGCAGCTTGGCCTTGAAGACCGGGTAGTTACCGCGCTCGGAGCGGCCGTCGGCGGTGACCTCCTCGTTGGCCAGCACCGTGCCCAGGCCAGGACACCAGTTGACCGGTGCGTCCGAGGCGTACGCCAGGCGGTACTCGCCCAGGATGTTGGCCCGCTCCAGGGGGCTCAGCCCGCTCCAGGCCCGGCCGTCGGGGGTCGGGCGGTCACCGGCCTCGAACTGGGCGACCAGGGTGTCGATCGGGCGGGCGGCGTCCGCCTCCGGGTCGTACCAGGAGTTGAAGATCTGGAGGAAGATCCACTGGGTCCACTTGTAGTACGCCGGGTCGATCGTCTCGACCGAACGGCGTCCGTCGTGGCCCAGGCCCAGGCGGCGCAGCTGGCGGCGCATGTTCACGATGTTGGCCTCGGTGGAGACCCGCGGGTGGGTGCCGGTCTGCACGGCGTACTGCTCGGCGGGCAGGCCGAAGGCGTCGAAGCCCAGGGTGTGCAGGACGTTGTGGCCCGTCATGCGCTGGTGGCGGGCGTAGACGTCGGTGGCGATGAAGCCCAGCGGGTGCCCGACGTGCAGGCCGGCGCCCGACGGGTAGGGGAACATGTCCATGATGAACTTCTTGGGGCGGGCCACCGACCCGGCGTCGCCGGCCAGGTCACCCTTGGGGTTGGGGGCCTCGTAGGTCCCCTCCACCTCCCAGAATTCCTGCCAGCGTGCCTCGATGTCGGCGGCCAGCGCGGCCGTGTAGCGGTGCGGCGCCGTCGTTTCGGTGGGGGCACCTCCCGCACTTTCGGCAGCGGGGGAGTTGGTCGTCTCGCTCATCGTCCTCAAAGCTCCATCGATCGTCTCTGCCAGCGGAAACGCGCCAGATCCCCGGCACGCCGGAAACAAAAAGACCCCTCGCACAGGAGGGGAAGCCGCGCCGATTCCGACGGGTTCTGTCATCCGTCGGTACTGATCAGCGCGGCCCGCTAAGCAGAAGGCGTACGGCACGCATGGCGTCAGGGTACCGCAGGGCGTACGGGGCCCGCGCTGGGATTGCCCCCATGCGGGCCCCGCCCCCGGTTACCCCGCCCTCCTACCGCCGCGTCACCGGGCACGGCCGGCGCGGGGAGGCGGCGCCGCGCCCTGGCGTCAGGGGCGGTAGGAGCTCACATAGCCGGCGCCCGGTGTGCCGACGCCGGTGACGTCGTCGTAGCCGACGACCGCGTGCAGGGAGCTGTCCTTGCCCAGGCTGCGCAGCGAGGTCGTGGTGCCCTTGCTCGCGTCGGTGCCGTTGACGTAGTCGACCCGGACGACCGCCAGGTCACGGCCGGCGCCCAGGGGGTGGTCGGTGACGTCGTGGTAGGCGGGGGTGCCGTAGCGCTGGTAGATGCCGGGGTTGGCGAAGCCGATGGCGACGCCGTGCCGGGCCTGCTGGGCGAGCGCCTGGACGCCCGCGATCACCGGGGCGGCCAGTGAGGTGCCGCCGATGCGGTACTCGTCGTAGCCGAGCGTGCCGTCCGGCAGGGTCTGGGTCTGGCCGACCAGGAAGCCGGTGTTGGGGTCGGCGACCGCAGCGATGTCCGGGACGGTGCGCATCGCGCCGCCGCCGTTCGCCTTCGCGAGCCCGTCCGGGACGACTCCGCGCTGGTAGAAGGGCTGCGCGACGGTCTTGCTGGTGCCGCCGCCGGCGCCGCCGTTGAAGGCACCGGGGAAGCCGGTCCAGTCGTGGCCGTCCTTGGAGAGCACCGCCTTC
The DNA here is from genome assembly GCF_057708345.1 of Streptomyces sp. bgisy130. Taxonomy (NCBI): domain Bacteria; kingdom Bacillati; phylum Actinomycetota; class Actinomycetes; order Kitasatosporales; family Streptomycetaceae; genus Streptomyces; species Streptomyces sp. bgisy130. Next base: position 261,365 of record NZ_JBYISA010000005.1, read on the forward strand.
CGGGTGCCCCAGCCGGTCTCCCACTGGTAGGCGTCGTGCTTGCCGACAGCCAGAGAGGTGCCGCCGACGGCGGTCACCCAGGCGGAGTTCGCCGGGGTGTCGACCTGCTTGGTGCCGGTGTTGTCGACCTCGTCACCGTTGTCGCCGGAGGAGAAGTAGAAGCCGATGCCCTGCACCGCGCCCTGCTGGAAGAGCTGGTCGTAGGCGGCGGCCACGTCCGGGGTCTCGTTCGCCTCGATGTCGCCCCAGGAGTTGGAGACGATGTCGGCGAGGTGCCCGTCGACGATCTTGCCGAGCGATTCGAGCAGATCGTCGTCCATGCAGGAGGCGCCGCCGACGTAGACGATGTCGGAGTCGGGGGCGACGGCGTGCACGGCCTCGACGTCGAGGGTCTCCTCGCCGTACCAGCCGGCCGCGCCGCACTCCTTGATGTGCGTGTAGTCCTCGGGAAGCACCTGGGAGAGCTGGCCCCGGCGGTAACGGGGGTCACCGTTGCGGGCGGCGTACTTGTCCGCGTCCCGGGCGATGGTCGGCGAGGCGTAGGCGTCGGTGATCGCGACGGTGACGTTCTTGCCGGTCCACTTCTTCGCCCCGTAGGCGGCGCGGAGCTGCTGTCCGGTGTAGCCCTTGATCGCGTACGGCGCCTTGCTCCCGTAGGCGGACGGCAGCTTCTTGTCGGTCCTGGAGCCGTAGTACGAGGAGAACGGGCCGGAGTTACGGAAGACGCCTTCCGGCGGCGGCAGTTCGCTGGAGTGGTGCTTGGCGAGCCGCGGCGCGTTGTCCAGGCCGGTGACCGTCAGCACCGCGTCGGCCAGGGCGGCGGGCGCGGAGGCAGTGGCCGACGGGGCGTGGTAAGTGTGCCCGCTCTTGCGGTAATTGTGCAGGTCGACGGCGAAGGCACGCTCGGCGGCGGCCGCGTCGCCCCGGACCGTCAGATAGCGGTTGGTGGTCCCGGTGACCGTCAGGCCGGACTTCTTCAGCCAGCCGGTCACCTTGGCTATCTGGTCGTGCGTGGCGCCGTAGCGGGCGCGCACCTGGGCGGGGCTCAGATATTTGCCGTACGCGGCGGAGTGCGGGTCCGACACGGCCCGCGCGCGGTCCGCGAGCCCCTTGGCGTCGCGGCCGGCCAGGTAGACGCGGGCGGTGACGGCCGTGGAGGCGGCGGTGGCGCCCTGGTCGGCCTGCCGGGTGGCCCACAGCGGCTTGGTGCCCGGCAGCGCGTGCCGTCCGCCGTCGTGGCCCGCGGCGTCGGCGGCGGGCGCGCCGAGCGCGAGCGCACCGGCGACCAGCGGCAGCGTCGCTGCCCAGGCCAGACCGGCGCGGGCGCGCGGTGATCTGGTGCGGCTTGATCTCATGGAACCCCCTGTGTGGCGATGTGGTGCGCCGCGGGGTGCCGCGCTGCGCCGGTGTGCCGGTGTGCGGCACCGCACGAGCGGTGAAGGCGTGAGAGTGCGCTCACGCGATGCGCCACTCTTTCGGTGAACCGTTCATGTCAGGGGCATGCGATCACCAAGATGAGCCCAAGGAAAGACAAGGACTGGTCAGGAATGAACACGGAGCGAACAGTCAACTCGCCCTGGCGGACGCGTCACTGACCGAATATCAGCACAACACCGGGAGAACTCCCGCCGGTTGCACCCCTGGGGCGCCCGGTGCGCAGACGCACGACGAAGCAGGCCATCCATATCGGATGACCTGCTTCGTTCACTGTGGAGCTAAGGAGAATTGAACTCCTGACCTCCTGCATGCCATGCAGGCGCTCTACCAACTGAGCTATAGCCCCGTATTCTGTTTCCGCGCGGTTCCCCGCTGCGGCATCGCCTACATTACACGGACCTCCCCGGCTTCTGCCAAATCGTTCTGCCAGGGGCCCTTCGGCGCGACGCGCGGTACTGTCGGCGATCTGTGCCCGATTCGTCCTGGGGAGTCGTACGCCGTGACCGCGCTGGAGCTGGAGCAGTCCACCGACGCCGGCGGCGACCGGCCCGGCAAGGGCCTCATCCGCCGGCACCCCACACTCGCCGCGGCCCTCGGCTGCCTGGTCTCCTTCGCCGTCTTCTGGACCGTGCAGCGCCTGCTGCACGTGACGATGATCGACCTGATGGTCTACCGCGCCGAGGGCTTCACCGTCCGCAACGGCGAGTCCCTCTACGACATGGTGGCGACCTCGGCGCATCTGCCCAACACCTACCCGCCCTTCGCGGCCCTGCTGTTCACCCCGCTCACTCTGCTCGGGGTCCCGGCGATGCGGACCGTCGCCACCGCCGGCAACCTGCTGCTGCTCGTCGGCGTCGTCCACCTCTCGCTGCGGCTGACCGGCCGGCCCCGGCGGCTCCCCCGGCCCGCCGCGGCGTTCGCGCTCTCCGCGCTGCTGGTGTGGTGCGAGCCGGTCTGGACGACGCTGCGCTACGGCCAGATCAATCTGCTGATCGCGGTGCTGGTGCTGTGGGACCTGACCCGCGCGGACACCCGGCGGCTCGCGGGCATCGGCATCGGTGTCGCGGCCGGACTCAAACTGACCCCGGCGCTGTTCGCGGTCTTTCTCGCGCTGGCCGGACTGGTCCGTGCCGGGCAGCTGTTGCGCTCCGGCGCGGGAGCCCGCGCCGCCTGGAACCCCTGGCTGCGGCAGGCCGCCGTCGCCACCGCCACCTTCCTGGCCACCGCGCTGCTCTCCGCGCTCGCGCTGCCGCGCGACTCGTACCGCTTCTGGACCGAGATCGTGTACGCCACCGACCGGGTCGGTGAGGTGGAGATCACCGCGAACCAGTCGCTGCGCGGCGCCCTCGCCCGGCTGCTGCACACCCACGACCCGGGCGCCGCCTGGCTCGTGGTCGCCGGTCTGACCGGGGCCCTCGGTCTGGCACTGGCCGTCGCCGCGCTGCTGCGCGGCCAGCGCGCCTGGGCGGCCGCCGCCTGCGCCGCGACCGCGCTCCTGGTCAGCCCGATCTCCTGGTCCCACCACTGGGTGTGGTGCGTGCCGATGCTGATCCTGGCCGGCTCCGAGGCGCTGCACCGGACGGGCACCGCGGCCCGCCGCTGGTGGACGCTGACCGGTGCGCTGGGGCTGCTCTTCTGCTCGTTCGCGCTGTGGTGGGTGCCGCACCGCTGGCACCGCCACGAGGAACTGCACCAGAACGGCGTGCAGATGCTGCTCTCCGGCAGCTATCCGCTCGCCGGTCTCGCGCTGCTGGCCCTGACCGGGGCCCAGCTGTGGCGGCTCCGGGGGCGGGCGGGACAAGGCGAGGCGCGCCCGTCCGCCGACGCCGGTGGAGGCGGCAGCTGAACCCTGCCCCCGCACTGCGGAATTGCGCGGTGACCCTCTCATGTCCGCCACAACGTCCCCGCCGCCGACGGCAGTTCCGGCTGACCGGAAGCGCCCGGAAGCGTCCGGAACTGCCCGGAGCTGTCCTGAGCTGCCTGAGACGCCGTCAAGGAGGGGGACGCCGCGTCAGCGGCACCTACGGGGGCGGCGGCCCGCTCAGGCCGTGGCGAAGGAGTAGAAGCGCTTCAGGGTGCAGTGCTCGTCCAGCAGGCGCCCGTAGATCGGCTCCCCGTCGAGCTCCCGGTAGGTCTCGATCGGGTCGCCTTTTATGACCAGGGCGCGGGCGCATTCCTCGCACCAGTACTGGTAGGCCGTGTTGACGGGTTCCATGTCCCGGACGATCGGCGTACCACTGCCGCACCAGTCACATTTCCTGCTGTGCGCGCCCATCCATCAGCTCCAACTGTGGCCGCAGGCCGTACAAACGAAGGAAACGCCCCCGTTGTCGCCCAGCACCTGTGCGACATGGGAGGAGCCGCACGAGGGGCACTGAAGAGCGGTGCCGTCGCCGTTGCGCACGGAGGCGGGACCGTCGACGGGGCAGGTGAAACGGAGCGCGTATTCCGGCAGCCAGTCATAGCCCTGCGCCTCGGCCACTTCGAGCAGGTCATTGACCTCCTCGAGGATGCTCGTGGGCATCGCGATCTCTCCTCCCCTGCCGGCGCCGTCCGATTCTGCCACGGACCGGGGGCCGGGTCAGGGCCGCCTTCGCGCCACCGTGGACGACGGCACCGCCGGCCACCGGCCCGGCGACGGCCCGCGCACGGGGCGCCCCGACCGCGCGGCGGCCCCGCACAACGCAGAGATCCCGCCTCCGAGAGGAGACGGGATCATCCGGGTTGTGGAGCTAAGGAGAATTGAACTCCTGACCTCCTGCATGCCATGCAGGCGCTCTACCAACTGAGCTATAGCCCCGAGTCTTGTTCCGCTCCTCCGGGTTTCCCCCGGCGGCGCCGCGAACAAGAAGAACTTTAGCCTGCGACCTGCCCAGATGTGAAATCCGGTCCGGCCGGGCCGCCCGGCGGGCTCAGTCGTCGTCGCCGAGCACCGGCTCCGGCAGGGTGCCGGCGTTGTGTTCCATCAGGCGCCAGCCGCGCGCGCCCCGGCCCAGCACCGACCAGCAGCAGTTCGACAGACCGCCCAGGCCCTCCCAGTGGTGGGCCTCCAGGCCGAGCAGCCGCCCGATGGTGGTGCGGATCGTGCCGCCGTGGCTGACCACGACCAGGGTGCCGTTCTCGGGAAGCTTGTCGGCGTGGTTGAGCACGACGGGGGCGGCCCGGTCGGCGACCTCGGTCTCCAGCTCGCCACCACCACGGCGCACCGGCTCACCGCGCTTCCAGGCGGCGTACTGCTCGCCGTGGCGCGCGAGGATCTCGTCGTGCGTCAGCCCCTGCCAGGAGCCCGCGTAGGTCTCCCGCAGGGCCGCGTCATGCGTGACGTCGAGCCGGGTCAGCGCGGCCAGCTCACGCGCCGTCGCCGCCGCCCGCTGGAGGTCGGACGCGACGATGGCGTCCGGCCCGAGGGCGGCGAGCAGCCGGGCGGCGCGCCGCGCCTGGGCGACGCCCGCCTCGGTCAGCTCGATGTCCGTCGAGCCCTGGAAGCGGCGCTCCAGATTCCAGGCGGTCTGGCCGTGGCGCCACAGGACGATGCGGCGACCCTGGCCGCTCCTGGTGCCGTTCAGAGCAGCTCACCGTCCTGTTCGCCCGCCGTGGCGTCGGCGTGCGCCGCGGCCTTGCCACGGGTGGCCTTGGCCTCCTCGGGGAGGTCGATCTCGGGGCAGTCCTTCCACAGGCGCTCGAGCGCGTAGAAGACCCGCTCCTCGCTGTGCTGGATGTGCACCACGATGTCGACGTAGTCGAGCAGCACCCAGCGGGCCTCGCGGTCGCCCTCGCGGCGGACCGGCTTGGCACCGAGGTCCTTGTTGAGGCGTTCCTCGATCTCGTCGACGATCGACTTGACCTGGCGGTCGCTGGGCGCCGAGGCCAGCAGGAAGGCGTCGGTGATCGAGAGGACGTCACTGACGTCGTACGCGATGATGTCGTGCGCGAGCTTGTCGGCCGCGGCCTGGGCGGCGGCGTTGATGAGCTCGATGGAGCGGTCCGTGGCGGTCACAAGCGGCTTTCCGGTTCGAGGGCAGCCTCTCCGGCCGGGCAGGGGCGCTCGCTCGCTGCGGAGCCGCGGCGCGCGCCGCAGTCCCCATGGGCAACCGGATCGGCGGTCAGGTACCCCTCAAGGGTCTCACGGACCGCCGACACTCCCGGCTGTGTTTTCGAACCCACTGGTCGGTTCCGGCGTCCGGGCCGGTCAGCGCCCGGGCCCCCGGCCGGTGCCGGAGGGGCCGGGCGCGTCCGGCCCGTCAGCCCTTGTAGTCCTGTCCCAGCACCACGGTGATATCGGCGTTCGAGGCGCCCTTGCCCTGCCTGACCGCGCCCGCCGGCAGCCCCAGCGTCTTGGCGACCTCCGCGGCCCTGGCCTTCTGGGCGGCCTGCGCGTAGGTGATCCGGGACGCGGTACCGGCCGCGGCGGCGGTGCCGTCGTCGACGAAGCTGTAGCCGCCGTTGAGCAGCGCCACCTGCGCCTTTCCGGTGGCGGCCCGGTTTCCGGTGGCATTGCGGACGGCTACCCGGACGGTCGCGTCGGGGTTGGTCTTCTTGACCGTGCCGCCGAGCACGTCCTTGACCACGCTGGCCGAGGTGGTCTGGCTGAGCGTCCCGTTCGCCTGTACGGGCAGCAGGGTGGTGCGGTAGGCGCCGGTCTTCGCCAGCTCCGCCCGCTGCGCCAGCGAGCTGCCCAGCTGGGCCTCGGTGAGCGGCGGGTCGAGCACCTGGAGCAGCGTCTTGACCGTGGTGGTGGCGCCGTCGGCGTCGCTGGAGACCTTCTTCAGGGCCGCCTGCATGACCTGGCCGAACCGCTGGAGCTGCTTGGTCTGCGGCTCGCCCGGCTTCAGGTAGGTGGCGTAGGCGACGGCGGCCTGTCCGCCGAGGTCCTGGGCGCTGCCCTGTTTGACGACCGGGGAGGCGCCCTTCTTGGCGCCGGGGACGGTGGCGTCGGTGTCCAGGGTGATCCCGCCGACCGTCTCGACGAGGTTCTCCAGGTACGGGGTGTCCAGCCGCCAGCTGGCCTTGAGGTCGGCGCCCAGGAGGTTGTTGAGGGAGTCCCGGGTCGGCTCGGTGCCCTCGTCCTTGACGGACTTGCCGAGCGTCGTGCTGGTGCCGTCGTCCTTGGGGACGAGGAGGCTGTTGGGCAGGAGGACGGTGGTGCCCTTGTGGGTGGTCTCGTTGTCCACCAGCAGCGCCGTCGAGCTGTTCCCGCTCTTGGTGTCCCGCAGATGGACGACGAGGACATCGCGCTTCTGCCCGGCGCCCGCGGCCGCGCCGGCGTCCGGACCGGCCACTCCCGGCAGCTTGCCCGCCCACCACAGATAGCCGACACCGCCGGCGACCAGCAGGGCCAGCACGACGGACAGCGCGACGATCCGGCTGCGGCCGCGCCGCTTGGCCTCCTCGCGCCGCTCGGTGCGGCTCTCGGTGAACTTCAGCCAGTCGATGACGTCTTCGGGGTCCTCGTCCGGCTCCTCGATGAAGGAGAACTGCTCGGTGCCGTCATCGGGGCCGCCGGCGGAGGGCGCGCCGGACCTGCCCGCGGCGTCCGGTCCGCCGGCTTCCTCCGCCGGGGCGCGGCGCTGCGCCGGCGCCCGGGGCGGGCCGTCCTGGCGCTGCGGGGCGGCCTCCTCGTAGCGGGGCTGCTCCCCGTAGGGGACCTGCTCGTACGGGGACTGCTGGGCCTGCTGCGGGATCCACTCCTGCTGGTGCGAGGGGTCCTGCTGGGGGCGGCCGTACGGGTCGTACTGCTGGGGATAGCCGGGCCGGTCCTGCACCTGGCCGCCGCCGTAAGGGTCGTAGCCGTACTCCGGCTGCGCCTGGTACGGCTGGTGGCCGCCCTGGTACCCGTGGGGGGCCTGGCCGCCGCTCTGTTGGCCGCCGTACGGGTCATAGCCCTCATAGGCGGACGGGGCGGCCTGCTGCCCGTACGCGTCGTAGTGCTGCTGGTACGACGGCTGTGCGGCGTCGTGGTACACCGGCTGCCCGTAGGCGTCGTAGGTGTAGCCCTGGCCCTGCTGCCCTTGCTGCTCCTGGGCATACGGGTCGTGGGCGTACGGGTCCTGCGGCCCGTACGGATCCTGTCGGTCGCTCACCGGTGCCCCTTTCCGTCAGCCCCGTCAGCCGTCGTTGCGGTACAACTGCTTTTTGTCGATGTAGCGCACCACACCGTCCGGCACCAGGTACCAGACCGGATCCCCCTGGGCGACGCGCACCCGGCAGTCGGTCGAGGAGATGGCCAGCGCCGGCACCTCGACCAAGGACACCGCCCCCGCGGGCAGCCCGGGGTCCGCGAGGACGTGTCCGGGCCGGGTCACCCCGATGAAGTGGGCGAGTGAGACCAGCTCCGCGGCATCGTGCCAGGTCAGGATCTGGCTGAGCGCGTCGGCGCCGGTGATGAAGAACAGATCCGCGTCACGGTGCTCCGTCCGCAGATCACGCAGCGTGTCTATCGTGTACGTCTTGCCGCCGCGGTCGATATCGATCCGGCTGACGGAGAACTGCGGATTCGACGCGGTCGCGATGACCGTCATCAGATACCGGTCCTCGGCCGGGGACACCGTCTTGTGGCTCTTCTGCCACGGTTGTCCCGTAGGCACGAAGATGACCTCGTCGAGGTGGAACTGGCTGGCCACCTCGCTGGCGGCGACGAGGTGTCCGTGATGGATCGGGTCGAACGTCCCGCCCATCACTCCGAGTCGCCGCTTCACGGGCCCTGTGTGCTCTCCCATGCGTGCAGACCCTACTGGGCGACGCGCGATGCCGGGTGCCGGGTGCCTGGGCTCAGCGGTCCCGGTTGAAACGGGTGGTGATCCAGAGCAGGAGAAGCAGGATAAACAGGGCGCCGCCGCCGGTCACGAAGGGGCTGAGGCTGGCGTGCCCGCCCTCGTGGCCGGGCTCGGCGGCGAGGGTGGCCAGGGACTGTGCGGTGGTGTGCAGGCTCATCGTCGGCAGGACCAATCCGGGCTGGGGTCGGGCAGAGACTTCCACCACATCGTAAGCGTCGGCCCACCGGGAGCCCACGGCGACTCCGCCCGGAGGCGCCCCGGGCGGGCGGCGGAGGTCAGTCCTGCCCGTAGCCGCGCAGCAGGAACCAGGCGAGCAGGGCGGCACCCACGACGCCGACGATGATCACTGCGCGCAGGATCCATCCCGGTCCGCCGTCCCTGGCGGTCTCCTGGGCTGCGGCGAGCAGCACGCTCGGATACGGCATGACGATGCGCTCCCTCTGATGCGGTCCGTGCGGCCATCTGTACGGACCTGTGCGGGTATTGGTGCGATCGCCAGCGTACGCCCGAGCATCCATTCTCCTGTCGGTGGCGTCCTCTACTCTGAACACACGCAGTCGAACAGGGGGAGGCCCCAATGACGGAGAGCCCAGGCGGCAGCGCAAACGTACCGAGCCGGGACCGGCGGCGATTCCCCGGAATCTCGTCGCGGTCGTACGAGCACCCGGCGGACCGCTCGGCGCTGGTGGCGTTGCGCAAGCTGAGCGGGTTCGACACCGTCTTCAAGACGCTCAGCGGCTTGTTGCCGGAGCGCAGCCTGCGGCTGCTGTTCCTGTCGGACTCGGTGCGGGTGAGCGACCAGCAGTTCGCGCACCTCAACGACATGCTGCGCGATGCCTGCTACATCCTGGACCTGGAGAAGGTCCCGCCGATGTATGTGAATCAGGATCCGCAGCCCAACGCCATGTGCATCGGTCTCGACGAGCCGATCATCGTGGTGACGACCGGACTGGTCGAGCTGCTGGACGAGGAAGAGATGCGGGCGGTCGTCGGCCACGAGGTCGGGCACGCGCTGTCCGGGCACGCGGTCTACCGCACGATCCTGCTGTTCCTGACGAATCTGGCGATGAAGGTCGCCTGGATCCCGCTGGGCAACGTCGCGATCATGGCGATCGTGACGGCGCTGCGCGAGTGGTTCCGCAAGTCGGAGCTGTCGGCGGACCGTGCCGGGCTGCTGGTCGGGCAGGATCTCCATGCCTCGATGCGCGGTCTGATGAAGCTGGCCGGCGGCAATCATCTGCACGAGATGAATGTCGACGCCTTCCTGAAGCAGGCGGACGAGTACGAGTCCGGCGGCGATCTGCGCGACTCCGTGCTGAAGATCCTCAACCTGCTGCCGCGCAGCCACCCGTTCACGACCGTGCGGGCGGCCGAGCTCAAGAAGTGGGCGGCCAGCCGCGACTACCAGCGGATCATGGACGGCCACTACCCGCGCCGGGACGAGGACAAGGACACCTCGGTCTCCGACTCGTTCCGGGACTCCGCCGCCCACTACGCCGACTCGATGCGCAACAGCAAGGACCCGCTGATGGGCCTGGTGCGCGATATCGCGGGCGGCGCGGGCGACTTGGGCGGCAAGCTGCGCGACACGGTCTTCCGCGGCGGCGGGCGTCCCGAGGGCTCGGGCGGCGCCAACGGAAGCGGTGGAGCGGACGGCTCGGACGCCTAGGTCCCGTCCCTCGGACGCCCAGACCCCTCCTTGGGCGTCCGGGACCGGACCTAGCGCATCGGATGGCTCGGCTTCGGCTGGGCCGAGGGTGCCAGCTCACCGCAGAGGGACGGGTTGACCCGCTCCCTGGCGTAGGGGTCGGTGCCCGTGGGCCGGTCGTTGCCGGCGTGCTGTCCCGCGAACAGCGGGCGCAGCGCGTCGGCCGGCTTCGAGGAGCAGGTCATCGGCCCGGCCTGGAGGCTGCTCTGGACCACCTCCAGGCGGTGGTCGCTGAGGTTGTCGCGGGTCAGCCGGAAGTGCACCTCACGGCGGACGGTGACCAGCGAGGCGGCGCCCGGTGTGGGCTTGCCGAGGTCCTGGCCCGATGCCGCGGCCGGCGCACCCGGGGCGGGCCGGACTGCGTAGACGAAGGTGTAGTCGGCGGTGACATCGAGCGCGTCCGGGCTCAACTCCGAGGCGGACAGCGTGCCGTCGACCCGGACGTTCCGGTCGGCGAGCCGGGTCTGCGGGTCGAAGCGGACCAGCCAGCCGGTCGCGGCGTCGTGGCCGTTGTCGCCGGGGTGCGCCAGGCTGCGGTCGAACTGGTCGAGTTGGCGGGTGTCGAGCAGCAGCCGCACCGGCCGTACGGAGCCGCCGGTGAGGGTGTCCGGGTCCAGCGAGGAGCGGACGATGTAGTCCTTCGCGACGGTCAGCGCGGAGACGATCTGGCCGTCGGAGAAGTGCTCGGTGCGGGCGACGGGGGGCAGATTGATACCCGCGGCGCCGATCCGGTAATTCGCCGCGGGGCTGTGCGCGAAGAGATCCTCCGGTGTCGCGCCGGGCACCCTCCCGGAGGGCGCCAGCGGCACCACCGCGGAGCGCAGCGGCTGTGCCCGGACCGTGTCCGGGGCCTTGTAGGGGTGGCGTACGCCCATGTAGACGGCGGTGCCGAAGGCGAGCACGATCAGCAGCACCAGCAGGATGGCCTGCCGGGAGCCGCCCAGGCGCCGCCAGGCGTGCCGGGTCTTGACGGCCGGCGAATGATGCTCACCGAGCCGCTCGTCCGCGGAGAACTCCTGAAGCCGCGCAGCCCGAACAAACGATTCGTCGAAGACGACGGATCGGTATTCGTCCTCACCGCCTCCCGGGGCGCCGTTGGGCGTCCCTTCCGGAGGGTCACCAGGCCCGGTCATACAACAAGAGTAGGTCTGCGGGGGCGAACGTAAACGCCGGGACGCCGGGCAACTTCACCGGTCGAAGCGGTTTCAGGCGTCCGATTTGCGGGAAGTGTGCCACGCCGTCAGTGCGGCCTGGGCACCGCCGAGAACGACGGTCTCAGGGGCTCCACGGCCGGCGGCGACGGCAGGCCGGGGCGCGCCGTCCGGACGCTGTCCGTACGGCCCGTGACAGGGGCGTCCATCCCGCTGGAGGTGGGTGCCGGGGCGGGGCTCTGGGTCCGCCCGGCGGAGCCCCGGTAGACGGCGCTGAAGGCCAGCGCGACCAGCCCGATGCCCATCACCACGGCCAGCACCCAGGCGACCGGCCGGTGCCAGCGGGTGCTGCTGCGGTAAGGACGCAGCGCACCGCCGTAGGGGCCATACGGGTCATGCGGCGGATCGTCGCCGTACTCCCCGTCCCCGTACTCTCCGTAATCGGCGTAGCCCTCGTAGTCATCGGTATCCCGGCTCCGTCGGCGGCCGCGCCTGTCCGGGTCGTCGCCCTCGGGGCCGAAACCGGTCCCGGAGCGGGTGGCCTCGGCCTCGGCGCGCGCCTCGGCGGCGGCCAGCATCCGCTCGACCGCGGAGGGCTCGTGAATACGGGCGGACCGGACGAATTCCTCGTCGAAGACCACGGAGGCGAATTCTTCGTCCGCTTTTCCGTGGCTCCCGTGGTGGTGCTCGTCGGGCTCTTCACCGTCCGGGAACGGCTTGCCCCCCACGTCGTCCGGCACCCGTCCAGGTTAGCCCCGGCCGGTCATTTTGGGCAGGGAGAACGGGGAATCCGGGGGACGTTCAGCGGGTGTGGCCGTCGCCCGTGACGATGTACTTCGTCGAGGTCAGTTCCGGCAGTCCCATGGGGCCGCGGGCGTGCAGCTTCTGCGTCGAGATGCCGATCTCCGCACCGAAGCCGAACTCGCCGCCGTCGGTGAAGCGGGTGGAGGCGTTGACCGCGACGGTGGTCGAGTCGACCAACTGGGTGAAGCGGCGGGCGGCGGCCTGCGAGGTGGTGACGATGGCCTCGGTGTGACCGGAGGTCCAGCGCCGGATGTGCGCCACCGCCGCGTCCAGGTCGGGCACCACGGCGGCCGCGATGTCGTACGAGAGGTACTCGGTCGCCCAGTCCTCGTCGGTGGCGGGGGCCACCAGCCCGGGGCCGGCCTGCTGCCAGGCGGCGTCGCCGTGCACGATCACGCCGGCCTGGGTCAGCGCCTCCAGGGCGCGCGGCAGGAACTTCTCGGCGACCCCGGCGTGCACCAGCACCGTCTCGGCGGCGTTGCAGACGCTGGGCCGCTGGGCCTTGGAGTTGACGAGGATGTCGACGGCCATGTCGAGGTCGGCGGCCTCGTCGATGTAGACGTGGCAGTTGCCGGTGCCGGTCTCGATGACCGGGACGGTGGACTCCTCGACGACCGTACGGATCAGGGACGCGCCGCCGCGCGGGATCAGCACATCGACCAGGCCGCGGGCGCGCATCAGCTCGCGTACGGAGTCGCGGCTCTCGCCGGGCACCAGCTGCACCGCGTCGGCGGGCAGCCCGGCGCTCTGGACGGCGTCGCGCAGCACCTCCACCAGGGCGCTGTTGGAGGCGTACGCGGAGGACGAGCCGCGCAGCAGCACGGCGTTGCCGGACTTCAGGCACAGGGCCGCGGCGTCCACCGTCACATTGGGCCGGGCCTCGTAGATGATCCCGATCACGCCGAGCGGGACCCGGACCTGCCGCAGGTCGAGGCCGTTGGGCAGGGTCGAGCCGCGCACCACTTCACCCACCGGGTCGGGCAGCGCCACGACCTGGCGGACGTCGGCGGCGATGGCCGCGATCCGCTCGGGGGTGAGGGTGAGCCGGTCCACGATCGACTCGGCGGTGCCGGCCTCCCGTGCCTTGGCGATGTCCTGGGCGTTGGCGGTGACGATCGCCCCGGTCCGCTCCACCAGGGCGTCGGCGATGGCCAGCAGCGCCGCGTCACGGGCCGTACGCGGCAGTGGCGCCAGGACGGCGGCTGCCTCCCGCGCGCGGCGGGCGGTCTCGAGGACGGGAGAGGAGTGCGATGCGCTGCTGGTCATGGCCGCAGCCTAACGGGGTGGCGGGCCGCGGCCACGCCGTATCTCACAGCGCGGGACGCGGACGGCCGGTGGTCAGAACGGGTGGACGCCAACCGGGGAGGCCGGCGGCGGACCGTACCCCTCCGCGAGGCGCTGGTGATACGTCTCACGGTCGATGACTTCCAGGCCGACGATCTCCCACGGCGGCAGCTTGGCCGTCGAGCGGTGCTCGCCCCACAGCCGCAGCGCGACCGCGGCGGCGTCGTGCAGGTCCCGGGCCTCCTCCCAGTAGCGGATCTCGGCGTGGTCGGTGGCGTAGCGGCTGGTCAGCAGGAACGGATGGTCGTGGGCGAGCTGTTCCAGCGCCCGCCGGACCTCGTTCAGCGGGGCCTTGGCACCGGAGACGCTGAGCGTGATGTGCCACAGCCGGGACGCCTCCCGGCTGCCGCCCTCCGGTGCCTGCTGCGCGGCCCCGGGACGCTGTGCACTCTGCTCGTCCCGGCCCGCGTCCTCGCCGGTTCCGACGCTGGTCAGTGTGCGCTCCGCCGTCCCTCGGGGCGGTGCCCCTGGGCGCCCTCGTCTCACCGGCGGCCTCCTGTGATGAGAATCGCTCCGCTCTTGGGGGGTGCGGAGTCGTCGTACGTCGGCGGGTGCGCGTGCGCGCTGCGGGCGCCGCTCCCCTACGGCGCCCCCGCAACAAAGTTGACCAGCCCGCGGCCCGTCGCGGGGGCGTTTTCCCCAAGGTCTCCATGGAAAGGCCGGTCTTCACACCAGGCCGGAGGGGCTGTTTTCGGCCGCCCGGGGGACGTCGCGCCGGGACGGGGTCCTCAGGAGTGCAGCAGCACCAGATCGTCGCGGTGCACGACCTCCCGCTCATAGGCGGGGCCCAGCTCACGGGCGAGATCGCGGGTCGAACGCCCCATCAATCGGGGGATTTCCCGGGCATCGAAATTGACGACGCCGCGGGCCACCGCGCGGCCCTCGCCGTCCCGCAGCTCGACCGGGTCGCCGGCGGAGAACTCGCCCTCCACGGAGGCGATGCCGGCCGGCAGCAGCGAGGAGCGGCGCTCGACGACGGCCCGTACGGCACCGTCGTCCAGAATCAGCGCCCCGCGCGGGGTGGAGGCGTGCGCGAGCCACAGCAGCCGGTCGGCGGAGCGGCGGCCGGTGCGCAGGAAGTGGGTGCCGGTGGTGCCGCCGGCCAGGGCGTCCGCGGCGTGCACGGCGGAGGTCAGGACGACCGGGATACCGGCCGCGGCCGCGATCCGGGCCGCCTCGACCTTGGTGACCATGCCGCCGGTGCCGACGCCGGCCCTGCCCGCGCTGCCGATGGAGATGCCCTCCAGGTCCTTGGGCCCCTGGACCTCGGCTATCCGGGAGGTGCCGGGGGTGGCCGGATCGCCGTCGTAGAGGCCGTCCACGTCCGAGAGCAGGATCAGCAGGTCGGCGCGGACGAGATGGGCGACCAGGGCCGCCAGCCGGTCGTTGTCGCCGAACCGGATCTCGTCGGTGGCGACGGTGTCGTTCTCGTTCACGATCGGTACGGCGCCCATCGCCAGCAGCTGGTCGAGGGTCCGGTAGGCGTTGCGGTAGTGGGCCCGGCGGCTGGTGTCGTCGGAGGTCAGCAGGACCTGGCCGACGCGGCGGCCGTAGCGGGCGAAGGAGGCGGTGTAGCGGGCGACCAGCAGGCCCTGGCCGACGCTGGCGGCGGCCTGCTGCCGGGCCAGGTCGCGGGGCCGCTTCGCGAGCCCCAGGGGCGCCAGACCGGCCGCGATGGCGCCGGAGGAGACCAGCACGATCTCCTTGTCCTGGTGCTTGGCCAGCACATCCACCAGCGCGTCGACGCGGTCCGCGTCCAGTCCCCCCGCGGCCGTGGTCAGCGAGGACGAACCGACCTTCACCACGATCCGGCGGGCGTCCTTCACGTCCTGCCTTGCGCCTGCCACCTGCATACCCCTGTGCTCGCCGATCCCACCGCCGTACGGGGGACACTGCCCGGCCCGCACCACGGCCCTACGGGCGCAATCTACGGCAGAGCGGGCCGCGGGCGCTTCGTGATATTGCCTGGCGGACGGCCCGTGAGACGGGGCCGGATGGTCCCGGCGGGGGGAAAAGTGGCGCAGAATAGGGGCCGCGCTTCCCGTTCGCCCGATACCCGGCGGGGTTTTCCTTAAGAGAGAATCCGAGGCCAACTGGTTGCGTTCGATTGATCCGCTTTCGCGGTGATGAGAGCCACAGCAGATTGTCACCAAGGCCAACAAGGTCATACGGTCGGGTGTCCATCGGTCCCGTTTCGCCGCTCCCGCGGCGTCGCAGCGCGGGACCCGGCCGCCCCCCTCGGCCTCCCCCTGACCTTTCGTGCTGCCAGGAGCCCTCCCCCGTGCCTTCCGCCGGAATCGTCCCCCGCCGAGCCGTACAGCTCGCGGCCCTCTTCGCGATGATGGTCGCGTTCACCGCGCAGCTCCTCGGTGCGCTGCTGCCCGTCATCCCGCTGTTCATCGCCGCCTCCGTGGTCAACCTGGGTCTCGACCTGGTCCTCCAGCACAAGCAGCCCGGCCTGCTCGCCGTGCTCGGCCGGATCCGGTTCGATGTCACGGTGCGCCAGTTGCTGCGCGACATGCTGATACTGGTCGGCCTGCTGCACATCGACGGCATCAACCCGCTCGAGGAGCAGGCGCCGCTCACCATCACGCTGCTCCTCTTCTACGGCACCCACTTCGTGTGCCAGGCGGTCGCGGTGCTGGTCCGCCGGACCCGCAGCCTGCCGTTCGTCACCCGCAACATCGACGCGAGCGCGCTGCGGCTGACGGACGCCCCGCCGCGCATCCTCTCCCGCCAGACGGGCCGCCGCCTGCTGCGCTTCTCGGTGCCCACCACCACCGGCATGATGCTCACCGCGATCACCACCGACGCGTACTGGGGCGGCATCGGCCTGGCCGTCTCCCTGGCCCTCTCCGCCGGCGGCACGCTCTACCTGGGCACCTGGCTGCTGCCGAAGAAGCGGGTGGCCAACGAGAAGCAGGCCCTGGAGTGGCTGGACAACTGGCTTGCGGAGTACCGGCCGACGGTCGGTATGTACTTCTCCGGCGGCTCCTCGTCCGCCTACCAGGCCAACATGTGGCTGAGCACCCTCGCCGACCTGGACGGCAACCCGATCATCGTGCTGCGCGAACGTTTCATGGTGCAGAAGATCGAGGCCACGGACGTGCCGATCGTCTGCATCCCCAAGGTCGCCAACCTGATGCGGCTGGAGCACTCCACGCTCAAGGTGCTGCTGCACCCGGCGAACTCCGGCAAGACCTCGCAGATCCTGCGGATCCCGTCCATCAAGCACGCCTTCACCAACCACGGCGAGAGCGACAAGCTGTCCTCCTGCAACCCGTACGCGAAGGCGTACGACGAGGTGTGGGTGGCGGGCCCGGCGGCCCGTGACCGCTACCAGCTCGCCGACATCGGCGTCGAGGACAAGGACGTCATCGAGGTCGGCCGCCCCCAGCTGGCCCCGATCGAGCCGTACACGGGCGCCCCGGCCGGCCGGCTGACGACCGTGCTGTACGCCCCGACCTGGGAGGGCTGGGACGGCAACCCGGGCAACACCTCGGTGATCCTGGCCGGTGAGAACATCGTCCGCGAGCTGCTCGCCGACGAGAAGGTGCGGCTGCTGTACAAGCCGCACCCGATGACCGGTTCCGTGGACCCGCAGGCGGGCGCCGCCAACACCCGTATCCAGGCGATGATCACCGAGGCGAACGCCCGGCGCAGCGGGGAGCGGCCCGGCCCGGAGGCGGCCGCCGAACTGGCCCGCCGTACCGAGGAGCTGAACGCGCTGACCACCTCCGCGTTCCGCAAGAGCGCGGACGAGCTGGAGCGGATGCGGCTCCAGGGCACCCCGGAGGAGGGCCGCGCGGCCGCCGTCGCGGCGGCCGTCACCGCCTGGGAAGAGGCGTACTGGAACTCCTTCCCCGAGTGGGAGCACCGCATCATCACCACGGCCCGCCCCGGCATCTTCAGCTGCTTCAACGAGGCCGATGTGCTGATCAGCGACGTCTCCAGCGTCGTCTCCGACTACCTGACCAGCGAGAAGCCGTACGCGGTCGCCAACACCTCGGGGATGGGCGAGGACGACTTCCGGGTGAACTTCCCGACCGTGCGGGCGGCGACGATCCTCACGCCGGAGGCGGCGGAGGTGGCCGGTCTCCTCGACGCGGTCCGCAACCCGGAGAAGGACACCCTGGCCGCGGAGCGCGCCGAGCTCAAGGAGCATCTGCTGGGCCCGTCGGACCCGCCGTCGTCGGTCCGCTTCAACCAGGCGGCGCTGGCGCTGTGCACCAAGGCCGACGAGCGGCGCGTCCGGATGGAGAACCGGCTGTCCGGCATCCCCGGTCAGCGCTCTCAGGAGGACGTGGACGCCTCCGAGACGGCCGAGAACCAGGACAACGGCGCCTCGGACACCCCCGCCGCCGTCTGAGCCCGCAGCGGGCCGTCCACGGCCTCGGCGGCGACGCAGACGGGGAAGGCCCCCGGGAGTTCTCCTCCCGGGGGCCTTCCCCGTTCTTCGGTGCTGCGGTCCGCCGGGCGGTCCGTCAGAAGGGCTTGAAGCCCTCGTACTCCTGGTCGGCCTCGTCCCGCGCCACGTCCCGGTCCCGGCGGCGCTGCGCAGCCGGACGGGGCGCCTCCATGCGGTGGTCCTCGCCACGCCGGCCCAGCATCTCCGCGCCGGCCGCCATCATCGGCTCCCAGTCGAAGACGACGGCGTTGTCCTCGGGGCCGATGGCGATGCCGTCGCCCGCGTGCGCGCCGGCCTTGCGCAGCGCGTCCTCGACACCGAGACGGTTGAGGCGGTCGGCGAGGTAGCCGACGGCCTCGTCGTTGTTGAAGTCGGTCTGACGGACCCAGCGCTCGGGCTTCTCGCCGCGCACCCGGAAGAAGTTCTCGCCCTCCTCCGTGATCGTGAAGCCGGCATCGTCCACGGCCTGGGGCCGGATGACGATACGGGTGGCTTCCTGTACGGGCTTGGCGGCGCGGGCCTTGGCGACGACGTCGGCGAGCGCGAAGGACAGCTCCTTCAGGCCCATGTGGGCGACCGCGGAGACCTCGAACACGCGGTAGCCGCGCTCTTCCAGGTCGGGGCGGATGATGTCGGCGAGGTCCTTGCCGTCCGGGACGTCGATCTTGTTGAGGACGACCATCCGGGGCCGGTTGTCCAGACCGCCGTACTGCTTGAGCTCCTCCTCGATGGTGTCGAGGTCGGAGACCGGATCGCGGTCGGCCTCCAGGGTCGCGGTGTCCAGGACATGGACGAGCACCTCACAGCGCTCGACATGCCGCAGGAACTCCAGGCCCAGGCCCTTGCCCTGGCTCGCGCCGGGGATCAGACCGGGGACATCCGCGATCGTGTAGACCGTCGAACCGGCCGTCACCACACCGAGGTTGGGTACCAGGGTGGTGAAGGGGTAGTCGGCGATCTTGGGCTTGGCGGCCGAGAGCACCGAGATCAGCGAGGACTTGCCGGCGCTCGGATAGCCGACCAGCGCGACATCCGCGACGGTCTTGAGCTCCAGCACGATGTCGCGGGCCTCGCCGGGCTCGCCGAGCAGCGCGAAGCCGGGAGCCTTGCGGCGGGCCGAGGCCAGCGCGGCGTTGCCGAGGCCGCCGCGGCCGCCCTGGCCGGCGATGAAGGTGGTGCCCTGGCCGACGAGGTCGGCGAGCACATTGCCCTGGCCGTCCAGGATGACGGTGCCGTCGGGGACCGGCAGGACGAGGTCCTGGCCGTTCTTGCCGGAGCGGTTGTCGCCCGCGCCCGGCTGGCCGTTGGTGGCCTTGCGGTGCGGGTGGTGGTGGTATTCGAGAAGTGTGGTGACGTCCTGGTCGACGACCAGGATCACATCGCCGCCGCGGCCGCCGTTGCCGCCGTCCGGGCCGCCCAGCGGCTTGAACTTCTCCCGCATCACGGAGGCCACGCCGTGGCCTCCGTTACCCGCGGCGACGTGCAGCTCGACGCGGTCCACGAAGGTGGTCATGGTGGGGGTGCCTCCAGATAACTACGGGTATGTCGCTGTACTGCGCATGTCTCTGTGCTAACACGCAAGGGCGGACCGGCCTTCCCGCTCTCGCGGGAAAAGGCGGTCCGCCCCTGAGTGATGCTGATGCTGAGCTATCGCTCGGTCAGGCCGTGATTACTCGGCGACCGGAACGATGTTCACGACCTTGCGGCCACGGTGGGTGCCGAACTGCACCGCACCGGCAGCAAGGGCGAACAGGGTGTCGTCGCCGCCGCGGCCGACGCCCGTGCCCGGGTGGAAGTGGGTGCCACGCTGGCGGACCAGGATCTCACCGGCGAGGACGGCCTGACCGCCGAAGCGCTTCACGCCGAGCCGCTGAGCATTGGAATCGCGACCGTTCCGAGTGGACGATGCGCCCTTCTTATGTGCCATGTCTCCTCAGTCCCTTACTTCGCCGGAGCGTCGATGCCGGTGATCTTCAGCGCCGTGTGGAGCTGGCGGTGGCCGATCCGCTTCTTGTAGCCGGTCTTGTTCTTGTACTTCTGGATCCGGATCTTGTCGCCCTTGTGGTGGTCGACGACCTCGCCCTGGACCTTCACGCCGGCCAGGACCCACGGGTCGCTGGTGACCGAGTCGCCGTCGACAACCAGCAGCGTCGAGAGCTCGACGGTGTCGCCGACCTTGCTGGTGGAAATGCGGTCAACCTCGATGACGTCGCCGACAGCAACCTTCTGCTGGCGCCCGCCGGTGCGCACGATCGCGTACACGCGGAACTCTCTTTCGCTAGAAACGGATCCTCTGATGCCAGCCGCTCACACGGGCTCGGGATAGGGCCCATGGAATCCGAGTGGACGAGCGGCCTCCCTCGGCGGACCGAGAGGTGTGTGCTCAGGGGTTTGGTGTCACAGACACCGACGGTCAAGGTTACGGGGCCTTGACCAGGGGGTCAAACCGGCCCCGGACCGCTGACGGCCCGGGGCACGGCCTTCCTGCTCAGTCCTCCGCGGAAGCCGACACCGACGCCACCGAGGGCTGCTCGGCGGCAGCGGTCTTCTTGGCCGCCGCCTTCTTCGTCGTCGTCTTCTTCGCGGTGGTCTTCTTCGCCGTGGCCTTCTTGGCGGTGGTGGTCTTCTTCGCCACCGTCTTCTTGGCCGTGGTCTTCTTCGCCGTGGCCTTCTTGGCCGCGGCCTTCTTCGCCGTCGCCTTCTTCGCGGTCTTCTTGGCCGCGGGCTCCGCCTCCGCCCCGGCGCCCTCGACGGGCTCCGCCGGCGCCGGCTCGGTGACCGGCTCCGCCGGGGCGGCGATCACGACGGTCGCCGTGGAGTCGTCGGACACCTGCGGGGCGGCGACCTTACGGGTCACCCGGCGGCGCGGACGGGCCGGCGCGGGCTCCGCGGCCGGTGCCTCCACGGGCGCCTCGGCGACCGGCTCCACAGCGGGCTCCGGCTCGGGTGCCGCCACCGGCTCGGCCGGGACGACGATCTCGGCGGCCTCGGTGGCCTTCGGGGCGCCCGCCGGAGCGGACACCTTCCGGCTCGCCCGGCGGCGGCCACGGCCACGCCCGGCGGCCGCCTCGGCCTCGGCCGGGCTGCTGAACCACTCGTCGGCCTCGGCCACCGCGGGCTGAAGCTCGGCCTCCGTCACGGCGACCGGCTCCAGCTCCGGTGTGGCACCGTCCGGGGTCGGCGCGGCGACCTCGGCCTCGTGGACGTGCGGCTCGGCCTTCTCGGCCTTGCCCTTCTTCTTGCGCTTGCCACCGCCGCCGGCCGTCGTCGGCTGGTCCATGTGGACGATGACGCCACGGCCGTTGCAGTGCACACACGACTCGGAGAAGGACTCCAGCAGGCCCTGGCCGACCCGCTTACGGGTCATCTGGACCAGGCCGAGCGAGGTGACCTCGGCGACCTGGTGCTTGGTGCGGTCCCGGCCCAGGCACTCCAGCAGGCGCCGCAGCACCAGGTCCCGGTTGGACTCCAGCACCATGTCGATGAAGTCGATCACGATGATGCCGCCGAGGTCGCGCAGCCGCAGCTGACGCACGATCTCCTCGGCCGCCTCCAGGTTGTTCCTGGTGACCGTCTCCTCCAGGTTGCCGCCCTGGCCGGTGAACTTGCCGGTGTTGACGTCGACCACGACCATCGCCTCGGTCCGGTCGATCACCAGCGAACCGCCGCTGGGCAGCCAGACCTTGCGGTCCAGCGCCTTCATCAGCTGCTCGTCGATGCGGTACGTCGCGAAGACATCGACGTCCGAGGTCCACTTCTGGAGCCGGTCGACGAGGTCGGGGGCGACATGCGCGACATAGCCGTGGATGGTCTGCCAGGCGTCGTCACCGCTGACGATGACCTTGGAGAAGTCCTCGTTGAAGATGTCGCGGACGACCCGGACGGTCATGTCCGGCTCGCCGTAGAGCAGGGTCGGCGCGCTGGCGCTGCTGCTCTTGGCCTTCTTCTGGATCTCTTCCCACTGGGCCTGGAGCCGCTGGACGTCGCGCGCCAGCTCCTCCTCGCTCGCCCCCTCCGCGGCGGTACGCACGATGACGCCCGCGTCCTCGGGGACGATCTTCTTGAGGATCTGCTTCAGCCGCGCCCGCTCGGTGTCGGGCAGCTTGCGGCTGATACCGGTCATCGAGCCCTCGGGCACGTAGACCAGGTAGCGGCCGGGGAGCGAGACCTGGCTGGTGAGCCGGGCGCCCTTGTGGCCGATCGGGTCCTTGGTGACCTGCACCAGCACGGACTGGCCGGACTTCAGCGCGGTCTCGATCCGGCGCGGGCCGTTGGCCATGCCCAGCGCCTCGAAGTTGACCTCACCGGCGTACAGCACGGCGTTCCGGCCCTTGCCGATGTCGACGAACGCGGCCTCCATCGACGGCAGGACGTTCTGCACCTTGCCGAGGTAGACATTGCCGACGTACGAGGTCGCCTGCTCCTTGTTGACGAAGTGCTCCACGAGCACGTTGTCCTCAAGGACGCCGATCTGGGTGCGCTCGCCGCTCTGGCGGACGACCATCACCCGCTCGACGGCCTCGCGGCGGGCCAGGAACTCCGCCTCGGTGATGATCGGCACCCGGCGGCGGCCCTGCTCGCGGCCTTCCCGGCGACGCTGCTTCTTGGCCTCCAGACGCGTCGACCCCTTGATCGACTGCACCTCGTCGGCGCTGGTGCTCTCGTCCTTCTTGCGGGGCTCACGGACCTTGACGACCGTACGCTCCGGGTCGTCGGTACCGCCGGCCTCGGCCTCGGCGGCCTCACCGGTCCGGCGGCGACGGCGACGGCGACGGCGGCTGCTGCTGGAACCGCCGGCCGACTCCTCGGCCTCGTCCTGCGGCTCGGCGGCCTGCTCCTCGGCCTCCTCGGCCTCCTCCTCCGGGGTCTCCCGCTCGTCGGCGGCCTGCTCGTCGGCGCCCTCGGCGGCCTCACCGCGACGACGGCGGCGGCCACCACGGCGGCGGCGGCGCGAGGGGCGGTCGGCGGACTCGTCCTCGCCGCGGCCGCCCTCGGCCTGCTCGGCCTCCGGCTCGGCCTCGGTCTCGGCCTCGGCTTCGTCGGCCGCCGGCTCCTCGGCCGGGGCAGCGGCAACCTGCTCGGGCTCGGCCGGGGCGCCACGACGGCGACGGCGGCGCCCGCCCGCGGCGGGCTGCTCCTCCACGGCCGGCTCGGCCGGGGTCTCCTCCTGGTGGGCCGCGGCAGCGGCGGCCGCGGTCTCCGGCGTCTGGAACGTCGGCTCGGTGAAGACCGGCGCCTGGAAGACGGCGGTCGGGGGGCGCTGCGCACGGCGGCGGCCGCGCTGCGGTGCCTCCGTCGCGGGCTCCTCCTCGGCACGGGGCGCCTCGGCGGCCGGCTCCGCGGCACGCTCGCCACGGCGGCGCGCACGGTGGCGGGGTGCCTCGGCGGCCGCGTCCTCGGCGGCCGGCTCCTGCGCAGGCTCCTCGGCCGCGGGCTCCTCGGCCGTCTCGGCGGCCTGCGGGGCGTCCGAGGCGGCGGTGGTCTTACGGGTGGCGCGGCGACGCGTCCGGGCGGGCTTGGCCTCCTCGGCGGGGGCGGGCGCCGCTTCCTCGTCCTCGGCGGCCGGAGCGGCCGGGGTCGCGTCCGTGGTGGCGGCCTCGTCGGCGACGCTCGCCTGCGGGGCGCCGGCCGGAGCAGTGACCTTACGGGTGGCCCGGCGGCGGGTGCGGCGCGGCGCCGCACCCTCGGTCTCCTCGGCGGCAGCCGGAGCGGCCTCGACGGGAGTCTCGGCGGGGGCGGGCGCCTCGGCGACCACCGGCTCCGGGGCGGCCTCGGTCTGCGGGGTACCGGCGGGGGCGGTCACCTTGCGGGTCGCCCGGCGGCGGGTGCGGCGCGGCGCCGCCTCCTGCTGCGGTGCCTCGGCGGGCGTCTCGACAGCGGCGGCCGGGGCCTCGGCCGTCTCGGCCTCGTCGGCCTCTTCCTCGGCGGTCTCGACCTCCGTGGTCTCGATCTCGGCGGCCGGCTGCGGGGCGCCGGCCGGGGAGGTGACCTTACGGGTCGCCCGGCGGCGGCTACGGGCCGGCTTGGCCTCGTCGCCGGTGGTCACCGCGGCCGCGGTGCTCTCCTCGGCGAGGGCCGGATCGGCCGCGGGTGCGGCGGTGGCCTCGGTACTCACCACCGCGGCCTCGGCGGCGGCACCGGCCGCCGGCGGACCGGCCGGCCGGGATGCCGCGCGGCGCCGGCGGCGCGGCGGCAGTGTGTCACTCGGTGAGTGGTTGTTGTTGTCGTCAGCACCGCGATCCTGGGAATGCGTGGATCCGGTGGGCTCAATGGGCTCGAGCATGCGGGCGGTTCTCCCGTCACGCTCCCGGGCGCCGCGCCTGATTCCGGTCGCGGTCCGCGTGATGAGCGCGGTCCCGCTGTCCGGGGCGTGGGCGCCGCACGGGAGCTGTCGTCTCGCTCGTCGGCCCCGGTAGGGCGGGACCGGCGAAAGTCTCCTGGTCAGTGCGTCTGCCGGACCGGGGTGGCTCCCTGGTTGATCGGCGACGCAACGACGGCGGTCCTACGCAGTACCTTCCCCGGCTGCCGGGGAGGCCCCACATGTCGCCTTCGCGGCACTCAGCCCGGCGGCCGTGGGTAGGGCGGCCGTGGCAGCGTCGCGGTCGGGCGCCAGCGGGTCAGTCACCGCGCCGGTCTCCTCATCGAGCAGCCCCTGCGCCAGCCTGGTCACCGCAGCGGGGACCGGCGGCGCCAGGTCGGCCGTAGCTCGGAGGCCGGACAGGACGTCGTCGGGTCGAACGGCAGGTGTCAGATGCCGAACAACCAGCCGCAGTATCGCACAGGCATTGCCGTCGGGCCTATCGCCCTCGCGACCGGCGGCCTCCAGACGCGCCACCGCGGCCCGTGCGTCAAAGGTCCGCATGCCGTTTTTCGTCCGGCGCTCGACCTGCACCTCTTCCGCGGCGAGGAACGCCTCGACGGCGTGCCCGGCGGTCTCCGGGGCGACCCCGTCGAGCCGGATCTCCCACACCGAGGCCTCCAGCCGGTCGGCCAGGCCACTGGTGCGGGACTCCACGGCGTCGATCACATCGAGCCCGTCCGGCAGCGACTCGTTGAGGAGTTCGCGCAGCTTGTCCGGATCGCGGCGCTCGGCGAGCTGGATCTCCAGATACTCGGCCTCGCTTCCCGTACCGGTCGGGGCGGCGTTGGCGTACGACACCTTGGGGTGCGGGGTGAAGCCCGCCGAATAGGCCATGGGGACCTCGGCGCGGCGCAGCGCCCGCTCGAAAGCTCGCTGGAAGTCGCGGTGGCTGGTGAACCGGAGGCGGCCGCGCTTGGTGTAGCGCAGTCGGATGCGCTGCACCGCCGGTGCGGGCGGCGGGCCTTCGGGCTGTCGCTTGCCCAGTGTCGTTCAGTCCTTCGTGAGTGCGGTCGTACTGCTACCAAGAGTACGTGTCCCGGGGGCTCCCGGTTCCCGGCGGGGCGGAACGGCGCCCGCGCGCTCCGGTTCCCTGGGGGCGCCGAACAGGGCCCGCCGGAGCTCCCGGCGGGTCTGCCGGACGGTCTCGCGGGCAGTGCGCAGCGCCTGCCGGGCGGGCCGCCAGATGCCGTTCCGGATGCCGTGGCCGAGCGGGGTGAGCACGGTGCGGTAGACCCAGCGCACCGGCTCGACGAACAGCCACCGCAGCACCGTGCCGAGGAACCGGCCGACGGCCCGGGAGATGATCCCGGCGACCCGCCAGCAGTGCCCGAACGCCGCCCCGACCTCGCGGACGACCACCGTCACCACGGCGGCCAGCGCCCGCCCGGCGGGCCGCAGCACATACCGCCACAGGGCGACCAGCGGCACGACCAGGATCCACCGGACGAGGGTGGCAAGTACGGTGCCGAGGCCGCGCACCAGCCAGGCGATCCCGTGCCCGACCGGCGCCAGCACCGCCGCGTACAGCCACTGGGCGGGCACCACCACCAGATACCGCACCAACCACGCCACCACCACGGCAACGCCCCGCCCCACCGGCACCAACACAAACCGCCACAACGCCACCCACGGCCACACGAACAACGCCCTGCCCAACCACAACAGCGCGACACCCAACCCCCGCAGCAACCAGGCAATCCCCCGCCCGACCGGCGCCAGCACCGCCGCGTACAGCCACTGGGCGGGCACCACCACCAGATACCGCACCAACCACGCCACCACCACGGCAACGCCCCGCCCCACCGGCACCAACACAAACCGCCACAACGCCACCCACGGCCACACGAACAGCGCCTTGGCCAGCCACAGCAACCCCACGCCCAAGCCACGCACCAGCCAGGCGATGCCGCGCCCGACCGGCGTCAGCACCGACGCGTACAGCCACCTGAGCGGGGCCACGACGAGCGTGCGCCAGGTCCAGGCCACGGGTATCACGACGAGGGTGCGCCACAGCCAGGCGAGGCCGCTGCCGAGGGGACGCAGCGCGGTCCGGTGGACGGCCCGGCCGAGGGCGGCGCACGCGTCCCACACCAGACGCACCGGCACCACGAGCACCAGCACCACGATCCGCACCGGAAGCCGCACCGCTGTGGTCAGACAGCCCTCACCCGGCTCATAGCGCTCGGGCACCCGCCGGTCCTTGTCCATGGGCTCCATAGGGCCCTCCCCCTTGTACTTCGGTGCTTCCGTGGCGCCGCTACGGCCGCCGGCCGGCGGTGGCCGCGGCCGGGCGGAACCAGTAGCGCAGCTTTTCGTCCCGCTGGTCCTCGAAGACCCCGCCGCAGGCCTCGATGACCTTACGTGAGCCGGTGTTGGCGTCATCGCAGGTGACCAGCACCGGGTCGATGCCCAACTCGTGGTGGGCGATGGGCAGTGCGGCACGCAGCATCCCGGTGGCATGACCGCGGCGCCGGGCACCCGGACGTACCCCGTAGCCGATATGGCCGCCCCAGGTGAGGAGAGAGGGAGTGAGCCGGTGACGGAAGGTGACCCGGCCCAGGTAGGTGTCGCCGTCCACCCACCAGCGGGTGGTCCTGGGAACCACGCCGTCGGCGCGCTCCTCGCTCCCCACCCCGCCGGTCAGCTCGACATACTCGGCAAACCCCTCAGCGGTCGGCCAACGGGTGGCCCAAGTCCTCAGCTCCTGGGCCATGTTGGACGGCGCGACGGTCTCGGCACCGTCGGCCCGGAACTCGTCCATCGCGGCGAGGAAGGAGGCATGGACGGCGACGGTGGGGGCGATGAGCTGTGGCGACATCGCCTCATTGTGCGGGAACGTACGGCAGCCCGGCCACGCGAGTGCGGGGCCGGGCCGGGCCGAAGGCGCGTACGGGAAGCGCTACTTGACGACCGTCAGCGGCAGCAATTTCTTGCCCGTCGGGCCGATTTGGATTTCGGTGTCCATCTGGGGGCAGACGCCGCAGTCGAAGCACGGGGTCCAGCGGCAGTCCTCGACCTCGGTTTCGTCGAGGGCGTCCTGCCAGTCCTCCCAGAGCCAGTCCTTGTCGAGGCCGGAGTCCAGGTGGTCCCAGGGGAGGACCTCCTCGTACTCCCGCTCACGGGTGGTGTACCAGGCGACGTCCACGCCGAGGGCGGGCAGCGTCTCCTCGGCGGCCTTCATCCAGCGGTCGTAGGAGAAGTGCTCGCGCCAGCCGTCGAAGCGGCCGCCGCCCTCGTAGACGGCGCGGATGACCGAGCCGACGCGGCGGTCGCCGCGGGAGAGCAGGCCCTCGACGATGCCGGGCTTGCCGTCGTGGTAGCGGAAGCCGATGGAGCGGCCGTACTTCTTGTCGCCGCGGATCTTGTCGCGGAGCTTTTCGAGGCGGGCGTCGGTCTCCTCCGCGGAGAGCTGCGGCGCCCACTGGAAGGGGGTGTGCGGCTTGGGGACGAAGCCGCCGATGGAGACCGTGCAGCGGATGTCGTTCTGTCCGGAGACCTTGCGGCCCTCGGCGATGACCTTGACGGCCATGTCGCCGATCTGGAGCACGTCCTCGTCGGTCTCGGTCGGCAGACCGCACATGAAGTAGAGCTTCACCTGCCGCCAGCCGTTGCCGTAGGCCGTGGAGACGGTCCTGATCAGGTCTTCTTCGGAGACCATCTTGTTGATGACCTTGCGCATCCGCTCCGAGCCGCCCTCGGGCGCGAAGGTCAGACCCGAGCGACGGCCGTTGCGCGTCAGCTCGTTGGCAAGATCGACGTTGAAGGCGTCGACCCGGGTCGACGGGAGCGACAGGCCGATCTTGTCTTCCTCGTACCGGTCGGCGAGCCCCTTCGCGATGTCGCCGATCTCGGTGTGGTCCGCGGAGGACAGCGACAACAGGCCGACCTCCTCGAATCCCGTGGCCTTCAGCCCCTTGTCCACCATGTCGCCGATGCCGGTGATGCTTCGCTCCCGTACGGGGCGCGTGATCATGCCGGCCTGGCAGAAACGGCAGCCGCGGGTGCAGCCACGGAAGATCTCGACCGACATCCGCTCATGGACGGTCTCGGCCAGGGGGACGAGCGGCTGCTTGGGGTAGGGCCACTCGTCGAGGTCCATGACGGTGTGCTTGGACACCCGCCACGGGACGCCGGAGCGGTTCGGCACGACGCGGGAGATCCGCCCGTCGGCCAGATACTCGACGTCGTAGAACTTGGGGACGTAGACGCTGCCGGTCTTCGCGAGGCGGAACAGCAGCTCGTCGCGGCCGCCGGGCCGGTCCTCGGCCTTCCAGGCGCGGATGATCTCGGTGATCT
Organism: Streptomyces sp. bgisy130; assembly: GCF_057708345.1. Lineage (NCBI taxonomy): Bacteria > Bacillati > Actinomycetota > Actinomycetes > Kitasatosporales > Streptomycetaceae > Streptomyces > Streptomyces sp. bgisy130. The sequence continues at coordinate 289,647 of NZ_JBYISA010000005.1, forward strand.
CCAGCACCGCCTGCTCGCCGTCACCGACGACCGCGCAGTCCAGGAAGTCCGCGATCGGCTCGGGGTTGAAGGCCGCGTGGCCGCCGGCGAGGACGATCGGGTGGTCTTCCGTACGGTCCTTGGCCTCCATGGGGATACCGGCCAGGTCCAGGGCGGTGAGGAGGTTGGTGTACCCCAGCTCGGTCGAGAAGGAGACACCGAGCACGTCGAAGGCGCCGACGGGGCGGTGCGCGTCGACCGTGAACTGCGGGACGCCGTGCTCCCGCATCAGCGCTTCGAGGTCCGGCCACACGCTGTACGTGCGCTCGGCGAGCACGCCCTCGCGCTCGTTGAGGACCTCGTAGAGGATCATGACGCCCTGGTTGGGCAGACCGACCTCGTACGCGTCCGGGTACATGAGCGACCAGCGGACGTCGCAGGAGTCCCAGTCCTTGACGGTGGAGTTCAGCTCACCGCCGACGTACTGAATGGGCTTCTGCACATGCGGGAGCAGGGCCTCGAGCTGCGGGAAGACCGACTCGACAGACATCTGGAACCTTCGTGAGCTGGCAGGGGCGACTCTCAAGCGTAACCGCTCGGAGCCACCCCCCAGCACGTCGACCGGACACCCCCTCGGTGGCGGGGAGCACAGGGGCCGGCGCACTTCGCACGCGTCCCACGGCGGGTCACCTCCGCGTCGGCGGAGCTACGTGCACCGATCACACGATCGAGAGCCTGGCATGGTCACGGCCGCAGCGCGGCCCGGTGCTTACGGCGCGAGGCCTTCCGCCACACGTCCGGCAGGGCCCGCTCCCGGTCCGCCGCCAGGGCCTCCTCGCGCCCGTACAGCAGGCCGAAGGTGAAGCCGCCCTCACCGGCCCGCTGGGCCTGGGTCGCCAGCTCGCGCAGTGCGCCGCGGGCCACCACGCTGTCCTGGTGGTCCCCCAGCAGCTGCTGCACCCGCTTGGTCCGCTTGGCGAACTTCTTCGCCGGCCCGCCGAGCGCCGGTCGGGCGGCTTCCGCCGCGTACCGGGTGCGCTTGGCCGCCTTGCGGGCGCCGTGCAGCGCCTCGTCCCGTTCCCTCCCGGCCTGCGCGGCCAGCGCGGCCTCCGTACGGCGGGCCAGCCGGCGGTAGTCCTTGAGCACGGCCCCGGCCGCGACCTCGGGCGCCGGGCGGGCGGCGGCCTTGCGCAGCGGCGGCTCCTCCAGGAGGGCGTGCAGGGTCTTCAGCAGCGCCAGGTAGCGCGGCCCGTCCAGGACGTCGAGCAGCCGGTCCCGCGCGCCGGCCCGGCGCCGTTCGGACCAGATCCGCAGCCGGGCGTCCACGGGGCCGAGCCGTAGCGTCGCGGGCACCTCGGCCAGCCCCTCCCGCAGCCGCTCGGTCAGCACCTCACGGTCCCGCTCCACTCCCAACTCGGCCGCCAGCCACTTGAGTTCGACGCCGATGGGCAGGGTGGCGGCGCGGTCGAGCACCTTGGTGTACGAGCGGAAGGCGCTGCGCAGCCGCCGGGTGGCGACCCGCATCCGGTGCACCGAGTCGGGCAGATCCCGCCGTACCGCGGGGTCCAGCTCGATGATCACCCGCACCTGCTCGCGGGCGTAGTCCAGCACGACCTCACCGGCGGTCGGCCCCTTCTTGCCGCGCTTCCCGGCACCCTTCCCCTTGGCCGCGGCCTTGCCGGAGCCATGGGCGGGCCGCTCGTCCGGGCCGGCGGCGGGCGGCGCGGCCCCGTCGCGGCCCTGGCCCGTCTCGGCCAGCGCCCGCGCCAGCTTCGATGCCGCTGAGGCGGGGCGCACCCCCGCCTCGGTCAGCGCCCGGCCGACCTCGTCCAGCAGTCCGGCGCTGCCGTCCCCGGCCAGCTCCACCTCGATCTCGCGCCAGCGGGCCCCGGCGCGCCCGGCGCCGGCCGTCCCGGCGTCGACGGCCCCGGCCGCCGGCCAGGCGTGCACCGCGTCCTCGGCGACCTCCGCGAGCGGGGTGCCGGCGGCATCCTTCAGCACCCGGACCGTGCGCCGCGTCCGGAGCCGTACGACGGGCACCAGCTCCCCGTCCAGCACCCGGGACCGTACGAGCGCGGTCAGCTCCGGGGGCGGCGTCTCGGACAGCGGCGCCCGCAGCTCGTCCCGCACCCCGGGCCCGACCGGCAGCTTCAGATGCCAGCCCGCGTCCCTGCCGCCGGTGCGCCGGCGCAAGGTGATGCCGGCGGCGGCGAGGCACTGGCCGGCGGTGTCGTAGTAAACGGCGTCGAGATCCTCGGTGCCGGCCTCCACCACGGCGGCGACCCGGTCGATCCCGGCCAGGTCGGGCAGCCGGGTGTTGTCGTCGGCTTCGTACTTCCGCTCGATTTCCCGCACGGTGTCCGCCATGCATCGAATCTAGTCACCCGCTCCGGCCGGGACCACCCGCCAGAACCGGGAAGGCGTCACGGGGCCGGAAACCGCCGGAGCGGGTAGCACTCGCCGTATGGCGTGATTTACCGTGTGTGACGAGCCCGCCACGCAGAGTGGCAGTGGGCGCGCACTCGACCCCTTCGGGGAGGGAGACACCCGTGCACCCCCAGACCGCACCCGTCACCCGGACACCCATCCGCGTCGCGGCAGGCGCCCGCCCACACCTCCTGAGCACGCCGAGCACCCCCCGTGCCCCGAAGGCCGCCCGCGACTTCGTCCGCGCGGTGCTGCGCCGCACCCCGCTCGCCCCGCTCGCCGACACCGCGGTGCTGCTCACCTCGGAGGCGGTGACCAGCGCCCATCTGCGCACGCCGCGGTCCGCGGACATCCTGCTGCGGCTGCTGACCGCCGGACACGGCCTGCGGATCAGCGTGCACGACGAGGCGCCGGTCCGGATTCCCCGGCCGGCCGCGGTGACCGGGGAGCGGGACGCCGATCTCGGGCTGCTGCTGACCGGCGAGCTCTCCGACGACTGGGGCACCACGCCGTTCGGCGGACTGCCGCGGTCCCCCTCGCTCTGGTTCGAACTGCACCTCAGGGACTGACCCGGCGTCAGCGGGAGGCGGACAGCGGACGCTGCACCCGGATCGACTGGAGCAGCCCGATCGCGATCCAGACCGCGAACATCGAGGTGCCGCCGTAGGAGACGAACGGCAGCGGCAGACCGGTGACCGGCATGATCCCGAGGGTCATGCCGATGTTCTCGAAGGCCTGGAAGGCGAACCACGCGATGATGCCGGCGGCCACGACCGTCCCGTAGAGCTCGGTGGACTCCCGGGCGATCCGGCAGGCGCGCCACAGGACCACACCGAGCAGGACGATGATCAGGCCCGCGCCCAGGAAGCCGAGTTCCTCACCGGCGACGGTGAAGATGAAGTCCGTCTGCTGTTCGGGGACGAACTGACCGGTGGTCTGGCTGCCGTGGAAGAGACCGGATCCGGTCAGCCCGCCGCCGCCGATCGCGATCCGGGCCTGGTTGGTGTTGTAGCCGACACCGGCCGGGTCGAGGCTCGGGTTGGCGAAGGCGGCGAAGCGGGCGATCTGGTAGTCGTCGAGCAGCCCGAGCTGCCAGACCGCGACACAGCCGACGACACCGGTGCCGACCAGCCCGAGGATCCAGCGGTTGGAGGCGCCGGAGGAGAGCAGCACCCCGAGGATGACTGCGCCGAGCACCATCACCGAGCCGAGGTCGGGCATCAGCATGATGACGACGACGGGGACGGCGGCCAGCCCGAGGGCCTGGACGACGGTGCGGTGGTCGGGGTGCGGCCGGTCCCCCGCGTCGACCCGGGACGCCAGGAGCATCGCCATGCCCAGCGTGATGGTGATCTTCGCGAACTCGGCGGGCTGGAGGGAGAAGCCGCCGGGGATCGCCAGCCAGGACCGCGAGCCGTTGATGGTGGCGCCCAGCGGGGTCAGCACCAGCAGCGCCAGCACGACCGAGAGGGCGTAGAGGACCGGGACGGCGCCGCGCAGCGTCCGGTGGCCGAGCCAGATCGTGCCGCCGGCGAGCGCCAGCCCGATGCCGAGGTTCAGCAGATGGTGCAGGAAGTAGTAGTACTCGTCGCCGTGGTTGAGCTCGGTGCGGTTCCGGGTGGCGGAGAAGACCAGCAGCGAGCCCACCAGCGACAGCACCAGGCAGGACAGCAGCAGTATCCAGTCCAGCTTGCGCAGCACCGAATCGCGCGCCGTCAGCTTGCCCCAGGTGCCGAGCTCGGGGGTGTAGCGCCGGATCGAGAACGCCCGGGAGGTGTGGCTGGTCGTCATCGTGGGCTCTCCGATGCGGACGGCGACGGCGACGGCGGGGCATACGGCTTGATGGGCTGGGACTGGATGGCGCCATCACTTTCGATCTTGGGCAGCTTGGCCTCCGGCCTCGGGAGCAGCGCGGCCTTGGGGTCGATGCCGCCCTTTTCGTCGACGCCGTACAGCGCGTTGTAGATGTTGCGCACGGCGGGGCCGGAGGCGCCGGAGCCGGTACCACCCTGGGAGATGGTCATGACGATCGTGTAGTCCTTGGTGTACGTCGCGAACCACGAGGTGGTCTGCTTGCCGTAGACCTCGGCCGTACCTGTCTTGGCGTGCATCGGGATCTTGTCCTGCGGCCAGCCGCCGAACCGCCAGGCGGCGGTACCGCGGGTGGCGACACCGGCGAGGGCACCGTCCATCTGGTGCAGGGTCTTCTGCGTCACCGGCAGCCGGCCGTGCGACTGGGGCTTGACCCGCTGGATGTGCTTGCCGTCGGGGCTGATGACGGCCTTGCCCACGGTCGGGTCGTAGAGCGTGCCGCCGTTGCTGATCGCGCCGTAGATGGTCGCCATCTGGATCGGGGTGACGAGGGTGTCGCCCTGCCCGATGGCGTAGTTGATCGAGTCATAGGCGTGCAGCTTCATGCCCTCCAGGCAGCCTTCCCGGGCGAGCTTGGTGCCGAAGTCCTTCTTCTTCGGCCAGGCCTTGGCCTGTTCGCACCAGCCGGCCTTGTTGGCCTTCCAGAAGGCGTTCTTCCACTTGCGGTCGGGGACCCGGCCGGTGACCTCGTTCGGGAGGTCGATGCCGGTCTCCTTGCCGAGGCCGAACTGGTGGGCGGTCTTGTAGAACCAGTTCTTGGCGTCCTTCTTCGGCTTGTCCCCGCCGTCCTTCTTCCACTCGTCGTGCGAGAGGCGGTAGAAGACGGTGTCGCAGGAGACCTCCAGCGCCCGGCCGAGGCTGATCGCGCCATGGCTCTGCGACTCGAAGTTCTTGAAGGTCTGGCCGCCGATGCTGTACGAGCTGGTGCAGGGGTAGTGGCCCTCGAAGTCATAGCCCGCGTTGACCGCGGCCGCGGTCGAGATGACCTTGAAGATCGAGCCGGGGGCGGCCTGCCCCTGGATGGCGCGGTTCAGCAGCGGGTAGTTGGAGTCCTTGCCGGTGAGGTGGGCGTAGTCCTTGCCCGAGATCCCGCCGACCCAGGCGTTGGGGTCGTAGGTGGGGTTGGAGGCCATCGCCACCACCCGGCCGGTCTTCGCCTCCATGACGACGACGGCGCCCGAGTCGGCCTTGTAGTTGGTGCCCGTGTTCTTGTCGTGCTCCTTACGGGCGTCCTTCATGGCCTGGTCCAGCTGCTTCTCCGCCAGGCCCTGCACCCGGGCGTCGATGCTGGTGACGACGCTGGCGCCGGCCTTGCCCTTCTCGCTCTTGGCCTGGCCGATGACCCGGCCGAGGTTGTCGACCTCGTAGCGGGTGACGGCGGCCTTGCCGCGCAGCGCGTCGTCGTACGTCCGCTCCAGACCGGACCGGCCGATCTGGTCCGAGCGCAGCAGCGGTGAACGGCTGTGCTCGGCCTTCTTGATCTCCTCGTCGGTGACCGGCGAGAGATAGCCGAGGACCTGGGCGGTGTTGGCGTCGCCCGGGGCGGCGTAGCGGCGGACGGCGGTCGGCTCGGCGCTGATGCCGGGGAAGTCCTCGGAGCGCTCGCGGATCTGGAGGGCCTGCTGGGTGGTGGCCTCGTCGGTGATCGGGATCGGCTGGTACGGCGAGCCGTTCCAGCACGGCTGTGGTGTCTTGGAGTCGCAGAGCCGGACCTTGTTGCGGATCTCCTTCTCGGACATGCCGAGCACCTTGGCCAGCCGGCCGAGCACGGCCTTGCCGTCGTCCTTCATCTTCAGCAGCTCGGTACGGCTGGCCGACACCACCAGACGGGTCTGGTTGTCGGCCAGCGGCACCCCGCGGGCGTCGAGGATGGAGCCGCGGGTGGCGGGCTCGATGACCTGCTGGACGTGGTTGTTCCTGGCCTCGGTGGCGTACTCCGTGCCATTGCGGATCTGTAGATACCAGAGCCGGCCGCCGAGGGTGAGCAACAGCGAGAAGACCAGGATCTGAATCGCGATGAGCCGGACGCTGACCCGGGAGGTCCGGGATTCCGGGAGATTACTCATGGCGCGCCGCGCCTCCATGAGGGGTCGTGGTCGAAGGACGAGGGAGCGTCACAGCCGCTTGACCCCCTTGATGCGGCCCACCTTGTCGCGGGCCGACTTGCCGAGCAGACCGCCGCGCTGGCTGCCGATCCGGGCGCCCGAGCGCACGGACTTCATGGCGCCGCGGCTGGCCTTGAGGCCGGTGCCGGTGGTGAGCCAGCCGTACCCGGAGGTGCCGGAGCCGCTCGGGCCGGTGGAGCCGTCGCCGGTCAGCGGCTCGCCCTCGGTTCTGCGCGCCAGGGCCATCACCAGGGGGACCACGAAGGGGGCCAGCAGCAGGTCGTAGAGGGTGGCGCTGAGCAGCAGTCCGACGATGCCGACGTGCCGGGCGGCGGTGTCGCCGACCAGGGCGCCGACGCCCGCGTACATCAGCGTCGAGACGATCGCGGCGCCGAGGACGACGATCAGCGGCAGCGTCGCCGAGCGGTGCCGCCCGGACTCCGGCTTGGTCAGGCCGGCCGCATAGCCGATGACGCACAGCACCAGCGCATAGCGGCCGATGGCGTGGTCGGACGGCGGGGCGAGGTCGGCCAGCAGCCCGGCGCAGAAGCCGACGAGCGCGCCGCCGACATGGCCGTAGATCAGCGCCAGGCCGACCACGACGAGCAGCAGCAGGTCGGGTACGGCGCCGGGCAGTTGGAGTCTGGCGAGGATGGTGACCTGGATGACGAGGGCGACGACCACCAGCGGGGCCGAGAGCAGAATCCGGTTGATGCGCATCGGTCAGCTCCTGGGAGGGACGCTCGCGGAGGGGGTGGCCGTGACGGTGACCGTCGGCGTCGGCTTGGGCTTGGCGGGCCGGGGCGGCAGGACGGTGTCGCGCGGGTCCTCGCGGGGCGGCTGGACGACGACGCCGACGATGTCCAGCTGGGAGAAGGCGACGAACGGCCGGACCTGGAGGTTGCGGGTCAGATCCCCGTTGAACGGCTCGACCCGGACGACCCTGCCGACGGGCACACCGGGTACGAACGGCTTGTCCTTGCTGGAGCCGAAGGTGACCAGGCGGTCGCCCTTCTTGATGTTGGCCCGGCCATTGAGAAGCTGAACGCGCATCGAGCGGACGCCCTGCCCGTTGGCGAAGCCGATCTCGTTGGTCTTCTCCATGCGGGTGCCGACGGTGAAGTCGGGGTCGGCGGCCAGCAGGACGGTGGAGGTACCGGGGCCGACGGTGGTGATCCGGCCGACCAGACCGTCGCCGTTGAGCACGGTCATGTCGCGGCGGATGCCGTCACGGCTGCCGGCGTCGATGGTGACGGTCCAGGAGAAGCCCTGAGCCGAGCCGATGGCGATGACCTGGGCGCCCTTGATGGCGTACTGGCCGGTGCCCGCGGTCTTGAGGATCTTGTCGAGCTCTGCGGCGCGGCTGCGGTTCCGGTCGGAGGAGCCGAGTTTGGCCTTCAGCGCCTCGTTCTCGTGCTCCAGCGTGCTGATCCGGTTGTGCCGCCGGCCGGAGTCCCGTACGGCACCGACCGCGTTGCCGACCGGGTCGACGACGCGGGCGACACCGCTTTCGACCGGGCCGAAGGCGGAGGCGGCGGCTTGCCGGGCACCATCGAGCGGGGACTGTTCGCCGCCGCGGATATCGACCGTGATCAGCGCGAACGCGATCGCGACCAGCAGCACCAGCAGCAGCCGGCTCTCTCGTGTGTCCCTCACGTGCGGCGGCCGTGTCCTTCCTCGTAGGACCGGCCGGCTGCGGGCCCCGCCGGTCTCGTTCGGGAGTTGAGCGTTGTGCCTGTGTGACGGCGCCGGACGGTGAAGCGTCAGTGCACCGTGTCTGTCGGGCCGTTGGGCCCGCCGGCCGGTCCGGCGGACGGACCGGCCGCTGGTGCCGGGGCCCGACCCCCGCGTCCGCCGCTCGGCGGCCGCGGCGCGGGCCGGTTCCCCGGCCTCGCTACCTGCGCGGCTGGGAGTCGAGGACCTGCTGGAGCGCCTCGAACTCCTCGACGCACTTGCCGGAGCCCAGCGCGACGGAGTCGAGCGGGTCCTCGGCGATGTGGATGGGCATACCGGTCTCGCGGCGCAGCCGCTCGTCGAGGCCGCGGAGCAGGGCGCCGCCACCCGTGAGCACGATGCCGCGGTCCATGACGTCACCGGACAGCTCCGGCGGGCACTTGTCGAGGGTCGTCTTGACCGCGTCGACGATGGAGTTGACCGGCTCCTCGATGGCCTTGCGGACCTCGGCGGCCGAGATCACCACGGTCTTCGGCAGACCGGAGACCAGGTCCCGGCCGCGGATCTCGGTGTGCTCGTCCTGCTCGAGGTCGTAGGCCGAACCGATGGTGATCTTGATGCTCTCGGCGGTGCGCTCGCCCAGCAGAAGGCTGTACTCCTTCTTGATGTGCTGGATGATCGCGTTGTCGAGCTCGTCGCCGGCCACCCGGATGGACTGCGCCGTGACGATGCCGCCGAGCGAGATGACCGCGACCTCGGTCGTGCCGCCGCCGATGTCCACGACCATGTTGCCGGTGGCCTCGTGGACCGGCAGACCGGACCCGATCGCGGCGGCCATCGGCTCCTCGATGATGTGGACCTGGCGCGCGCCGGCCTGGGTCGAGGCCTCGATCACCGCACGGCGCTCCACTCCGGTGATGCCGGAGGGGACGCACACGACGACCCGCGGGCGGGCCAGATAGCGCCGCTTGTGGATCTTCAGGATGAAGTAGCGGAGCATCCGCTCGGTGATCTCGAAATCGGCGATCACGCCGTCTTTCAGGGGCCGTACGGCGACGATGTTGCCGGGCGTGCGCCCGATCATCTTCTTCGCCTCAGCACCCACCGCGAGGATCCCGCCGGTGTTGGTGTTGATGGCCACGACCGACGGCTCGTTGAGGACGATTCCGCGGCCCCTGACGTACACCAGCGTGTTGGCGGTCCCGAGGTCGACAGCCATGTCACGGCCGATGAACGACATGTTGTTCCCCATGAGGATACGTCTGGCCTTCCCAACTGGAGCGAATGCTTACTGGAGGTCGGCAGGAGGTGATGCGCTGTGAGGCGCGGAAGCCTCCATCGTAGTTCGTAGTGCGCCCACTCGAACACGTCGGGAGGCTGTTCCGCCATTGTCAGCCGTACACGCACCCGCCCCCCTCAATGGTGACGTCGTGTCGCGGAGATGCGTTCCCCCGATCGTGTCGTATACACCAAGGGGCGACCGATGATTTCTTCGGTCGCCCCAGGTCACGGGGGGTGCACAGCTGATGAAGTGTCAGGAAATGCCGGGGAAGAAAATCTTGATCTCACGCTCGGCGGACTCTTCGGAATCCGACGCATGGATCAGATTCTCCCGGGTGATCGTTCCGAAGTCCCCACGAATGGACCCACTCGGCGCGGCAATCGGGTCAGTCGGACCGGCCAGCGCCCGTACACCCTCGATCACCCGCTCGCCCTCGACGATCATCGAGACGACCGGACCGGAGGCCATGAAGCCGACCAGGGGCTCGTAGAACGGCTTGCCGACGTGCTCGGCGTAGTGCTGCTCCAGGATCTCGCGGTCCAGGCTGCGCAGTTCCAGGGCGCTGATCGTCCAGCCGGCCTTCTTCTCGATCCGGCCGATGATCTCGCCGATCAGACCGCGCTGGACGGCGTCAGGCTTGAGAAGGACGAGGGTGCGCTGGCTCACGAAGGGACTCCCTGGATATGAACAATGGTCAGCGGGTGCACTGAGGCTACATGGGGTACAAGGCGCCACGCGGCGCAGCCCCCAGCCTCCCGGACGCCCCGTGGAACGGGCTCTAGGCGGGCTTGCCGGCCGGTTCGTCGGTGGCCTCCGACTGCGCCGCCCAACGGGCCTTCGCCTCATCGATCTTGCGGCCGAAGTGCACCGATGCCCACCACAGGGCGGCGAAGACCGCGCCCAGGAAGAACATCGTCGGCACCACGAAACCGCTGGCGATCAGGGCCGCCTGAAGCGCCCAGCCGAGCTGGACGCCACCCGGACGGGTCAGCATCCCGCACAACAGCAGGCTCAGCAGCATCCCGATCCCGCTGACCGTCCAGATCGTGACCGGGGACAGCTCGGTCATCTGCATCGCGACCAGACCGGCGAAACCGATCACGAAGAATTCGCCTATCAGAGTGCCGGCACACAGGGTGCGCATGATCAGGCCCTTCCCATCAGCAGCCGGGCCTCGCCGACCGTGATCACCGAACCGGTCACCAGCACCCCGGCGCCGGAGAACTCACCCTCTTCCTCGGCGAGGGTGATCGCCGCCTCCAGTGCGTCGTCGAGCCGCGGCTCGACCTGGACCCGCTCGGCGCCGAAGACCTCGACGGCGACGGCCGCCAGCTCGTCCGGATCCATCGCACGATGGCTGGAATTACGGGTCACCACGACCTCGGCGAAGATCGGCTCGAAGGCTTCCAGGAAGCCCCGAACGTCCTTGTCCCCGCTGGCGCCGACCACGCCGACCAGGCGGCTGAACCCGAACGCCTCGGTGACCGCCTCGGCCGCGGCCCGCGCGCCCGCCGGGTTGTGTGCCGCGTCCAGCACCACCGTCGGGCTGCGGCGCACGACCTCCATCCGGCCGGGCGAGCTGACGGCGGCGAACGCGGAGCGGAGGGTGTCGATGTCGAGCGTGCGGGCGTGCTCCGAGCCGACGCCGAAGAACGCCTCGACCGCGGCGAGCGCCACCGCGGCGTTGTGCGCCTGATGGGCGCCGTACAGCGGAAGGAAGATCTCCGGGTACTCGCCGCCCAGGCCGCGCAGCGTCAGCATCTGCCCGCCGACGGCCACCTCACGGGAGAGCACCCCGAACTCCATGCCCTCACGGGCGACCGTGGCATCCACCTCGACCGCGCGCTTGAGCATCACCGACGCCGCGTCCACCGGCTGCTGGGCCAGCACGACCGTGGCGTCCTTCTTGATGATCCCGGACTTCTCCCCGGCGATCTCCTCGGGCGTCTCGCCCAGCCGGTCGGTGTGGTCCAGCGAGATCGGGGTGACCACGGCGACATCGCCGTCGATCACGTTCGTCGCGTCCCAGGTGCCGCCCATGCCGACCTCGACGACCGCGACGTCCACGGGGCTGTCCGCGAAGGCCGCGTACGCCATCGCCGTCAGCACCTCGAAGAACGACAGGCGGTACTCCTCCCGGCTGTCGACCATCTCCACATACGGCGCGATGTCCCGGTACGTCTCGATGAAGCGCTCGGCGGGGATCGGGGCGCCGTCCAGGCTGATCCGCTCGGTGATCGACTGGACATGCGGGCTGGTGTAGCGGCCGGTGCGCAGGTCGAAGGCGGACAGCAGGGCCTCGATCATGCGGGCGGTGCTGGTCTTGCCGTTGGTGCCGGTGATGTGGATGGAGGGGTAGGCCCGCTGCGGGGAGCCGAGGATGTCCATCAGCGCGGCGATGCGCTGCACGGACGGGTCCAGCTTGGTCTCGCCCCAGCGGCCCGCCAGCTCCTCCTCGACGGCGCGCAGCGCGCGGTCGACCTCGGGGTCGGCCGGCCGGGCGGGGATCCCGTCCCCCTGCGGCGGGCCGGCCTGCGCGCGCAGGGTCCGGCTGCCGGCCTCGATCACCGCGAGATCGGGGGTTGGGGTCTCCCCTGATTGAGCGGAGTCGAGATCTTGGGGAAGGTCGGTCTCCGCCTCGACCAGTTCGTCGAAGGCTTCGTTCGGGTCGGGATCGTCGTTCTGGGGGCGCTCGCTCACGCCGACCAGTCTACGAGGCACGTGTGACAGCGGTGCGCTGCGTTGCCCTTCCCGGCACCGCGCCGCTGCCAGGGGCGGCCGGCCCGGTCCGCGCCCCGGCGTGCGCCCCTGCGCCGGGGCCGTGGCCGGGGTCCGGACCCGGCTACGACGGCAGCGCCGCCTTCATCATGGCCCGCGCGATCGGGGCCGCCAGCCCGTTGCCGGAGACCTCGTTGCGGGCGGCATGCCCGTCCTCGACCATCACGGCCACCGCCACCCGGTGCCCCTTGCCGTCCTCGGCGTACGAGACGAACCAGGCGTAGGGCGTCCCGCTGTTGTCGACGCCGTGCTGGGCGGTGCCGGTCTTGCCGCCGACGGTCAGTCCGTCGATCTTCGCGCCGGAGCCGGTGCCCTTGTCCACGACCGTCTGCATCGCCGACCGCAGCTGCTGGGCGGTGCGCGCGGACATGGCCCGGTCGTCGCGGTAGGTCTTCGGCTCGTTGTCCTGGACGGTGTTGCCGCCGCCGTCGGTCAGCTTGTCGACCAGCTGCGGGGTCTTCAGCTCGCCGCCGTTGGCGATGGCCGAGCTGACCATCGCCATCTGGAGCGGGGTCGCTTGGTCGTCGAACTGGCCGATCCCGGACAGCGCGGTCTGCGCCTCGTCCATGTTCCCGGGATAGACGCTCTTGCCGGCCCGCACCGGGGTGTCCACCTTGCCGTCGTTGAAGCCGAACTTCTCGGCCTGCGCCTTCACCTTGTCCTTGCCCAGGTCGACGGCCATCTTCGCGAAGACGGTGTTGCAGGAGTACTGGAGCGCGGTGCGGATGTCCGCGTTCTTGCAGGGCGCGGCCCGGTTCTCGTTGGTGAGCTCGGTGCGGGTGTGCGGGAGCGTGTACGGGTCGGGGCTGTCGGTGGGCTCGTCCACCGAGGAGTACAGGCCGTTCTCCAGCGCGGCCGCGGCGACCACCAGCTTGAAGGTGGAGCCGGGCGGCAGCGGCTGCCGCAGCGCCCGGTTGACCTCGGGGTCGTCGGTGTCGGCGGACATCTTCCGCCAGGCCTTCTGGTCGGCGCCGTCGGACCCGGCGAAGGTCCCCGGGTCGTACGACGGGGTGCTCACCATGCCCAGGATCCGCCCGGTGGCCGGGTCCAGGGCGACGGCGGCGCCCTTCTTGCCGTCCAGCGCCCGGTAGCCGGCCTTCTGCACCGCGGCGTCGATGGTGGTGGCCACGTCGCCGCCCTTTGCCCGCTGACGGGTCAGCGCGTCGGCGGGGCTCTGGAGCCGGCTGTCGGAGCCGTCCAGGAGGTCGCCGTAGAGGCTCTCCAGCTGGTTGCTGCCGAAGATCTGCGAGGTGAAGCCGGTGACCGGCGCGTACAGCGGGCCGTCCTTGTAGGTCCGCTTGTACTTCAGCGTGTCGGAGGTGGCGGCGGAGCCGGTGACCGGTTCCCCGCCGACGAGGATGTTGCCCAGCGGCGCCGCGTACTTGCCGATGGTCACCCGCGGATTGTGCGGGTCCTCCTTGTAGTCGCTCGCCTTCGCGCCCTGGAGCCAGGTCACCCAGCCCATCAGCGCCACGATCAGGGCCAGACAGAAGACCGCGGCCCGTCGCAGGGGTTTGTTCATCGGGCGCGGCTCCTCCGGTACGGGACGTGCGGTGCTGCCGCCACTACGGCATTCCGGTCCACCGTGCCTCGGCCAGATGAGAGCGCGATGAGAACGCCCGGACCGCTGCCCGGACCACCGCCCGGCCTCTGCCCGCCGGGGCCCCGCCCGTCCGCGGACCGCCCCGGCAACGGCGCAGGCCCCCCGCCCGTACGGACGAGGGGCCTGCGGGGTCTGCCGCCGTTACGCCTTCGGCAGGGCCGCCAGCTGCGCGGTGATCCGGACGATGTCCGCCTCCGCGGCCTCCAGCCGGCCGCGGATCTTGTCCACGACCTTCTCCGGCGCCTTGGCGAGGAACGCCTCGTTGCCGAGCTTGGCGGTGGCCTGCGCCTTCTCCTTCTCGGCCGCGCCCAGGTCCTTCGTCAGGCGCTTGCGCTCCGCCTCGACGTCGATGGCGCCGGACAGGTCCAGGGCGACCGTGGCGCCCGCGACCGGCAGCGAGGCGGTGGCGCTGAAATCGTCACCGGCCGGCTGAAGCCGCAGCAGCGAGCGCATCGCGGCCTCGTGCGCGGCCAGCGCCGTACCGGACAGATCCAGCCGCGCGGGGACCTTCTGGCCGGGCTGGAGCCCCTGGTCGGAGCGGAACCGGCGGACCTCGGTCACGACCTGCTGAACGGTCTCGATCTCCCGCTCGGCGGCCGCGTCCCGGAAGCCGGAGTCCTTCGGCCAGTCGGCGATCACGACCGACTCGCCGCCGGTCAGCGCCGTCCACAGGGTCTCGGTGACGAACGGGACGACCGGGTGCAGCAGCCGCAGGGTGACGTCCAGGACCTCGCCCAGCACCCGGCGCGAGGCATCGGCGGCCGGGCCGCCCGCCATGAAGGTCGTCTTGGACAGCTCGACGTACCAGTCGAAGACCTCGTCCCAGGCGAAGTGGAAGAGGGTGTCCGACAGCTTCGCGAACTGGTAGTCGTCGTAGTAGGCGTCGACCTCGGCGACGACCGAGTTCAGCCGGGACAGGATCCACCGGTCGGTCGCCGACAGCTGCTCGGCGGGCGGGAGTTCGCCCTCCACCGTCGCACCGTTCATCAGCGCGAACCGGGTGGCGTTCCAGATCTTGTTGGCGAAGTTACGGGAGCCCTGGACCCAGTCCTCGCCGATCGGGACGTCGACACCGGGGTTGGCGCCCCGGGCGAGCGTGAACCGGACGGCGTCCGAGCCGTAGGAATCCATCCAGTCCAGCGGGTTGACCGCGTTCCCGAAGGACTTGGACATCTTCTTGCCGAACTGGTCGCGGACCATGCCGTGCAGCGCGATGGTGTGGAACGGCGGGGTGCCGTCCATCGCGTACAGGCCGAACATCATCATCCGGGCGACCCAGAAGAAGAGGATGTCGTAGCCGGTGACCAGGACGGAGTTCGGATAGAACTTCTCGACGCTCGGGGTCTGCTCGGGCCAGCCGAGCGTGGAGAACGGCCACAGCCCGGAGGAGAACCAGGTGTCGAGGACGTCGGTGTCCTGGTGCCAGCCCTCGCCGCTCGGCGGCTCCTCGTCCGGTCCGACGCAGACGACCTCACCCTCCGGCCCGTACCAGACCGGAATCCGGTGGCCCCACCACAACTGCCGCGAGATGCACCAGTCGTGGAGGTTGTCGACCCAGCCGAAGTAGCGGGACTCCATCTCCTTGGGGTGGATCTTGACCTTGCCGTCGCGGACCGCGTCCCCCGCGGCCTTCGCCAGCGGGCCGACCTTGACCCACCACTGCATCGACAGCCGCGGCTCGATGGTGGTCTTGCAGCGCGAGCAGTGCCCGACGGAGTGGGTGTACGGGCGCTTCTCGGCGACGATCCGGCCGTCGGCGCGCAGCGCACCGACGATCGCGGAGCGGGCCTCGAAGCGATCCAGGCCCTGGAAGGGGCCGTGTGCCGTGATGACCCCGCGCTCGTCGAGCACGGCGAGGTTGGGCAGCCCGTGCCGGCGGCCGATCTCGAAGTCGTTCGGGTCGTGGGCCGGGGTGACCTTGACCGCGCCGGTGCCGAACGCCGGGTCGACGTGCTCGTCGGCGACGACCGGGATCCGGCGGCCGGTCAGCGGCAACTCGATCTCGGTGCCGACGAGATGGGCGTACCGCTCGTCCTCGGGGTGGACGGCGACCGCGGTGTCGCCGAGCATCGTCTCGGCCCGGGTGGTGGCGACGACGATCGAGGCGTCACCCTCCCCATACCGGATGGAGACCAGCTCGCCGTCGTCGTCCTGGTACTCCACCTCGATGTCCGAGATGGCGGTCAGACAGCGCGGGCACCAGTTGATGATGCGCTCGGCGCGGTAGATCAGCTCGTCGTCATGGAGCCGCTTGAAGATCGTCTGGACGGCCTTGGACAGGCCCTCGTCCATCGTGAACCGCTCACGCGACCAGGCGACACCGTCGCCCAGGCGCCGCATCTGGCCCGAGATCTGTCCGCCGGACTCGCTCTTCCACTGCCAGACCCGCTCGACAAACGCCTCACGGCCCAGGTCGTGCCGGGAGACGCCCTCCTTGGCGAGCTCCCGCTCGACGACGTTCTGGGTCGCGATACCGGCGTGGTCCATGCCGGGCTGCCAGAGGGTCTCGTAGCCCTGCATGCGCTTACGGCGGGTGAGCGCGTCGATGAGGGTGTGCTCGAAGGCGTGCCCCAGGTGCAGGGAGCCGGTGACGTTCGGCGGCGGGATGACGACGGTGAACGGCGGCTTGTCGCTCTTCTCGTCCGCCTCGAAGTAACCCCGCTCTACCCAGCGCTCGTACAGCGGCCCCTCTACATCGGCCGGCGTGTACTGAGTCGGCAGTTCGGGGGCGCTGTGCTTGCTCTGCTGAGAGTTCTCGGTCACGCCGGACAGTGTACGGGCGCGGATGTAGCAGCTTCGAATCGGTTTCGCCCCCGGGGCAACGGCTGTCAGCGGCGTCGTACAGGATGTCGGCAGCGCATCCACAGCACCCAGAACTACACACGCAGAACTCAACTGAATTCAGTTGTCACGAGGGGAACCGCTCCATGAGCTTCAACCAGCCGCCTCCCGGCCCGTACGGCCAGCAGCCCCAGCAGCCGGGCCCGTACGGCCAGCCGCAGCAGCCACCGGCCCCCCAGCCCGGTTACGGCTACCCGCAGCAAGGCGGCCAGGTGCCTCCGCAGCAGGGCTACGGCTACCCCCAGCAGGCCGCCCAGGCGCCCCCTCAGCAGGGCTACGGCTACCCCCAGCAGGCCGCCCAGCCCTACGGCCAGCAGGCCCCGTACGGCGGCCAGCAGACCCCCTACGGCGTGATCCCGCAGGGCCCGGAGGAGAGCGGCGGCAACGGCAAGAAGATCGGCCTGATCGTCGGCGCGGTCGCCGTCGTCGCGGCGATCGGCGTGGGCGCGTACTTCGTCTTCGGCTCGGGCGGGGATGTGAAGCCGTACACGATCTCGCTGCCGGAGAAGCTGCTGAACGCGGAGTACAGCAAGAAGGGCACCAACGTTCCCGGCGCCAGTGGTGAGACCACTCCGAAGCACGTGTCCAATGACAAGGACGCCAAAGCCATGGGGATCACCGAGGCCAAGATGGTCCAAGGCAATTACACCAATGCCAGCAAAATGAACCTGACCTTGACGGGCACCTACGGGAAGGTCGCCGACCCGGACGGAGCCATCGACGCGGCTTTCGCCAAGCAGGACGAGATGTTCCAGAAGAACATGAAGTCCGAGGGAGGCAAGGTCGAAACCGTTGAGGGGCCGGAGGAATACGCGCCAGACGGCTTCGACGGTGCGGTGATGAAGTGCAAGTCGCTGAAGATCTCCCTCTCCCAGGGCGGCATGTCCTTGTCTTTCAAGGCCAACCTGTGCGCCTGGGGCGACAACAGCGCGATCGGTACAGTCACGATCGCGGACGGCATCACCCCCCAAGGGCAGATCACCTCACACGCACCCGGCCTTGAGGATCTGGCGGACAAGACCGCCAAGATCCGCGACGAGGTCCGCAGGGAGAAGTAGCAGCACCACCCGACCCCCAAGCCAAGGCGCTCGACGAGGCGATCCTCGTTGAGCGCGCCATGTTTTGGCCTCATCTATCCGCCACCGCGACGCATGATCCACTTCTGGCTAAGATTGAGGCCAATCAACCTTTCCAGGCGGCCCGGCAAGGCGCCAGGCTGTGCCACAACAGATCCGAATGGGGGGTGCCCTATGCGACAGGCACTTCGACGAATCGCAGCCACGACAGGAATACTCGTAGCCGCCGCAGCGATTCCGCTTGTGACCGCAGGGCCAGCGCAAGCCGCGGACTCGAACGATTGCGAGCTCTACCTGCTAGACAAGGGATACAAGGTGGGCCCGAAAGCTTCAAAGGCCTGCCACATGATGAATGGAACCGCGCTCGAGAAGGTCGCAAATCAGCCTATTTGCACAGCCACGTTGGCAGCCATCGGCGTCAAGGGAAACGACGCCCAAATGGCGTGCCTGGCAGCGATGTAGAAACTCTCTGCTCAAAAGACGCGACACAGAAGGGCCCACTCGCGAGAGTGGGCCCTTCTCGCACATGCGGAGAGACGCTACGCGCTCTTCTCCTGCGGCTCCCCCGACTCGCCGCGGCCCCGCGGGACCAGGGTCGGGTTGACGTTCGAGTGGACGACGTCCTCGGTGATGACGACGCGGGCCACGTCCTTACGGGACGGGATCTCGTACATCACCGCCTGGAGGACCTCCTCCATGATGGCGCGCAGACCACGGGCGCCGGTGCCGCGGAGGATGGCCTGGTCGGCGATGGCCTCCAGGGCCGGGCGGTCGAAGTCCAGCTCCACGCCGTCGAGTTCGAAGAGGCGCTTGTACTGCTTGACGAGCGCGTTGCGCGGCTCGACCAGGATCTGGAGCAGCGCCTCGCGGTCGAGGTTGTGGACCGAGGTCAGGACGGGGAGACGGCCGATGAACTCCGGGATCATCCCGAACTTCACCAGGTCCTCCGGCATCACGTCCTGGAGCTGGTCCTTGGACTCGATCTCCCGCTTGGAGCGGATCGTGGCGCCGAAGCCGATGCCCTTGGCGCCGGACCGGGACTCGATGATCTTCTCCAGGCCGGCGAAGGCACCGCCGACGATGAAGAGGACGTTGGTGGTGTCGATCTGGATGAATTCCTGGTGCGGGTGCTTGCGGCCGCCCTGGGGCGGGACCGAGGCGGTGGTGCCCTCCAGGATCTTCAGCAGCGCCTGCTGGACGCCCTCGCCGGAGACATCGCGGGTGATCGACGGGTTCTCGCTCTTCCGGGCGACCTTGTCGATCTCGTCGATGTAGATGATGCCGGTCTCGGCCTTCTTGATGTCGAAGTCCGCGGCCTGGATCAGCTTGAGGAGGATGTTCTCGACGTCCTCACCGACATAGCCGGCCTCCGTCAGCGCCGTGGCGTCGGCGAACGCGAAGGGGACGTTGAGCATCCGGGCGAGGGTCTGCGCGAGCAGCGTCTTGCCGGAGCCGGTGGGGCCGAGCAGCAGGATGTTGGACTTGGCGAGCTCGATGCCCTCATCGCCGCGGCCGGGGCCGTTCTCGCCCGCCTGCACCCGCTTGTAGTGGTTGTAGACGGCGACCGAGAGCGCCTTCTTGGCGGGGTCCTGGCCGACGACATAGCCGTTCAGGAACTCGTAGATCTCCCGCGGCTTCGGGAGCTCCTCCCACCGCACCTCGGAGGTCTCGGCGAGCTCCTCCTCGATGATTTCGTTGCAGAGATCAATGCACTCGTCGCAGATGTACACACCAGGTCCCGCGATGAGCTTCTTCACCTGCTTCTGGCTCTTCCCACAGAATGAGCACTTGAGCAGGTCGCCGCCGTCACCGATGCGTGCCACGAGGTGCTTCCCCTTCGCCTGGGATCCGTATTGCTCCACGGACCCGGGTGCTTGCCTATCGACGGTACCTTGCCGGGCCCCCCGTACGGGCCCCCCTTGGACGGACTCGGTTCACTCCGTCCCGAACCGGTCCAAGGGGGCAACGCTCCGGCTCATTTCGCGAAAGATCGCTAGCCGATCGAGACCGACGACTTCCGCGTCGAGACGATCTGGTCGACCAGACCGTACGCCAGGGACTCCTCGGCGGTCAGGATCTTGTCACGCTCGATATCGTCCCGGATCTTCTCGATCGGGGTGGTGGAGTGCTTGGCCAGCAGCTCCTCCAGCTGCGAACGCATCCGCAGGATCTCGTTGGCGGCGATCTCCAGGTCGGAGACCTGACCGCGGCCGGTCTCGCTGTAGGGCTGGTGGATCAGGACCCGGGCGTTCGGCAGCGCCATCCGCTTGCCGGGGGTGCCGGCGGCGAGCAGCACGGCCGCGGCGGAGGCCGCCTGGCCCATGCAGACCGTCTGGATGTCCGGCTTCACGAACTGCATCGTGTCGTAAATGGCGGTGAGCGCCGTGAAGGAACCGCCCGGGGAGTTGATGTAGATCGAGATGTCCCGGTCCGGGTCCATCGACTCCAGGCACAGCAGCTGCGCCATGACGTCGTTGGCCGAGGCGTCGTCGATCTGCACGCCGAGGAAGATCACGCGCTCCTCGAACAGCTTCGCGTACGGGTCGTACTCGCGCACGCCCTGCGAGGTGCGCTCGACGAAGCGCGGGACGATGTAGCGAGCCTCGGCCTGCGGGCCGGAGAACTGCGAGCGCGGGCCGGAAAACTCGGACTGGGCGCCCTCGTAGAGGCCGCTGCCGGGGAAGTTGTTCATCGTGGTGTTCACCGTCCTGGTGGCGATCAAGTGGGCTGGGGGCTGAAGGGCGAGTGGTACGGGCCTCAGGCGCCCGTGCCGCCCCCGCCCGGAACGCCGGCGGCGGAGGTCATGACATCGTCGATCAGGCCGTATTCCTTGGCCTCATCGGCGGAGAACCAGCGGTCGCGGTCGGAGTCCTGGGTGATCCGCTCGACGGTCTGGCCGGTGTGGAAGGCCGTCAGCTCCGCCATCCGCTTCTTGGTGTGCAGCAGCCGCTCGGCGTGGATCTTGATGTCGGACGCGGAGCCGGCCAGACCCGCGGAGGGCTGGTGGATGAGGATCTCGGCATTCGGCAGCGCGAAGCGCTTGCCCGGGGTGCCGGCGCTCAGCAGGAACTGTCCCATGGAGGCGGCGAGGCCCATCGCGATCGTCACCACGTCGTTCTTGATGTACTGCATGGTGTCGTAGATCGCCAAGCCGGCCGAGATCGAGCCGCCCGGGGAGTTGATGTAGAGGAAGATGTCCTTGTCCGGGTCCGCGGCGAGGAGAAGCAGCTGCGCGGTGATCTTGTTGGCGATGTCGTCGTCGACCGGCTGGCCGAGGAAGATGATCCGCTCGCCGAGCAGCCGGTTGTAGACCTGGTCGCCGAGGCCACCGAAGGTCGGCTCAGCGGCGGCGGAAGGCATCGGGATCGTCACGTGTCCACCTGCTCGTTGTCGGACGGCTCCAGGCCGTCTCAGCGTCGTCTTCTGGGGCGCGGGGATCGGCGCCGTGTGTCGCCCCGGCGCGGTTTCAGGGACTCCCCTGCCCTCGTATCTACGGACCCTAACGCGCAGGTCGGACAACGCCATCCCGCATCGATAACTGTTCGCTGTGAGCGCAGGCTCACCGGCCCGGTACGAGTACGGGCCCGAACACGCGGACGTGCGTGTTCGGGCCCGTAATCAGCGGTCTTCGCGCGAGGCGACCGGGGCTCAGGCCTCGGGCTTCTCGTCGGCGTCCGCGGCCTCGGCGGCCTCGGCCTCGACGGTCTCGGCGGTCTCGTCCTCGTCGTCGAGGTCGATGACCTCGCCGTTGCTGTCCTTGACCGTGGCGGCCTCGACGACGACCGCGAGGGCCTTGCCGCGGGCGACCTCACCGACGAGCATCGGCACCTGGCCGCCCTCGACGACGGCCTGGGCGAACTGGTCGGGGGACATGCCGGAGGACTGCGCGCGGCGCATGAGGTGCTCGGTGAGCTCCTCCTGGCTGACGTTCAGCTTCTCCTTGTTGACCAGCTCGTCCAGGATGAACTGGGTCTTGATGCCCTTCTCGGCCTGCTCCTTGGTCTCGGCGTCGAACTCTTCCTCGGTCTTGCCCTGGATCTCCAGGTACTTCGCGAGGTCGAGGCCCATCTGGCCGAGCTGGTGGTTGACCAGGTTGTGCTTGCGGGTCTCGATCTCGTCCGCGAGCAGCTTCTCCGGCATCGGCACCTCGACGAGCTTGAGCAGCTCGTCCAGGACCTTCTCCTGCGCCTGGGTGGCCTGGTCGTACTTCTTCATCTGCTCGAGGCGCTTGCGGCTGTCCGCGCGCAGCTCCTCAAAGGTGTCGAACTCGCTCGCCAGCTGGGCGAAGTCGTCGTCCAGCTCGGGCAGTTCGCGGGACTTGACCTCGGTGACCTCGACCTTGACCTCGGCCTCCTTGCCCTCGGCGGAGCCGCCCTTGAGCTCGGAGGTGAAGGTGGCCTCGCCGCCGGCCGCGACGCCGGTGACGGCCTCGTCGATGCCGTCGAGGAGCTCACCGGAGCCGACGGTGTAGCTGACGCCCTCGGCGACGCCGTCCTCCAGGACCTCGCCGTCCACCTTGGCCTCGAGGTTCAGCGTCAGGACGTCGCCGTCCTGGGCCGCGCGCTCGACCGGGGCGGTCGTGGCGAAGCGCTCGCGCAGCTGCTCGACGGACTTGTCGATGTCCTCGTCCGACACCTCCACGGCGTCGACCTCGACCTCGATGCCGGAGTAGTCCGGGATCTCGAGGGCGGGACGGATGTCGACCTCGGCGGTGAAGGCCAGCAGCTCGCCGTCCTTCAGCTCGGTGATGTCGACGTCGGGCTGGCCGAGGACGTTGAGCTCACCCTCGTTGACAGCCTCGGTGTAGAACTTCGGGAGCGCGTCGTTGACGGCCTCCTCCAGCACGGCACCGCGGCCGAACCGCTGGTCGATGACGCGCGCCGGGATCTTGCCCTGGCGGAAGCCCTTCACCGTGACCTGCTGGTTGATCTTCTTGTACGCCGCGTCGAGGCTGGGCTTGAGCTCCTCGAAGGGCACCTCGACAGTGAGCCGAACCCGAGTCGGGTTCAGGGTCTCCACGGCGCTCTTCACGGTTCGGTCTCCTTGGGGCTGACTTCTGGGGTTCTGCATGGGATCCGCCCGTATCCGGCTGTTCCGGTACCGGCCGATCACGCCCGGTACACAGACACACGGGCACGCAGCTTGCATAGTAACCGCAAGGAGGATGACGCCCACAACGCGATCTTGAACAGCGGCCGATCATGCGGCGGCGCGGAGTGGGCTAGGGGTGGTGCCCGACGGTGCCGTCGGGCTGACCTGTTCTACTGGTCGGGGTGGCCGGATTCGAACCGACGACCTTCCGCTCCCAAAGCGGACGCGCTACCAAGCTGCGCCACACCCCGTCGGTGCGACACGTAGGGTACATGGCCGACGGCGCTCCGGCTGCCAGTTATCGGGGCGCCCGGTGGCGGGAGATGGGGGCGTACGCGGCGACGCGCACCGTCCTCGGGAAGGGATGTGCGGCACACCGCCGCGACCCGCTAGGATGCACTGCGTGCCGAGGTCCGTGCGACCTGTGGCGCTTGCGGGCGTAGCTCAATGGTAGAGCCCCAGTCTTCCAAACTGGCTACGCGGGTTCGATTCCCGTCGCCCGCTCGCATGAGGAAACCCCAGGCCGCCGGCCTGGGGTTTTCCGCTTTCCGGAGAGCGCCGCCGGATGCCGGCACACCTCTTCGCTCCGCGGTCGCGGGTCAATAAGGTGTCCCGTATGGAGATCTGGCTCAATCCCGCGTGTTCCAAGTGCCGTTCCGCCGTGGAGATCCTCGACGAGGCGGGCGCCCACTACACCGTGCGCACATACCTGGAGGACCCGCCGAGCACCGGTGATCTGCGGGACGTGCTGACGCGGCTGGGTCTGGAGCCCTGGGACATCACCCGGACCCAGGAGGCCGAGGCCAAGGAGCTGGGGATCGGGGACTGGGAGCGCACCGACGCCGCGCGTGAGCGGTGGATCGCGGCGCTGGCGGCACACCCCCGGCTGATCCAGCGGCCGATCATCACCGCGGACGACGGTTCGGCGCTGGTCGGACGCAGCGAGGACGCCGTACGCGAGGCGATGGCGCGGGCCGGGGGCGAGACCTCGTAGGGCGGGATACTTCAGAGGCGCCTGGCGGAGGGCCGGCGGACCACCTAGAAGGTGATGTGGTTGATGGTGTCCGCCAGGGAGTTGAGGAACTTGTTGATCGACGGCGCCACGCCCGTGGAGGCGAGGAAGAAGCCGAACAGTATCGCGACGAGCGCCGGGCCCCCCTTGAGCGACTTCCCCCTGATCAGCACGATCATGATGATCCCCAACAGCAGCACAACTGACAGCGAAAGAGCCACAACTGATCACACCCTCGGTCGGAACGCCTCACCGGCCCGGGGGCATGCCGCGCACACCCCCCTGCACCCATCGTGCCACCAACTCCATGCCCAACGCAGGCCGGTGACGAATCATCGGCCAACGCTTTGCCCGATTCCGGCCGCTCGTGGCCGAGGGGTTACCGCGGGGTGACGTACGGGTGGCGTACAGGTGGCGAGCCGGCGACGGTGCGGGGGCTGCGTGGGGCCGGGACGCGACCGGCACGAGGCGGGGAATTTTCTTCCGCCTGACGCGGCGTCGGTAATTCCTGCCGATCATTCCTCCGCGGCATTCTGATCGTTTTCCCGGCCCGCGGAAAGAGAGAATTCGTGGCATCCGTCACTGCTTTACGGGCCACTTTGAAGGCTTATTAGCATTCGGACATAAGACTAAGGAATGGGACATTCCCCCAGAGTCGTTTGCGGGGGATACCGCCCGATTTGAGGTGATGAAAGGGGGCGAATCGGGCGGTGTGGCGAGGGTCCTGCCGCGGTGATTGCGGATTCTATGCCGGGCGCTCTCCGGAGCGGCATCCATCGAAATAACGAAGGGGCCGCACACGGTTTTACGCGCCCGCCGACCGCCGCTATCGTGCCTCAAATGTTTCCCGCTGCCCCGACACCCCGACGCGCCCTGCCCCCTGCCCAACGGGCGGCGGGTACGGACCGGACCGGGCCCACGGACCGGCCGTCCGGCGTGCCGGAGGGCGCGGCGGCGCCCGCTCCGAAGACCGGTGGCCGTAACCCGTTCTTCGACAACGCGAAGTACCTGGCCATCGTGCTGGTGGCGATGGGGCACGCATGGGAGCCGCTGACCGACAAGAGCCGGGCGGCCGAGGCGTTCTACATGACCGTCTACACCTTCCACATGCCGGCCTTCATCATCATTTCCGGTTACTTCTCGCGCAGCTTCGACATGCGCAAGGACCGGTTGCAGCGGCTGGTCACGGGGGTCGCGGTCCCCTACATCCTCTTCGAGACCGCCTATGCCTTCTTCAAGCGCTGGGCGGACGACGATCCCGGGCACCCCATCAGCCTGCTCGACCCGTGGTTCCTGACGTGGTTCCTGGTGGCCCTGTTCATCTGGCGGCTGACCACGCCGCTGTGGCAGATCGTGCGCTGGCCGATTCCGCTCGCGGTGGCCATCGCCGTACTCGCCTCCGTGTCACCGGACATCGGCGACGATCTGGACCTTCAGCGGGTGCTCCAGTTCCTGCCGTTCTTCGTCCTGGGACTGGCGCTGCGGCCGGAGCACTTCAAGCTGGTGCAGCGGCGGGCGGTGCGGATCGCCTCGCTGCCGGTCTTCGCCGCGGCGCTGGTGATGGCCTATTGGGCGGCGCCCCGGATGTCCTCGGCGTGGTTCTACCACCGGGACAGCGCCCAGGAACTGGGCACCACCTGGTGGATCGGCGCGGTGATGACACTGGCGCTCTTCGGCTGCTCGATCGTGATGGTGGCCTGCTTCTTCGCCTGGGTGCCGACCCGGCAGATCTGGTTCACGGTGCTGGGCGCGGGCACGCTCTACGGCTACCTGCTGCACGGGTTCCTGGCCAAGGGCTCGCGGTTCTGGGGCTGGTTCGACGACTACGCCTGGCTGCACACCCCGCTCGGTGAGATCGCGGTGACGCTGATCGCGGGCGGCATCGTGACGGCCCTGTGCACCCCGCCCGTCCGCCGGGTGTTCCGCTTCGCCATGGAGCCGACGATGGCCTGGGCGTTCCGGAAGGACCCGGCCGATACGGCGCGGGCCCGCGTCAGCACCTGAGCGCCCGCGGTTTCCGGCCGGAGCGTGACGCGGTCGGTTCACGCCATGTCATGGGCCGCGTCCCGGCCCCGCGGTGCGTGGGGAACGGCCGCGGAAACGGCTGAAGTACGCCCCCGGGAAGAGCGTCCGACGGGCCGCGGCCCCCTACGGCGCCGCCCCCGTCACGCGTCCCGGCAGATCAGCAGCAGCGCCCGGTCGTCGTTGACGTCCTTGGCGACGGCCTCGATCAGATGCCAGGCGGCGCCGGCGAAGCCGCCGGTGACATAGCGGTCGGCCTCGCCGGTCAGCCGGTCGATGCCCTCCGCGATATCGCGGTCGGCGGCCTCGACCAGGCCGTCGGTGAACAGCATCAGCACATCGCCGGTCCGCAACGTGCCCTTGACCGGGTGGAACTGGGCGCCGTCGTAGACGCCGAGCAGCGGCCCGTCCCCCGCCTTCTCCTCCCAGCGGCCGGTGCCGGCGCTGAGCTGAAGGGCCGGCAGATGTCCGGCGGAGAGGAGTTCATAGTCGCCGGATTCCAGGTCGAGGACGAGGTGGATGGAGGTCGCGAACCCCTCGTCCCAGTCCTGGCGCAGCAGATAGCCGTTGGCGGCGGGCAGGAAGCCGTGCGGCGGCAGCGAGCCGAGCAGGCCGCCGAAGGCACCGGACAGCAGCAGGGCGCGGGAGGCCGCGTCCATGCCCTTGCCGGAGACATCGGTCAGCACCACTTCGAGGATGGTGCCGCCGTGGGTGCGGGAGGCCACCACGAAGTCGCCGGAGAAGGACTGTCCGCCGGCCGGGCGCAGCGCCATCTCGTGGTGCCAGCCCTGCGGAAGCTTGGGCAGCTTGCTCTGTACGCGGATACGTTCGCGCAGGTCGAAGAGCATGGTGCCGCCGCGCCGCCAGGGCACCCCGACCCGGCTGCGGAACTGCGCGATGAGCAGCCCGAAGAGCCCGACCGCGGCGACGACCAGGACGGTGCCCGGGGTGATCCGTTCCGGCCCTTCGTCGTACGGGCCGAACAGCGCGGACTCGACGACCAGCGCGGTCGCCGAAGCGCCGTACAGGACGAGGAGGTTGGCCGGCCGCAACAGCAGTCCGCCTGCGATGACCGGGAGGACCAGCGCCGTCGGGGCGATCCATTCCGGCCACCAGAGTGTGCCCGCGGCGATGGCGGGTATGGCGATGAGCAGGACGGCCAGAGCGAACCGGTCGGAGCCCTCGCCGCGGAAGTAGTCGACACCGGCCTTGCGCACGCCGATGCGGGCCCGGTGCAGTCCTTTGTGCATCCGGGCCGTCAGGGTTTCCGTTCCCTGGCCGCTTGTCATTGCTCTGGGACCTTATCCACCCGTTCGGCGGTGCGTCGATTCGCCGCACGTCGGCCCGGAAAATTCCCGGGAAACCCCGTTCGAAATGCGGTCGCGCCGCTATGGAGCGTGCGCTAGGGATGTTGTATGGCCACGGAATTACGGATGTTGCGGGATGACGAATGGGACGCCTGGTCGGACGCGCTGAACCGGGCGTTCGGCGAGCCGCCCCCGGGACCTGAGCAGCGGGCGCTCCGGCGGGAGCTCACCGAGACCGGCCGCTCGCTCGGCGTCTGGGACGGCGCGGACTGTGTCGCCACGGCGGGGGCGCTCTCCTTCGGGCTCACCGTGCCGGGCGGCGCCGAAGTGCCGGTGGCCGGGGTCACGATGGTCAGTGTGCAGCCGACGCACCGACGCCGCGGGCTGCTGCGGGCCATGATGCGGCAGCAGCTGGCGGACGTCCGGGAGCGCGGGGAGCCGCTGGCGGTGCTGACCGCCTCGGAGCCGGCGATCTACGGCCGGTTCGGCTACGGTCCGGCGGCCCTGGACATGCAGCTGACCGTGGACACCGTGCGGCCGGCCGCCCCCGAGCTGCCCGGCACGGACGGGGTGCGGCTGCGGCTGGTGGACCCGGCGGCGGCGCTGGCGGAGTGCGAGCGGGTCTATGCCCGGCTGGTGCCCGCCCGGCCGGGGATGCTGGCGCGGCGGCCCGGCTGGGCGCGGATGGCGGTACTGGACCTCCCGGGCGAGCGGGCGGGGGCCGGGGAGCTCCAGTGTGTGCTGGCCGAGGTGGACGGCGAGGTGCGGGGCTATGCGCGCTATGCGGTCAAGGTGGTCTGGGAGGACGCCGGGCCGGCGGGTGTGGTGCGGGTGCGGCACCTGGAGGCGCTGGATCCGGTGGTGTACGCGGCGCTGTGGCGCTTTCTCTTCGGGATCGATCTGACCTCGTCGGTGTCGGTGCGCAGCCGGCCGGTGGACGATGCGCTGCCGCATCTGGTCGGGGACATGCGGCGGTGCGGTCTGCTGCTGCGGGAGTCGCTGTTCGTCCGGCCGGTGGAGGTGGGCGCGGCGCTGGCGGCGCGGACGTACCGGACGCCGGTGGATGTGGTGCTGGAGGTCGCCGACCCGTTCTGCCCGTGGAACGAGGGGCGTTGGCGGCTGACCGGCGACGGGACGGGCGCGGTCTGTGCGCGGACCACGGAACCGGCCGAGCTGGCGCTGTCCGTACGGGAGCTGGGGTCGGCGTATCTGGGCGGGTTCACCCTGATGTCGCTGGCGGCGGCAGGCGCCGTCCGGGAGCTGCGGCCGGGGGCGCTGGCGGCGGCCTCGGTGGCGTTCGGGTCGGATGTGGCGCCCTGGTTGCCGCACGGGTTCTGAGGGCTTCCCGTACGGTGCGGCAACCAGGGCGGCAACGGGCCGTCAGCCGCCGCCCGTGCCCGGCTGGCAGCCCGGGCACCAGAAGAGGTTGCGGGCGGCGAGGCCGGCGGTGCGGATCTCGCTGCCGCAGATGTGGCAGCCCTGGCGGGCGCGGCGGTAGACGTAGACCTCGCCGCCATGGTCGTCGACCCGGGGCGGGCGGCCCATGGCCTCCGGCAGATGCTCCGGGCGGACGGTGTCGATCCGGTTGTGCCGGACGCCCTCGGCCATCAGGAACACCAAGTCGGCCCAGAGGGCGTCCCATTCGGCGCGAGTGAGGTCACGGCCGGCGCGGTAGGGGTCGATCCGGTGCCGGAAGAGGACCTCGGCGCGGTAGACGTTGCCGACGCCGGCGATGACCTTCTGGTCGAGCAGCAGCGCCGCGATGGTTGTCCGGCTGCGGGAGATCCGCTGCCAGGCGCGGGTGCCGTCGTCCCCGGGGCGCAGCGGGTCGGGGCCGAGCCGGTCGTGTATCGCGTGCTTCCCGGCGTCGGTGATCAGCGCGCAGGTGGTGGGGCCGCGGAGGTCGGCGTACGCGGTGGGGTTGGCCAGCCGCAGGCGCACCGTGTCGGTGGGCGGCGGGGCGGGGGCCGCGCCGAAGCCGAGCTTGCCGAACAGGCCGAGGTGGACATGGACCCAGCGGTCGGGGCCGAAGCCCAGGAAGAGGTGCTTGCCGTGCGCCTCGGCGCGGGTCATGACCTGGCCGTCGATGAGGGCCGCACCGTCCGCGAACTTGCCCTGCGGACTGCTCACCCGGACCCGTTCGCCCTCGAAGCGGGAGCGGTGGTCCTGGGCGAGGCGGTGGATCGTATGCCCCTCGGGCACGGAGGTCCTCCAGTGGGCGCGCCCGCCCGCCCCGGCGGCCGGGGTGGGCGGGCGACGGGATGAACGGGGGTCAGCCCTGCGGGTGGTGGGCCGGGATGGCGGGCAGTTCGCCGGTGGTCTCGTAGGCCGAGAGCATCTCGATGCGGCGGGTGTGCCGCTCCTCACCCGAGTAGGGGGTGGCCAGGAAGACCTCGATGAACTTGGTCGCCTCTTCCTGGGTGTGCATCCGGCCGCCCACGGAGATGACGTTGGCGTTGTTGTGCTCGCGGCCGAGCTTGGCGGTCTCCTCGCTCCAGGCCAGCGCGGCCCGGACGCCCTTGACCTTGTTGGCGGCGATCTGCTCGCCGTTGCCGGAGCCGCCGATCACGATGCCGAGGCTGTCCGGGTCGGCGGCGGTCTTCTCCGCGGCGCGCAGGCAGAACGGCGGGTAGTCGTCCTGGGCGTCGTAGATGTGGGGTCCGCAGTCGACGGGCTCGTGGCCCTGGGCCTTGAGCCACTCGACGAGGTGGTTCTTGAGATCAAAACCGGCATGGTCGGAACCGAGGTACACGCGCATGCGATGAGTGTGACACGCCCGCCGCCGGGTAGGCGCGGCTGGGTCTGCCCAGGGGCCCTGTACAGAAAGCCACCTCGCGCCTTCTGTACGCAAGTGCATCGGGCAACCATCCAGGGTTTCACACAACAATCCGGCGGCAGACCTTCCAATCCACGGTTAACGAAGATCTAATGCGAGGGATCCATCCGAGAACCACGAAGGACGGTGCACATGGGCGCGCACCCGCCTACCACCACAGCGGTTCCGACGACCGGAGAACCCGGCGGCGGACCCTCCGGGGGGCAGTCACAGGACGGGCTGCAAGCAGGACTCAAGAACCGCCATCTGTCGATGATCGCCATCGGCGGGGTCATCGGCGCCGGTCTGTTCGTCGGCTCCGGCGCCGGGATCGCGGCCGCCGGCCCGGGCATTCTCCTCTCTTACGCGCTGACCGGCCTGCTGGTCGTGCTCGTGATGCGGATGCTGGGTGAGATGGCCGCGGCCTCTCCCACGTCGGGGTCGTTCTCCGCCTACGCGGACCGGGCCATGGGCCGCTGGGCCGGTTTCACGATCGGCTGGCTGTACTGGTTCTTCTGGTCGGTCGTGCTGGCCGTCGAGGCGACCGCGGCCGCCGCGATCCTCACCGGCTGGGTGCCGGCCGTGCCGCAGTGGGCCTGGGCGCTGCTGGTGATGATCGTGCTGACCGGCACCAACCTGGTCTCGGTCGGCTCATTCGGTGAGTTCGAGTTCTGGTTCGCCGGGATCAAGGTCGTGGCGATCGTCGTCTTCATCGTGATCGGTGCGCTGGCGATATTCGGGCTGCCGCCGGGCGGTGCCCCGGTCGGCACGGAGAATCTGACCGGGCACGGCGGCTTCCTGCCACACGGTCCGGGGGCGGTCCTCTCCGGCATGCTGCTGGTGGTCTTCTCCTTCATGGGCAGCGAGATCGTCACGCTGGCGGCGAGCGAGTCGCCGAACCCGGTGCAGGCCGTCCGCAAGGCCGTCAACAGCGTCATCTGGCGGATCGCGCTCTTCTACCTGGGCTCGATCGCGGTGATCGTGACGCTGCTGCCGTGGGACTCCAAGGCGGTGGAGAAGAGCCCGTACGTGGCCGTGCTGGAGTCGCTGGACATCCCGTACGCCGGCACCGTGATGGACGTCGTGGTGCTGACCGCGGTGCTGTCCTGTCTGAACTCCGGGCTCTACACCGCCTCGCGGATGGCGTTCTCGCTCGGCCAGCGCGGGGATGCGCCGAAGTCGTTCGCCACCGTCAACAAGGGCGGCGTCCCGGCGGTCGCGATCTGGGCGTCGGTCGCCTTCGGCTTCATCGCGACGATCTTCAGCTACACCTCGAAGGACACCATCTTCGAGTTCCTGCTGAATTCGTCGGGCGCGGTGGCGCTGTTCGTCTGGCTGGTCATCTGCTTCTCGCAGCTGCGGATGCGCCGGATCATCGAGCGGGAGACGCCGGAGCGGCTGACGGTGCGGATGTGGCTGTACCCGTGGCTGACGTACGCGACGATCGGGCTGATCCTCTTCGTCATCGGCTACATGTTCTACGACCCGGACGGGCGCAAGCAGATGGTGCTGTCGGTGGTCGCGGCCGTGGTGGTGCTGGCGGTCGGACTGGTCCTGGACCGGCGCCGGCCCCGGGAGCGGGACGCGGTCGAGGGCGCGTAACGCCGGACGACGGCAGAGAAGAGGGCGGGGCCGCACCAATCCGGTGCGGCCCCGCCCTTTACACATCGGGCACCCCGGCCATCAATTGAGGAACCCCAACGGCGATCAACCACCTCCGCGAGAGCGGCGGCGGTTCAGCCGCAAAATCAGCGGCTACCGGCAAGCTTCCAGGCCGTGGGCAGCGCGCCCATCGCGAGCGCGGCCTTGAGGGCGTCGCCGATCAGGAACGGGACCATGCCGACGGCGACCGCCTCGCCGAGGGACATCCCGGTGCTCAGCGCCAGGTAGGGGACGCCGACGGCGTAGATCAGGGCCATGCCGGCGGCCATGGTGGCGGCGGTGCGCAGCACTCCGCGGTCGCCGCCGCGGCGGGCCAGCGCGCCCACGGCGGTGGCGGCGAGCAGCATGCCCACGATGTAGCCGAAGGTGGCGCCGCCGGTGCCCGAGGCACCGCCGGCGAACCACGGCATGCCGGCGATCCCCGCCAGGGCGTACAGCGCCAGCGACAGCAGACCGCGGCCCGCCCCGAGGGAGGCGCCGACCAGCAGGGCGGCGAAGGTCTGGCCGGTGACCGGGACCGGGGAGCCGGGGACCGGGACGGCGATCTGGGCCGCGATGCCGGTGAGCGCGGCTCCGCCGAGCACCAGCGCGGCGTCGCGGACGCGGGCGCGGGAGGCGGTGGCGGCCGGCAGCAGATCGGCGAGGACCGTGCCGGGACGGTTCAGAGCGGCAATGCTCATCGGGACTCCGCGAGTGTGAGGACGGATATGGGACGGGACGCGATGACGTTAGTCCAGCGGGCGGCCGGCGATCATCGTGTAGCGGCGACAAAGCCGTACCGGCCCGCTTGGAGAGTTCCGAACAACTCCCACCCTGCCCGGGTCTGTTGGGGCGCGTGACGTCTTTGCAGGTCACGTGATGCTCATCACGGCCGGGACCGCGTCGTGAGGCCGGTTTTGTGGTAGCGCGCGGGGTGCGGCGACACTGGGTCCGCCCCGCGGTGACCTGTGGAGTTCCCCCAAAACGCGCCGGCGGCCCCCGCCGCCCCGGCCCTTGCGAGAGTACGAGTCCATGCACGACGCAACGACCCAAGCCGGTGAGCCCGCCCTCGGTGCGGGCACCGGCGCGAAAGAGCCGCTGTCCGCGGGGCTCAAGCAGCGCCATCTGACGATGCTGGGCCTGGGCGGGGTGATCGGCGCGGGCCTGTTCGTGGGCTCCGGCGCCGGGATCGCGGTGGCCGGACCGGGGATCGTGCTGTCGTATCTGATCGCGGGCGCGCTGGCGACGCTGGTCATGCGGATGCTCGGCGAGATGTCGGCGGCGATACCGGCTTCCGGTGCGTTCTCGGTGCATGCGGAGCGGGCGCTGGGGCGCTGGGCCGGGTTCAGTGTGGGCTGGCTGTACTGGTTCCTGCTGGTCGTGGTGCTCGCCGTGGAGGCCACCGGGGCGGCGCAGATCGCCCACGGCTGGGTGCCGGCGGTGCCGCAGTGGGGCTGGGTGCTGCTCTTCATGGTCGTCTTCACCGTCGCCAACCTGTCCGCGGTGAAGAACTTCGGTGAGTTCGAGTTCTGGTTCGCGGCGCTGAAGGTCACCGCGATCGTGCTGTTCCTGGCGCTGAGCCTGCTGGCGGTCTTCGGCGTGCTGCCCGACACCGAGCCGGTCGGCCTGGCGAACCTCACCGGGCACGGCGGTCTGCTGCCCCACGGCTGGGGCGGGGTGATCTCCGGTGTCCTCGCGGTGGTGTTCGCGTTCGGCGGCCTGGAGGTCGTCACCATCGCCGCGGCCGAGTCGGACGATCCGGCGCGTGCGGTGGGCCGGGCGGTGCGCAGCGCGGTGTGGCGGATCCTGTTCTTCTACGTCGGCTCGATGCTGGTGATCGTGACGCTGCTGCCCTGGTCGTCGATGCAGCCGGGCAAGAGCCCGTATGTCGCGGTGCTGGACGGCATCGGGGTGCCGGGCGCCGGCCAGATCATGAACATCGTGGTGTTCGTGGCGCTGCTCTCCGCGCTGAACGCCAACCTCTACGGCTCCTCGCGGATGGTGTTCTCGCTCGCCGAGCGCGGCGAGGCGCCGCGGGCGCTGCTGAAGGTGTCCGGCGGAGGGGTGCCGCGCCGGGCCGTGCTGGCGTCGGTGGCCTTCGGGTTCGTTTCCGTGCTGCTGAATCTGAAGTGGCCGGATTCGGTCTTCCTGTACATGCTCAACGCGGTCGGCGCGGTGCTGCTGTTCGTGTGGGGGCTGATCGCGGTCTCCCAGCTGCGGCTGCGTCCGCGTATCGAACGCGAGAACCCTGGGACGCTGACCCTGCGGATGTGGGCGTTCCCGTACCTGACCTGGGCGGCGCTGCTCGCCATGGCCGGCGTGCTGGTGCTGATGCTGACCGACGACACGGCCCGGCCACAGCTGCTGTGGTCGGCCGGGGCGACCGGCGCGGTGCTGCTCGTCGCGGGCGTCCGGGAACTCCGCGCGCGCCGCGCCCGGCGCTGAACTCCCCGGTGTCGGCGGTCACACCGTGTCGTATCCGACGATGAATCAGACACACACCGTCACGATCACGTCTGAATACCGAACATTCGCTGCACAACTGTTGCCCTGAGCGGACACCGGCGCTCAAACTGGGCCCGCTTTGCCGAGGACCCCGGAGTTGTGCCGTCGGCAGGCCCTTCGCGACCTGCTGCCCCGGCGGGGGTCTTGGGGGCCCGGCAGCACCGTCGCACCGGTCGCGGCCCCGGGAGAACGCAGTATCGCCTTGCTCCGCTCTCACCTACTGGGACAGGTACGACATGAATCGGACACCCTCGTCCGCCGCCCCCGCGCGCGAGCAGACCGACGCGGGTCAGGGCGCGGGCCCCGACAGCGGCTCCACGCTGTCCAACGGACTCAAGCAGCGCCACCTCTCGATGATCGCCCTGGGCGGGGTGATCGGCGCGGGCCTGTTCGTCGGCTCGCGCGAGGGCATCGCGGCGGCCGGCCCGTCGATCGTGCTGGCCTACGCCGTCTCCGGCGCCCTGGTCATGCTGATCATGCGGATGCTCGGCGAGATGGCCGCGGCCAATCCGGCCTCCGGCTCCTTCTCCGTGCACGCCGAGCGCTCCATAGGCTCCTGGGCCGGGTTCACGGTCGGCTGGATGTTCACCGCGCTGCTGTGTGTGGCGGTGGCCGCCGAGGCGATGGGCGCCGCGGATGTGATGGTCCAGTGGTTCCCGGGCTCCGAGCCCTGGATGTGGGTCCTGCTCTTCATGGTGATCTTCACCGGGACCAATCTCGCCGCGGTCAGCAACTTCGGTGAGTTCGAGTTCTGGTTCGCCGCCCTGAAGGTCGCGGCGATCGGCATCTTCCTGGTCCTGGGCGTGCTGGCCATCTTCGGCCTGCTGCCCGGCACCTCCGCGCCCGGCACCACGCATCTGACCGGTGACGGCGGCTTCCTGCCCAAGGGCGTCGACGGCCTGATGGTCGGTCTGCTGGCCTCGGTGTTCGCCTACGGCGGTCTGGAGACGGTGACCATCGCGGCCGCCGAGTCCAAGGACCCGGTCCGCGGGGTGGCCGGCGCGGTGCGCACCGCGATGTGGCGGATCGCCCTCTTCTACGTCGGCTCGATGGCCATCATCGTCACGGTCATCCCCTGGAGCGCGCCCTCCATCGCCAAGAGCGGCCCGTACGTGGCGGTCCTGGACTACCTCAAGATCCCGGCGGCCGGCCAGGTCATGAACGTCGTCATCCTGGTCGCGCTGCTCTCCGCGGTGAACGCCAACCTCTACGGCTCCTCGCGGATGGCGTACTCGCTCATCTCCCGCGGCCAGGGCCCGGCCTTCCTCGGCAAGGTCAGCGGGGGCGTGCCGCGCCGCGCGGTCCTGCTGTGCGCCGCCTTCGGCTTCGTCGCGGTGCTGCTGAGCTTCCTGTGGCCGGACACGCTCTTCCAGTGGCTGCTGAACATGGTCGGCGCGGCCGTCCTGGTGGTGTGGGGCTTCATCGCCACCGCCCAGCTGCGGATGCGCCGGACGCTGGAGCGCGAGGCGCCCGAGAAGCTCGTGGTGAAGATGTGGGCCTTCCCGGTCCTGACCTGGGTGGCGCTGGCGGGCATCGTCGCCGTGCTGCTGCTGATGCTGCGCGATGAGAACCAGCGCATTCAGCTGCTGTTCACCGGCGGGTTCGGCGTGGTGCTGACGGTGATCGGCCTGATCCGGCAGCGGGCGCTGGACCGGGGCGCGGGCCTC